>NZ_JASHKY010000022.1:0-90550 GCF_030056935.1 Rhodococcus sp. IEGM 1302 | reverse complement strand
ATTCACACGCATTGATTCTCTGATAGCGAGTGGCTCACCAAATGGGGTCCTACCAACCAGTTCGGGGTCGAGCGCGGACGTCGGCTCGTCGAACAGCATGAGCTTCGGGTCCATCGCGAGTGCGCGGGCGATGGCAACTCTTTGCTGCTGACCACCCGACAACTGGGCCGGGTAGGCGTTGGCTTTGGCGCTCAACCCGACCTGATCGAGGAGGTCCTTCGCTCGTTCGACAGCCTTCTTCTTACTGACGCGCTTCACCTGCGTCGGCGCTTCGATGATGTTCTCGAGAGCGGTGCGGTGTGGGAACAGATTGAAGTGCTGAAACACCATCCCGATGTCGCGGCGCTGTTTGGCCGCTGCTCGCGGGTGAAGTTCGTACAGTTTTCCGTTCTTCTCCGAGTAGCCCACCAGGTCGCCGTCGACGTACAGTCGGCCGGCGTTGACCTGCTCGAGGTGATTGATGCAGCGCAAGAACGTCGACTTGCCCGACCCGGACGGCCCGACGAGGCACAGAACTTGGCCGGGATCGATTTCGAGTGAGACCCCTTTGAGAACCTCGAGCGCGCCGAAGTTCTTACAGACCCGGTCTGCCTTGACCATCGGTGTCATCTGCGTTCTCCTCCTGGAATATCCGGGAGTGTCTCCACTACCGTTTCTTTGCCCTGTGCGTCGGCGAGTGCCTGAAGCTGGCGAGTGGTGAGCGTCCTCGTCGACCCTTTCGAATAGTGGCGTTCGACGTAGTACTGGCCGACCATGAGAACACTGGTCATTGCGAGGTACCACGTAACCGCGACCATCAAGAGTGGGATCGGCTCGAAATTTGCACCGGATATGTCTCTCGCTCGTCCGTAGAGTTCGGTACTCAACGGCACTGCGGTCACCAGCGAAGTCGTCTTGAGCAAGCTGATCAATTCGTTGCCGGTCGGTGGGATGATCACCCGCATCGCCTGGGGAAGGACCGTTCGCCGCATCGTCTGGCCCCACGTCATTCCCAAAGCCACTGACGCTTCGGTCTGACCTTCGTTGACCGAGGCGATACCTGCACGGACGATTTCGGCCATGTACGCCGCCTCGTTCAATGCGAGTCCGATGACTGCGAAGAGAAACGCCGCCTGGAGATCCTGCATGTCGAAATGCACGAACTGATGGACGAACGGAACGCCGAGATCGATGCTCTTGTATATGGAGGGGAAGAGACCCCAGAAGACGAGCTGGACGTAAACGGGCGTGCCGCGGAAGACCCACAAATACACCCAGGCAGCGGACTTCAGCACCGGGTTCGGCGACAGCCGCATTACCGCGAGGACGATGCCCAGAACGATCGCGGCTGCCATCGACAGAATTGTCAGTTGAATGGTGACCCAGGCGGCCTTCGAAATTCGATCGTCGAAGAGGTACTGGCGGTAAGTCGCCCAGCCGAACTGTTCATTGGTCGCCGAACCGTAGATAAAGAGCCCTACCAGGACCACCACCACGACTGCTGCGACCCATCGGCCCGGTCTGCGCAGTGGGATCGCCTTGATCGGCGCCGGATCGCCAGTCTCAGTTGTTGTCATGTTCATCAGCTTTCCGCGCCGTTGATCTTGGATACTTCGATGACGCCGGCCTCGACACTCCAGGTCTGCGCGATCTGTTGATAGACGCCGTTGTCGATCAGGTACTGCATTGCCTGCTGCAGGGCGGGACCAAGGGCGGAACCCTTCACGATCGGCCAGCCGTACGGCGCGGAATCAAAGGGCTGACCCGCAGCTTCCATCCGCCCCTTACTCCGTTTGATCGCGTAGCCGGTCACCGGTGAATCCGCAGACAACGCGTCGACTCGACCCAGGATGAGTGCGTTGGCCGCATCGTCCTGACTGTCGTACTTGATCTTCTCGATGGGCGGCTTGCCCGCAGCAACGCATGCCTCGCTCTTGGCGGGTACTTCGTCGATGTCCTCGGTAGTTGTGGTCTGTACCGCCACTCGCAACCCACACGCATTGTTCGGGTCCACGGGATTGTCCGGCCGCTGAGCCCACTGGATACCTGCGCTGTAGTACGTGACGAAGTCGACCGACTTCTCCCGCTCCTTGGAGTCGGTGAACGAAGACATGCCGAGGTCGTAGCTTCCCGACTGGATAGCGGGGATGATCTTGTCGAAGTCGGCCTGGTTATAGACAGCTTCGACCCCGAGCACAGTCGCCACTGCGTTCATGATGTCGACGTCGAAGCCGACGATTTTGCCATTCTCATCTTTGAATTCGTTTGGTGCGTAAGGAATGTTGACCCCGACCTGCAGCTTGCCCGACTCCCTGACGTTCGGGGGCAACAGGGCGGCGATCTCGGGCACCTTCTGGATGTCAAGTGGCGGCCCCTCCGGAACGAGGCCCTCGTTGTTGGTCACACACCCGCCGCACAGTGCGACGATCAAGCCCACCAACAAGACTCGCACCACGTTGGCGCGGATACGCCCGCCACTGCTCGAGCCATAACTCACGCCACGTGGCCTTGGTGCCCGTGCGTTTTCATCGACCACGACTCTGCTCTCCACTCGTCGATCGCCGCACTTGCAACGTCCATCCGAAATTCAGTCGAACGGTAGGTTACGGCAGGAGTTCCACCGTCGCCGACTTCGCAAGATTCCGGCCTGTCGTACAAGAATCAGCGACGCAGAGTGTGTGCGTACACGACTTCGGAAAATTCGCTGGTCGATGCCAAACCGCCGAGGTCGGCGGTCGCGATGCCCGACGCGATGGTCGTGCGAACGGCATCTGAAATCCGGCGTGCTGCCGCAGACAACAACCGATCGCCACGCGCATCACCGAGCCAGTCGAGCATCATTGCACTCGAGAGGAACAGTGCCGTCGGGTTCGCCCGATTCTTCCCGGCGATGTCGGGTGCGGCACCGTGCGCAGCCTGAGCCATGACCTGCGTCTCGGAAGCGTTGATCGACGGCGCGGTTCCGAGTGAACCGGACAGCTCGCCCGCCAGATCCGACAAGATGTCGCCGAACATGTTTTCGGTCACCACGACATCGAAGTCGCCGCCGCGCCGAACCAGGTGCGCCGCCATCGCGTCGACGTGCTCGTCGTCGACGACTACGTGTGGGTACTCCGCAGCGACGGTTCGGCAGGCGTCACGGAACAGGCCGGTGGTCAGTGTGAGGACGTTGGCTTTGTGGACGATCGTGACGTGATTGCGCCGTCGCGACGCCAACGCGAAGGCAGTGCGTGCGATCCGTTCACACGCAGCGCGGGTGAACACACCGACGGCCAGCGCGATGTCGGGCGTCGGCATGAATTCACCACTGCCGACTGCCATGTTCCGATCCGCGTACAACCCCTCGGTGTTCTCGCGGACGATCACCAGATCCATGTCGGGGACCATCGCCTTGACACCGGGGAACGCCGCTGCCGGCCGAATGTTCGCGAACAGCTCGAACTTCTTCCGGATGACGCCGCCGGGTGTGAGTTGTCCGCGAAACCTCTCCGGATAGGACGCACTGTCGTGGGGTCCGAGAATCCAACCCTGCAGCTGCCCCAACGCATCGATGGTTTCGTCGGGAATCGGCGTGCCGTGAGTGTCGATGGCCGTACTCCCGAGCGGAAGCTCGACCCACTCGACGGGCGGAGCATGAACCGCTGACAACGCCGCATCCACGATCTGCCGTGTCGCCGGGACGATTTCGTGGCCGATTCCGTCGCCGTGCATGAGTCCCAGCCGCATGGCCGAAGTACCGATTGCGCTCGCACCTGTCATCAGGCAATCATTGCTCACCATGGTCCAGTCGGTGGAATTGCTCCTCGATCCGGTGAGTGAGTCGGCAGTCCGAGCACAGTGGCAGCTTCTCGCCGACGCCGGTTTACCCAGTCAGGCCTCTCATCACAGCCCGTCCAACCGTCCGCACATCACACTGTTCGTCGCCCGTGAGATCCCCGCGGAGGTCGACGGACTGTTGAAGCGGCGCTTCTCGGCCCCGGACTTCGAGGTCCGACTCGGTGGCTACGTCGTGTTCGGCGGCAAGCAGATGGTCTTGGCGCGCTCGGTCATTCCTTCGCGCGCACTCCTTCACCTGCACCGAGAAATAGCCGAGGCAACCGTTGGTTCGACGGCGCTTCCCGCCCACGTCGAGCCCGGCGGGTGGACTCCTCATGTGACGCTCGCCCGACGCGTCGAACCTGCACGTCTGGGTGAAGCCATTGCCCTGGTCGGTAACGACGTGATTCACGGGCGCAGCGGCGCGATCAGGCGCTGGGACGGCGAACAGAAGACGGAGTGGTTACTGACGCCGCCGCTGTGACAGATCGGGTTGCACGTCGGGTCACCAGGATTCCCGCGATCACCGCGAGTGCACCAACCGGCTGATTCCAGCCAACGCTTTCGTTCAAGACTATTGCGCCGAGAGCGACGCCCACCACTGGACTGAGGTAAGTGACGGTGGACGCCGCAGTCGGCCCCCACCCCTGAACGACATTGGTGTTCCAGATGAATGCGAGCCCGGTCCCCAGTGCGCCCAGAGCGATCATCGACAGGACAACTGCCGGCGTCAGGTGCATCGGTGTATTCGCGATGACCGGTGAGGCCAGAACCATCACGAATGCACCGATACTGATCTGCAATAACGCGACCGTGCGGGTGTCGACGCCGAGAGGAAGCACGAAACGTCTGAGGTAGACAAACGAAATCCCGTACGAGGCAGTCGCTCCCAGGCAAGCGACCTGAGAACTGACACTTCCGCCGACGCCGAGATTCCACGGCGCCAATACGATCAGCACCCCACCGAATCCGAGAAGCAACCCCAGCGATTTGTATCGCGTCAGCGTCTCCCCCGGCAGAAAGGCAAGGGAGACAGCCATAGTCATCAGTGGCGTGGTGGCGTTGTAGATGCTCGCGAGTCCCGAGGACATGTTTTGCTCCGCCCAACTGAACAGCAGCCACGGCACGATGCATTGTGTCGCTGCGAGAAAAGCCATGTGTTTCCAGACGCGAAAGTCCCTCGGTAGGCCGATCCGGCTGACCGCTGACACGAGAACCAGCGCGAGCGCACCGAAGACCAAGCGCCACAGAACTACCTGCGTGAAGGACAGACCTTCGAGCCCGATCTTCATGAAGAGGAAACTGGCTCCCCACACCACCGCAGCTGCGGTGTATTGAAAGGCCAGACTTGCCCTCAAAGGGTGAAGTCTCCGTGCGGACTGACGTCGTGACGAGTGTCGGGCGTTCGGCCGGCAAGAGCTAGTACGTTCAGGACCAGTAGGACCAAGACGCTGACGACGATGATTGCCATGTGTCCAGCCTGACGGAATGTCCCACGTGGCAGTAGTGGCAGAAAAGCCAGACTTGGACGATTTTCTGCCACTTTCCTGTTTTTCTGTCACACTCGAAAGATGCTCGCGAAAGTGGTGGTCCCACTGATGCCGATGACCGAGGCGTTCGAACTCGGCGTGGCATGTGAAGTCTTCGGCTTCGACCGATCCGACGACGGCCTCCCCACGTACGACTTCTCTCTGATCGCCGCAGTTCCGGGTCCGATCCGAACGCGGTTCGGGTACAACATCGATGTTCCGTACAACCTCGATTCTCTCGACGACGCCGATCTCATCGTCGTGTCCGCCGGCGGAACCTACGACGCCGGCGACGCGTACATGTGCTCACCGAGTCCCGACTCGAGTGTCGATCCCCTGTTGGTCAAACTCAACGAGGCCGTAGCCCGGGGCGCCAAGGTGGCGAGTCTGTGCACCGGAGCGTTTGTCCTCGGGGCAGCTGGACTACTGGACGGAAGGCGATGCACGACGCATTGGCGGCATGCAGAGAGGCTTGCCCAGACGTATCCGGAAGCCAAGGTCGATCCGGACGTGTTGTACGTGGACGAAGATCCGGTGTTCACCAGCGCAGGCACCGCGGCAGGAATTGACCTGTGCCTGCACATCGTCCGAAAAGAACAGGGTTCTCGCGTTGCCAATGGCATCGCGAGAAGGATGGTGGTGCCGCCCCATCGTGACGGTGGGCAAGCCCAGTACGTTGCCACTCCCCTCGCCTCGACGCCGAGTGCAACCCTTGCCCCGCTCCTCGACTGGATGACGGAGAACCTCGCCCTCGACCTCACTGTGGGCATGGTCGCAGCCCGCGCGAACATGTCCGCGCGCACGTTCGCGCGCCGTTTCCAAGCGGAAACGGGAACAACCCCCGCCCGCTGGCTCAGCGATCAGCGAGTACTGGCCGCCCAACATCTCCTCGAGAATTCCGACCTCTCCGTCGACGTCATCGCAGAACGCGTCGGATTCGGCGGCGGTGCCGTGCTTCGCCAGCACTTCATTCGTCTGCGTTGCACCACGCCGCAGGCCTACCGCCGGACGTTTCGGGCGACCGAGAACGCAAGCTGAAATCGGCTCAGGGAAGAATCAGCGGTTCCGGGGCGTTGCACACACCAACAGCCCGCACAATGGAAAGGACCCCTGTGGCCACCCAGACACTCACCCAGCAGAACTTCGACGAAACGATCAACGGCAGCGACGTCGTCCTCGTGGACTTCTGGGCCTCCTGGTGCGGCCCGTGCCGCCAGTTCGCACCGACGTTCGAAGCCTCTTCGGAGAAGCATGCCGACGTCGTTCACGCCAAGGTCGACACCGAGGCCGAGCAGGGAATCGCAGCGGCCGCCAACATCCGCTCCATCCCCACGATCATGGCCTTCCGCGAAGGCGTACTCGTGTTCAACCAGGCCGGCGCGCTTCCCGCCGCTCAGCTCGAGGAGCTCGTCACTCAGGTCAAGGCACTCGACATGGACGAGGTCCGCAAGCAGATCGCAGAGCAGACCGCATCTGCTGAATAGCGTGAAAAGGCTGGGCCGGAATCGAAGTCGATTCCGGCCCAGCCTTTTTCGTTGCTGCCTAGTGAGCCGCGCTGTCCCAGCTTCGACCGGTTCCCACCGAAACATCCAGAGGCACCGACAGCTCGATGGCTGTGGCCATCTTGTCCTTGACCAGAGCGGTGACCTCCTCCAACTCGGAGGCAACCACTTCGAGCACCAATTCGTCGTGCACCTGCAACAGCATGCGCGACTTCAATCCGGCGTCAGCGAGAGCCTTCTGCACGTTGATCATCGCCACCTTGATGATGTCGGCCGCAGTGCCCTGGATCGGCGCATTGAGGGCAGCACGTTCGGCAACCTCACGACGCTGACGGTTGTCGCTGTTGAGGTCCGGCAGGTAGCGACGACGACCGTAGAGCGTCGAGGTGTAGCCGTCCTTACGTGCCTGCTCGACCACCGCGTGGAGGTAATCCCGCACGCCGCCGAAACGAGCGAAGTACGCATCCATCTGCTGCTTCGCTTCTTCGGTCGAAATCTTCAGCTGCGACGCCAATCCGTAGGCACTGAGCCCGTAGGCCAGACCGTACGACATCGCCTTGACCCGGCGCCGCAGTTCTGGAGTCACCTCTTCGATCGGTACACCGAATGCGCGCGAGCCGACAAAGCTGTGCAGGTCCTCACCGGTGTTGAATGCCTCGATCAGTCCCTCGTCGCCTGATACGTGCGCCATGATGCGCATTTCGATCTGGCTGTAGTCGGCAGTGAGTAGAACGTCGAACCCTTGCCCGACTACGAATCCGTCGCGAATCTCGCGCCCCGCGTCGTTTCGCACCGGGATGTTCTGCAAGTTCGGATCGGTCGACGACAGACGTCCGGTCGCGGCAACCGTCTGGTTGAACGTCGTGTGAATGCGTCCGTCTTCGGCTACGGCCTTGAGAAGACCGTCGACGGTCACCTTCATACGCGTCGCATCACGGTGCGCGAGAAGGTGTTCGAGGAACGGGTGTCCTGTCTTGTCGAACAGACCCTGCAACGCCTCGGCGTCGGTGGTGTAGCCCGTCTTCGTCTTCTTCGTCTTGGGCATGTCGAGTTCTTCGAACAAGACCACCTGCAGCTGCTTCGGCGAACCCAGGTTGATCTGCTTGTCGATCACCTCGTAGGCCGAGTTTGCTGCGTCGGCGACCTGGGAGGCGAAACGGCTCTGAAGATCGTGCAGATGCGCGCTGTCGACGGCGATGCCGGTGGCCTCGATCTGAGCGAGCTCGATCGTCAACGGCAGTTCCATGTCGGAGAGGAGCGACTTGGATTCGATCGACTCCAACTCGGTGTCCAGTGCAGCTGCCAAGTCGAGAACGGCCTGAGCGCTGAGCATCGCGGTCTCGGCCGCTTCGGCATCGAGCTGTTCGGTGTCGTCGAGCAGTGAAAGCTGTTCCTGGCCGGATGTTTCGGCGCGCAGTTCACGCTTGAGGTAGCGGAGCGAGAGGTCGTCGAGATTGAAGCTGCGCTGGCCCGGCCGGACGAGGTACGCGGCCAGAGCAGTGTCGCTGGTCAGTCCACCGAGCGTCCAACCGCGCCCACGCAGAGCATGGATCGCCCACTTGGCTTCGTGCAGCGCCTTCGGCTGCGATGCGTCGGCGAGCCAATCACCGAGAGCTGCTTCGTCTTCCGGTGTTGCCGTCGACGCCGCGATGTATGCACATTCACCGTCGGAGGCCGCGATCGCGAGTGCAGTGACGTCGCCGGCAAACGGAGTTCTGGTTCCGAGCACCGTCACGCCGTGACGCTCACCGGTTCGTGCGTGGGCGTCGAGCCACGCGGCAACCGCACCCGGGGCGAGTGCGTCGCCGCTGACCTCGAACCCTTCCTCTGCTTCGGGCTCGGACGACGACAGGGTCGCGAACAGTCGATCGCGGAGAACCTTGAACTCGAGATCGTCGAACAACGCATGAATCTTCTCGCGGTCCCACGGGGCCAACACCAACTGCTCGGGCGTGTACGGCAAGGGAACGTCGCGAACCATTTCGGTGAGCTGACGATTGAGCAGGACGTTCGCGAGGTTCTCCCGCAGTGAGTCGCCCACCTTGCCGCGGACCTTGTCCACGTTGTCGACCAGTCCCTGCAGGTCGCCGTACTCACGGATCCACTTGGTGGCGGTCTTCTCGCCGACGCCGGGGATGCCGGGGAGGTTGTCACTCGGGTCGCCGCGCAGTGCAGCAAAATCGGGATACTGCGCCGGGCTGAGGCTGTACTTCTCCTCTACGGCCGTCGGCGTGAATCGGGTGAGCTCCGAGACACCCTTCTTCGGGTAGAGCACAGTGACGTTGTCGGTCACCAGTTGCAGCGAGTCACGGTCACCGGTCACGACGAGAACCCGGTATCCGAGGGCCTCCGCCTGCGTGGTCAAGGTGGCGATCACGTCGTCGGCTTCGAAACCTTCCTCGGCCATGACCGGGATGCCCAGCGCGCCGAGAACGTCCTTGGTGATGTCGATCTGGCCCTTGAATTCGTCCGGAGCCTTCGCGCGCTGCGCCTTGTATTCGGGGAACAGGTCGGCGCGAAACGTCTGACGCGACACGTCGAAGGCCGCGGCCAGGTGGGTGGGCTGCTCGTCACGAAGAAGGTTGATCAACATCGACGTGAAGCCGTACACCGCGTTGGTGGCCTGCCCACTGTGTGTCTTGAAGTTCTCTGCAGGCAGCGCGTAGAAGGCGCGAAACGCCAACGAATGCCCGTCGAGAAGCATCAAGAGAGGGCGATCGTCCGCCTTGCCGGTGGTGCCGGCTGGAGCGGTGGACGTGCTGGACCGAGTTGTGGTTGCGGGGCTCACGGTTCATCAGTCTAGGGATCGCGACCGACATCGACGCCTTCGCCGTTGTTTACGCAGGAACAGACACAAGAATCGGACAATTGATGCAGCCTTCGGCCTTCGATACGGAACCGAAACATCCCGGAAATCTCAGAACCCCATCTGAAGCGAACGGAGCCGTTAGAGTCCGGAAATCGCAGCAGCGAAACAATCCCTCTGCTGCGCGGCACCTTTGTCCAGACGCGCTATTCCCGACCCGCTCGGAGGACGTACGTGGCCCCACCCGTAGTGAAACGGCAGACCCTCGCGACACTCAGCCGACTACTGGCCTTTGCATTACTGACGTTCTTCGCATTACTCAGCCTGGCCGGAACTGCTTCGGCTCAGGAACCGACCACTTCCCCTACACCGCCGACCCCGACAGCATCCGCAACACCGACAGCACCGGTTCCCGACAACGCTGTCCCCGTCAGCGGCAATCTCAACAACGGCGGCACACGCCTCGAGGGCGTCACCGTCCGTGCACTCGATTCTTCCGGCACGGAAGTCGCCACCGGAGAATCGGCATCGAACGGCCGTTGGGAACTGGCCGTGGCACCGGGCACCTACACCTTCGAGATCGTTGCCGACACACTTCCCGACGGGGTCAGTGTGCAAGCCGCTGTCGAACGCGAGGTGGTGGCCGGCCGCGCGAACACCGTGATCTTCTCGTTCGGCGAGGTACGTACCGCCTCGAATGTCAGCTTCGGCGAGAAGCTGATCCGCACGACGGTCGACGGTCTGCGGTTCGGCCTCGTGATCGCGATCGCCGGTGTGGGTTTGAGCCTGATCTACGGCACCACTGGCCTGACCAACTTCGCTCACGGCGAGATGGTGACGTTGGGAGCCGTTGCTGCCTGGGTGATCAACACGTCCTTCGGCGTTCCGCTGATTCCCGCCACGATCCTCGCGATCTTCGTCGGCATCGGCATCGGCCTGCTGACCAACGGAATCGTCTGGAAACCACTGCGTAAGCGCAAGACCGGGTTGATCGCGCAATTGGTGGTCTCGATCGGTCTCGCGATTTCATTGCGCTACTTGATCCTGATCTTCTTCTCCGACCGCGCCGAACCGTTCGACGACTACCAGGGCCAGGTCGAGAAGAACTGGGGCCCGATCGCACTGACCGACGCCAACGCGATAGTCATGATCGTCAGTCTGGTCGTCCTGGTCGGCGTCGCACTGCTTCTGCAGAAGACTCGCATCGGAAAGGCCATGCGTGCCGTCTCCGACAATCGTGACCTCGCCGCTTCGTCCGGAATCAACGTCGAGCGCGTGATCATGTTCGTCTGGGGTCTCGGCGGCGGATTGGCCGCCCTCGGCGGTGTGCTGTTCGGCATCTCCGAACTCGGCGGACGCGTCCAGTGGGAAATGGGCTTCAAACTGTTGCTGCTCATGTTCGCCGGAATCACCCTCGGTGGTCTGGGAACCGCGTACGGGGCGCTACTCGGCTGCGTCATCGTCGGACTTCTGGTCCAACTCTCGACGCTCATCATCAACCCAGACCTCAAATACATCGGCGGACTTCTCGTCTTGATCGTGATCCTCGTGGTTCGCCCCCAGGGCATCCTCGGATCCAGACAAAGGATCGGGTGACGAACATGGACATCATGGGAGCTTTCCAGGTTTCCTTCGCCCAGCTGATCGGGCCGTCGGCAATCTTCTACGCACTGTTGGCAATCGGGTTGAACCTGCACTTCGGCTACGCCGGACTGCTCAATTTCGGTCAGATCGGTTTTGCCCTTCTCGGCGGCTACGGCGTCGGCATCATGACCGTGACCTACGACCAGCCGCTCTGGCTCGGCATCCTCGTCGGACTCACCGCAGCGGGGCTCCTCGCGCTCGTGCTCGGTATCCCGACGCTGCGTCTGCGCGCCGACTATCTCGCCATCGTGACCATCGCCGCTTCGGAGATCTTGCGTCTGATCTTCCGCTCGACCGCGTCGGATTCGGTGACCGGTTCCACTAATGGCCTGTTCGGTTTCGCAGACCCGTTCACCGCACTGAGCCCCTTCGACTCGGCCAAGCAGTACTCATTTCTCGGCGTGAAGTTCTACGGAGACGACCTCTGGTCGATGGTCGTGGGGTGGACGCTGGTCTTGATCTTGTGCGGATTTGTCTACCTGTTGACGCACAGTCCGTGGGGGCGCGTCCTCAAGGCGGTTCGCGAAGACGAGGACGCAGCGCGATCGTTGGGCAAGAACGTCTTCGTGTACAAGATGCAGGCGCTGGTTCTCGGCGGCGTGATCGGTGGTCTGGCCGGGGTGTTCAACGCTTTGCAGACCAAGTCCATCAACCCGGACTTCTACTCGACCGCGCAGACGTTCTTCGCGTTCGGCGCACTGATTCTGGGCGGGGCGGCAACGGTATTCGGCCCGGTGGTCGGCGCAATGTTGTTCTGGTTCCTCCTCGCCATCCCTGATGCCTTGCTGCGTCAGGCGATCTCCGGCGAGAATCCGCTGCTCTCGCTGACCGAACAACAGGTCGGGGCCACCAGGTATGTCCTGCTCGGATTGATGATTGCTCTCCTGATGGTCTTCAGACCGCAGGGAATACTGGGTAACAAGCGGGAGGTGCAACTCAATGCTTGACGCCGATACCAGAGCACAGATCTTTGCCGACGTTCCTCACCTTCCCGGATCGGCGAAACCCGACCCGGTGTTGGTCGCTGACAACGTCTCGCGGACGTTCGGCGGTCTCAAGGCCGTCGACGTCGATCACCTCGAGATTCAACGAGGGTGCATCACGGGTCTGATCGGTCCAAACGGTGCCGGAAAAACGACGCTCTTCAACCTCCTTACCGGATTCGACCGGCCGGACACCGGTACGTGGTCGATGGACGGTCAATCGCTGGGCCGCATGTATCCCCACCAGGTAGCCAGGAAAGGAGTGGTACGGACGTTCCAGTTGACCAAGGCGCTCTCCAAACTCACCGTGCTGGACAACGTACGTCTCGGTGCCACCGGCCAACGTGGTGAACGCATTTTTGCATCTCTCGTCCCGTGGATCTGGAAAGGCCAGGAACGCGAGATCACCGAACGCGCCAACGAACTCCTCGCACGATTCAAACTCGACACCAAGGCCGACGACCTCGCCGGTTCACTCTCCGGTGGGCAGCGCAAACTGCTCGAAATGGCTCGCGCACTCATGACCTCGCCCTCGGTGGTGATGCTGGACGAACCGATGGCGGGGGTCAATCCTGCTCTGACGCAAAGCCTGCTCGGACACATCAAGTCATTGCGCGACGACGGAATGACCGTCGTGTTCGTCGAGCACGACATGGACGTGATCCGAGACATCAGCGATTGGGTGGTGGTCATGGCGCAGGGCAGCGTCATCGCCGAATCCACCCCGGACGAACTCTCGTCCAACACAGCCGTCGTCGACGCATATCTGGGCAGCCACCATGACCAGGCTCTCGAGTTCGACGACAACGGAAATCCGGTGGGCGAGACGGCCGTTCTGGCCGCCGCCCTGGCTGAAGCCGAGGTCGAAACCCTCGAGTCGGGCGGGGACCTGTCGGAACCCGACGTCGACAACCTTCCGGCCGATCTCGCCGCGACGCTGGAATCGAGTCCCGAGGAACCGCGCGGAAGGCACGAGAAGCCATGAGCGAGAACAAAGCACGAGCACTCACGCCTGCAGAGTTCGCCGCGACGGCCGAGGAGCATCAGCGACTGTCGGCAGGTGCCCTGCTCCGCGCCGACAGCCTCGTCGCGGGCTACATTCCCGGCGTCAACATCCTGCGTGAGTGCAACTTCTTCCTGAAGGAAGGGGAAATCGTCGGGATCATCGGACCGAACGGCGCAGGCAAATCGACACTCCTGAAATCACTGTTCGGACTGATACCGGTACGCGAAGGGTCGGTCACCCTACGCGAGGACAACATCACGTCTGCGCCCGCTCACGTCCTCGTTCAGAAGGGAGTCGGGTACGTCCCTCAAACGCAGAACGTCTTTCAGACTCTGACCATCGAAGAAAACCTCGAAATGGGCATTTATCTGCGTCCCAAGGCATTCGCGGAACGATTCGCCTTCGTGAGTGAACTATTCCCTCTTCTGAGTGAACGACGAAAGGTGAAGGCCGGCGCACTCTCGGGTGGTGAACGCCAGATGGTCGCGATGGGCCGGGCCCTGATGATGGATCCGTCGGTGCTGCTGCTCGACGAACCGTCCGCGGGCCTGTCCCCCATGTTCCAGGACGAGGTGTTCATCCGCTGCAAGAAGATCAATGCTGCGGGTGTCTCGGTCATCATGGTCGAGCAGAACGCGCGCCGCTGCCTTCAGATCTGCGACCGCGGTTACGTACTCGATCAGGGTAAGAACGCGTACACCGACACCGGCGCCAATCTGATGAACGACCCCAAGGTGATCGAGTTGTACTTGGGAACGCTCGCTGGAAGCAAAGAGAAGTAGGACAGACACGAGAATGGGCCAGGGTCGCGAGACCCTGGCCCATTCTCCTTGGCTGCTTACTTGCCCACCACCACGAATCCTTCTGTGGTCAGGGTGTTCTCAGGGCCGAACTTGAGCTTTCCGTACGAACCGATGGACGGCTCCCCCGAATCGTTGAAGTCCAACTCACCGGTGATGCCGTCGTAGTCGATGTCGGTTCCCGCCTTCACCAACGGCAGGCACTCGACGTAGGACGTGCACTTGGTGCCGCCTTCGGTGACGCTGTTGATGTTGGCCGCGATGTCGGTACCGGCCGTCGACTTCGCCTGCTCGGCAGCGAGCGCTGAGATCACCACCGCGTCGTATGACTCTCCGGCGTAGTTGAAGTCGATCAGAGAGGGGTTCACAGCCTTCAGACGATCCTGGAAGGCAGCTCCGACGTCCGTCAGGGGCGTCGTTCCCTGCATGGTGTCGAGCAACGGCTTCGCCACGGATTCGCCGAGAGCGTTGCCCATGTTGCCGTCGACGCCGTACATCGCCATTCCGTCCGACGGGCCGATGCCCACTTCGTGCATGCGCGTGATGATCTTCGCCGACTCTTCGAAGCCCACCAGTGCCACTGCATCCGGATTGAAGTTCTTGACTTGATCGACTTCGGAGTTGAACGACTGCGCGTTCGGGTCGTAGATGATCTTCTCGATCTGATCGGAGGGGACACCCGAATCGATCAGATTCTTTTCGATGTTGTCCGCCAGACCCGTCCCGTACGGGTCGTTGAGGGCCATGATCGCTACGCGCTGACCACCGTCGTCCGAAATGAGCTGTGCGACGGCCTGAGCCTGTAGTACGTCCGTCGGAGCGGTGCGGAAGTACATGCCCTTGTCTGGGTAGCAGACGAATTGGTCCGAGGTGTTGGCAGGCGAGAACATCACGACGCCTGCGCTGGCGATCTTGTCGATCACCTTGAGCGAGACCGAAGACGATGCGGCGCCGACGATGACCTGAGTGCCTGCAGCCAATTCGCGGTCGACGGTGGTATTGGCGGTGTCCGTTGTGGTGTCACCCGAATCGCCGGGAATCAGCTGGACCGGTTGGCCGAGAACACCTCCGGCTGCATTGACGTCGTTGACTCCCAGCTGGGTGCCCGCGACCATCGGCGGCCCGAGGAACGACAAGCTGCCTGTATCGGGAAGAAGCGTGCCGATGCGCAGCGCTTCCGTGGACGGGGTGGCGCCGGCCTTGGCCTGCTCCGGGGTGCAATCAGTCGTGACGGATGTCGTCGCGGCAGAAGCGCCGGACGTAGAGCCACTCGAAGACGAGTCATCCGACTTGTCCGAGCTACAGCCTGCAAGTGCCAGTGATGCCGCGCCGAGAACTGCAGCAGTACGCACAAGTGTTCGTCTAGCCATCCCACGCTCCTAAGATCAGCCGGTGCTCGCGCCACCCGAACTGGCGCTCGCTGTGGGATCAGACGCTAGACCTTGGAACCGTTTCGCGATCCTTCAAGAAAGCCCTGTGACCTGACTGTTATCTGAAGGTGCACAGTGTTTACACGGCTGTAGCGCTGCGCGACGTTTCGACGGTCGACGCAGCCACTCAGTGCAGCCGGATAACCCGGACACTTTGCTCAAGCGTCCGGTTCACCGCCCAGAGTTTCCAGTACGACCTGTGCGACCGCCTTCATCGTGGAGCGCCGATCCATCGCGGCGCGCTGAATCCACTTGAACGCCTCAGGTTCGGTGAGCGCTTGGCGAACCATCAGAACACTCTTGGCTCGCTCGATCAGCTTGCGTGCTTCGAGCCGGTCGGAAAGATCAGCGACCTCACGCTCGAGCGCCGTCACCTCGCGGAAACGACTGACCGCCAATTCGACAGCGGGAACGAGGTCACTGATCGAGAACGGCTTGACCAAGTAAGCCATGGCGCCGGCATCGCGTGCGCGCTCGACCAACTCGCGCTGACTGAACGCTGTGAGAATGACAACAGGAGCGATGCGTTTGGCGGCAATCTCCGAAGCGGCGTCGATGCCGTCTCTCCTGGGCATTTTCACGTCCATGATGACCAGATCAGGCTTGAGCGACTCGGCCAACTCCACCGCAACCTGCCCGTCACCGGCCTCACCGACGACGTCGTAGCCCTCTTCGCGGAGCATCTCGACCAGATCCATGCGGATCAACGCCTCGTCTTCAGCGACGACAACACGACGGGGTGCGAGCTGATTGCCTTGCGGCTGCGGCGAATTCATGGCCACCATCCTCCTCCATCGAACCGCCCCGACACGAGACGCGAACGATTAGAGGGTACCGGTGTTTGACATTGAAATCGCATCTTCTAATGTAGTCATCGCAACAAGCCCTCGTATCCCAATTGGCAGAGGAAACGGATTCAAAACCCGTCCAGTGTGAGTTCGAGTCTCACCGAGGGCACAACGAGACAAACATCAAAACCCCCTGGAGACAGGGGGTTTTGGTCATCCTAGAGCGGCTTCCGGTGAATCTTCTGGACACGCTTTGGACACAGACTCCGCCGCCGCCGCGTCCAAGGCGTCTGCGAGGTCTCCCAGTTGGTCGGCGAACAGGTGGCCGTACCGGTCCATCGTCAGCGTCGCCGACGCGTGTCCTAGCTGAGCTTGGATCGCCTTCGGATTCGCCCCAGCCGCAATCATCAACGAGGCCGCCGTGTGGCGCAGCGCGTGAACACTAATCTGCGGGAAATTTGGGTCGTCTGCCTGGCACCGTTCCACCGCACCGGACCACCACGACTTCCCCGAGGGCAACGTCATGTGGCCGCCTCGCACGTTCGGGAAGACGATGTCATCCCTCCCCTTACCCTCGCACTGCCTCGCGAGTGCCTCCGCGACCAAACGAGGTACCGCAATGGTGCGTTGGGCGTGAGACTTGGGCGAGCCCAACTCGACTCGTCCAGCCACAGTGACCGCGTTCTCGACAACGCGAACCCGTCGGCGCAACAGGTCCAGGTGACGAACCCTCAACCCTGCCGCTTCACCGAACCGCAGTCCGCCGAACCCGAGGAGCAACACGAGACCTCGACGCTCCCCCGCCTGCTCGGCCAACGCTTGCAGTTGCGTCATCGTCAGGTAAGTCTGCTCCCCCCGTTTCCGTCGAGGCAGTTTCACCCCGCGAGCGGGGTTGACCACTAGCAGTCGATCCGCGACCGCATCATCCAAGATCGACGCGAGGACGCCGAAGCACCGCGTGATGGTGACGGGACCGCTGTCCACCGACATATCTGCCACCCATTGTTGGACATGGGTCCGCTTGACGCGCCCAACCGGGGTTTGACCCCACTTCGGTTGGACGTGGTTGTCCCACGCCGATTTCACGACGCGGGCAGACGAGGGTTTGAGATGCGCCTGCCGCCCGAGCCACTCAACGCCCAACTCTCCGATAGTCGCTCGCCCTGCGCTCTGTAGTACGAATGCCCCTGTCTGCTTGTCCACCTCGACTCGCGCTGCGTACGCGTTCGCGTCCCGCTTCGTCTTGAACCCGCGCTTGCGGGTCGTTTGGTGGTCCGGTGTTCGGTAGCGGACCTCGTACCGGGTTCCAGCCTTGGTCGCATACTCAGAAACGGTCGCCATTACTTGGACTCCAGGGCGGCCGAGAGCTGTGCGCGCAGGTCTCGTGAAATCTGTCCTCGGCGCTGGTTGTTCGCGTCAGGCTCGAGTGCTGCCAGCCGCTCCCGCTCGTCGGCGAGTGAATGACCCCACAGCCGCAGTGCTGCCGCCATCAGCTCTACCATTTCAACGTCGAATGCCTTAGCTGCGCGCTTGTCCGCCAAGGCCGCGCCGTCCGCCGCGTCGAAGACCGCGTTCAGTTCGGCATCCGTAGTAACCCTCAGATCCGCCTTCGCCTCGGCAACCCCCGGCCACCCGTTCGCCCGCGCCCGGTCCGTCAGCGTCTCGTGCACCTCATGTTGCTGTGCGGTCTCGACGCCCGCCCAGGGTGCGCGGTCGTCGCCCTCGAACCGGACAGGTCCACCTTCCAGGGCTCGTGCGAGCGCGGCCGACGAGACCGCGAGGCCGCCCGTCAGCTCCACGAAGTCGTCAGTGGCGACCAGGTCCACCAGTCGCACAGTGCCCCCTGTCACCTCCCCGAGTGCGTCTGCCAAACCGAGAATCGTGGGCATCGTTGGGTTGACCCTCCCGGCTTCCATGTCGCCGACACGTCCTGTGCTCCAAGGCATTCCTCGATCCCTCAGTGCTCTAGCGAGCTGCTCGAGCGTTACTCCTGTCTCCAGCCGCAATCTTCTTGCGTTCACACCGATCACATCGGCCAAATCTGTTGTCATGCGCCCACTATAGAACAAGTCGCGCCACTTGACGCGATGTGACACGACGTGTTTATATTTTCTCGTGTTACTGCTCCTCAAGAGAACATTCATCGACACGAGATCGGAGGCGATTGTGACTTCCACCGAGATTCCACGGTTGCTGTCAGCGAAGGAGGCAGCCGAGGTGCTGCTCACGAGCGAAGGAGCGCTGGCCGCGCTGCGGTATCGAGGCGCGGGTCCGAAGTTCAGGAAGCTAGGCCATCGAGTCGCGTACGCGGTCCAGGACCTGCGGGACTACATCGACTCCGACATTCGTACGGGAACGGCCGCCGACGCGACGGCCTGAATACGAAAACGCCCCCAGTGCGCCAACACCGGGGGCGAATCCAACCACCAACCCGAGCACGCAGCTCGGACCGAAAGGGAAATCAACGCATGCTTATTCAATCAAGCACCCCCGAGAACGCGCAACCAAGCCCCGACGCCCCCGTTCGCGCCAAGTTCGCGCCGACGGATGGATCAGTCTCGATTGGCCGTCAATCTGGCCCACGTTTTGTCATGCGTGATGTGGACGACGTCCATTCCCTAATTGACGGCCTGCAGTCTGCTGTCCGCGAGATGGCTCGCCACCAGGAAGCCGAGGCCACGGCATGAAAATTCCGGCCAGCCAGAGGACCGAACGCCGGGACACGACCCGGCCGGTCGGCGAGCATCGTCGTTCGGGAGACGGTACGACACCGAGCAGTGGAGGCCACCAGACGAGCGTCACCGCTAAGCAGATGGAAGCTCTCGGCGCGCTGCTGCGACTCATCGACGAACGTTACTCCTCCGGAACCGCTTCCGAGTTGGTCTATTTCAAAGGTGTTCGAGTCTCGCTCCACATACGAAACAGCCAGTCGCCCGACGGAATACTGCTCCGCATCAGCTCTACCTACGGTGCCGAAGTTCTCAAGCTGGTCCCGGCAGTGTCCCAGCAGTTCGCCGCGGAGACCTTGGACAGCCAAAGCGTCCAAGACACCATCGACCAGGCACGCGACTGGCTCGACCGCGAGGTGCGCAGGGTTGTTCCTGCAGTGCAGCAAGCCAAGGTGCAACTACTCACCAAGCAGCTCGTAGACGCTGAGCAGACGCGGCAGAGCGCCAACGCCTCAGTGTGGAATCGGCCGACCACTACGGAGGCCACCGAATGACCGCCCAGGAGCGATTCGAGCTGAAGGCGACCGGGTGGGCGTTCCTCGTCTACCTGCTGATCTGGGGCGCGCTCGTCTTCTGACCGCGTGACCCCTGACACCAGTAATCCATGACGCGCCCAGCGGACCCCGCCCCCATTCGGGTACCCGCTGGGCGCGTTCGTTCACTCGGAATCCCAACGAGCGCCCACGAGGACCCGTCTCCGGAATCTGTTGTCGCCGAGTGTTTTTCTCCCTCTTGACCTCCCTCAATTCCGACTGGCCTCGACCAAAATAGTAATACTTCTCCGGCAGGGACATCACATGATTTCGTTTCCTATGAGCAACCAAGAACCTAGACACGACGAGGCCGCAGAGGCCCCGGTACAGCGACCGAAACCCGGAACTCCCGAGCATCAGGAGTGGGTCCGCGCCAAGGCTCGCGAGAGGGCTAAGAAGCGATCGCGACGGCTCATGGCCGACCCTGCAACTGCGGCCGTCGAACGCGAACGTCGTCGGCTCCGCAGCATGGAAGCGCGGCATCGCCGAGCAGTCGGAATCCTGCCTCTACCAATCGGCCAACGCGTCCCGAAAGAGCAGTGACCCCGAACAGCAGTCCGCCCCAATTGCTGGCAGGCAACCGGGGCGAACGGAGCGCGCACGTACACGCTGAACACGACAACCCCAGCGTAACACGCGCTCCTCAGAACAAATGAGGAGCAATAGTGAAATCCGCAGCACAACAAGCCAAATCAACACCCCGCCCCATAGCGCCCCCTGCTGGCCCGTTCGCTGACCACGCCCTCGCGCTGGCCGCTGACGGCTGGTCCGTCTTCCCTCTCGTCCCGCGAGACAAGATCCCCTTCGCGGGGTTTCGTTGGACCCACGAAGCGACCACCGACCGGGCGCAGATCGAACAGTGGACCCGCACCTACGGAAAGGCCAACATCGGCCTCCGTCCGGACTTGGGAATGCTCGTTGTGGACATCGACTCCGCAGCTCTCCTCGCCCCGTGGATGAACGAGCGCGGCCTCTCGTTGCCACCGACACGTGTCGTCCGCACCAATCGCGGAAGCCACTACTATTACGCGCACTCATCGGAACGTCCTCTACTGGCCACGATTCCGGGCGTGGACCTCAAGACCTCGAAGGGGTATGTCCTGGCTCCGGGGTCCGTCCACAAATCCGGCCGCATCTACCGCGTGTGGCGAGACCTCCCCATCGCCGAACTTCCGGCCGAATGGCTGGAGCATATTCAACGCCCGGAGCCGAAACCCCGTCCTCCCGTGGTCACGAGGCCAGGAGGAGCTTCCGTGGGAACACCTGGTCTTCAACTCGTCCGACTGCTCGCGGTTAAGCGGCCAGGCGACGGACGCCGCAGTTACTACCAGTGGTGCGTCGGCGCAGCGTACCGGGACTATGGCGGCTCGCCTGACCTCGTGAACCGACTCCGCGACATGGCAGTACAAATCGGACTCGACCCGGCCGACGTGGACCGAATCGCGGCCTGGACTGCGGATCAATACCCCAATACAAATGACTCTCTCCCTCCGGTCGATGGGGTCTCCAACCTGGATCGGAGCACACTCAATGCCTAAGCTCGGCGAATTCGAGGGCGACCTCAGCAGCATGAAACCGAGGATCATCGACCCCCGACTGGAAGCGTGCGTGACGCCTGCGACGCCGGCTGGGACGGCCGCTGGGACAGGTACCCGTCCCACCTCCGACAACGCTCCATCGCAGGTCAGAGCATATGAAAAAGCGAATGGGACGGGTGGGACGGGTTCGAGGGGGGTAGACCAAAAGACCCCTGATTCAGCGCCGCTCGGATCAATTCTCGATGACACCGAGAAGCTGATCCGCAGGTGGATTACCTACACCCACGAGGCCCATTACGTCACCAACGCTCTGTGGGTCGCCGCAACTCACCTCATTGACGAGTCGAACTACGCCCCGCCATTGGTTCTGAACGCTCCTCGCATGAACTCCGGCAAGACCACGGTCCAGGACATCACCCGGATGATGTCTCGAGACTCCCTCGCCGCTAGCAACGTGACAGGCGCAGCCCTGTTTCGACTGATCGACGCGAAACACCCGACGATCTTCATTGACGAGGCCGACAACTCGAACCTCGACGCGGAAGGTGGTGAGGTCTTTCGCGCCGTCATGACCTCCGGCTTCAAGCGCGGCGCGTCGTCCAACTTCATTCGTTCCGTTCAGGGCAAAGGCGACTTCGTGCCGAAGGTCTATAACGTGTTTGGGTTGGTCTGCATCGCGGGCAACGGCAAATTCGCTCCGGAAACGGTGCTGTCTCGCGGGTTCGTGATTCCGCTTCTCCCCCGCACAGCAGCCGAAGAGGCCGTCGCAGAAGAGTTTGACGAGGAATACCACGAGGGCTTGTTGGATGAAGTACGCGGACGATTCGACACCTTCGTTGCCGCAATGGAACCGGGCACAGTTCGCGGTCGAGAGGTCGAATGCACTGTTGGTGGTCGCAACGCACAGAAGTGGCGGTTTTTGCTCCGGATCGCGGACCTTGCCGGGGGCGAGTGGCCTAGACGAACACGGGAAGCCGCCGAGTACCTGTGCGGTGTCGGCAAAGAATCGAAGGAATACGCCAACGAGGCCACGTTGTTATTGCGGGATCTTCGGACGGTATTCGTCTACCTGCTCGCGACAGACGATCCGCAGAACCCCGACGCGAAACTGCGGGAAGGGATTCCGACTCGAACACTCCTGTCGTACCTGCATCAGCCCGACCACCCGGACTTCACCCGTCCACTCGTGAACTCGAAGGGCGAGTTGGTCGAACTGCCTCCGGTCGATCCGTGTTGGGCATCGAAGTCCGACGAGTTGGACGACAACCGTTTGACTCGAATTCTGCGGGAGTCCTTCGCGATTCACTCGAGCAAGAAGCGGAACATGTACCCGGACGGTAAGCAGCTCCGGGGCTACGCAGTCGCAGACTTGGTGGACCTCTTCGGCAGGTTCCTGTGACCTCCTTTTGGTCTAACCCCGGAAACCCGTCCCATACGTCCCATTTTGGTTTCTCACCCCCTCTGACCGGCCACGGAGCACTACTGAGGACCGGGACGGGTAGCCGTCCCAACGACACGTCCCAGACGCACAAAGCGTCCCCAGCGGGACGCCTGGACGGGAGCGCACTAGACGTCGATGCACTAACGCCCTCTCGCGGCTCGCTCTCGAAAGCCAAAGCGGAGGCGTTCCCACGCCGCACGGGCACCGAAACCGTCGGAACGCCCGCGAGGCCAAAGGGAAGCCAAACGAGACCCACCGACGCCCCCTTCGGGGGGAGCGCCTCCGCTTTTGGCTCGTCTGGGGGACCTTCCGACCTGGCCGTTTCGCGGGAAACGCCCCCTGGCCTTCTGGCCTTTGGCCTCGCAAACAGCACCCAATCGGAGGCGTCCACCCCCGCCGCCCTTGAACCCAAGGAGATTCTCAAATGACGCGGAACCTGCAGTACAACGAACTGATCGAAGTTGTCAGCGCCTGGTGGGACTCCCGAGTAGTCCAAGACACCCAAGGTTCGCTCTCGACTGCCGAGGCCCTCGGCGACCTCGCCAAATGGTGCAACAACCTCGGGTACGAGACACCGCTCGAGCTTCATTCGAAACAGATCATCTCGCAGAACCACGCCGGGAAAACCACTGACCTGCACTCCCGCACGCAGCGGGGTTGGCGCGGGTTCTCGATCCCGAACCTGGAGGACACCAACTGGAAAGCAGCGTGGGCCGCAGTCCCGACTGAAGAAGTGCCGAAACGCCCACGAGGGGTGCTCGGGTTGGCGGTCCGAGTTCGCCGCTTATGGCTCCAAGGTCGCCTCGGGTTCATCCCCTGTTCGGAGATCCGTCCGACCCGCCAACTCCTCGCGCTGACGAACGCCAGCGCCGCAGACCTTCTGTTGGCGGCCGAGCTCATCAACAAAAATCTCGACCTCGTCCTGTCGGCTGACGTGCGGGATCGCGAGGTAACCGCGCATTGGGCGAAAGTCGAACTCCGAGAATCGCAACGCGAGTTGAACCGTCGCGTTCAGGCTCGCCAACGTCGCGACATGTTCCCACCGACCCACACGGAAATCGAATCCGAAGCGGCTTCCCTCGCCGTCTGAAACCTCGTGCGGGTCGGAACGCCCACCAACCCCCGCGAACGTCTCCCGTGGACGGGAAGACACCAGAACACCACCCCGAGAGCGGTTCGGCCAACAACCTACGACCGGACGGAAAACCCGTGAAGATCAACGTAAATATCGACACCGCCCTCTCTGACGACAACGTTCTCGACCTGATCGACGAAACCCGTTGCGCAGGCATCGGACCGCAAGCGCAGGTGGCGTCCCGAATGGCAGTCGCGCAGGCGCTACTCGGACTCACTCAGGAAGTGCGAGCACTCCGCGAAGAAATCGCCGCCAAGCAATGACCCCGGCCGCATTCATCACAGGCGTCGTCGCGCTCGACCCCAGAGCTGCCGCGCTCGTCGCGAAGGCCATCCGAACCGGAAACGAGCAGCTCCGCGCCCACGGCGCACCGGGGTTCACCCGCGACGTACTGGCCGCAGGCGTAGCGCTCGAGAACGCCAGCCGCGCAGGCGCGAACGCCATAACCGCCAGTGCCGCAACAACATCCAATGATGGACTGGTCCAGGACGCCGAGCGGCTGACAACCGAGCAGGCCGCAAACCTTCTCGGGGTCACTCCAAACGCCGTGCGGGACTTGGCGCGCCGAGGTCGCCTCGACGGCCACAAGATCGGCCAGAACTGGACCTTCGACCCCTGGCAGATCGAGGCCCGCAAACGACACCAACGACAAGGCAACTCATGACCACCAAGAAGAAACCCCCAATGACAGCGAAGGAACGGACACGAGTCCTCGCCGCTGCCGCCGACAAACGCGCATTGAAGCGCCAGTATCCGGGCTTCTACGCCACGCGAGACGCCACCGTGAAAGCGGCCGTAGCCACAGGCCGAATCCTCGCAGCTCGAATCGGGTACTGGAACGACCAATACGACCTCAACCCGGTGGAGACCACCGAACGACTGCGGGCGTTGCAGCCCGTGCTGCTGGCCTCGAACAACCCGACCTCCACGGAAGACCGCGTGTGGCACGAGCGCCACCTCGCCGCAGGTGGGAAGCAACCCGAAGCCGACCTCGGATGGTTCGACACGGCAGACCTCACCGCCTCGGCCGCACCTCTCACCCCCGGCACCAGCAACACCACCCACCTCGCCAGCGTCGCCAGCGCCGACGACCTCGGATGGTTCGACGCCGCCGACCTCGAAGCCGACATCGCCGCATCGGCACCGGCCGAGACCCCAACCACCAACAACACCGCCTCGTCTGACGACGACGGCTGGTTCTCCTGAGGAGCTAGAACATGGCTGCAAACATCAATGACGTCCAACGCCTCCGCGACACCGTTCAGGCACTCGGGGCCGAACTGCCCCAGTCGCTAGCCAAGACCGCCGAGCTTGCATCGGCTATCGCCAGTAGATCGGAGGTTTCAAGAGCACCGAATCTCGAAGGGCTTCTGAGCGATCCTGATCTGACGGCCGCTGAAATCGAAGGTTTCATTTCGGACGTGGGTACGGCCAGCGCCCGCGAGTACCACTCGTCGCGCCCACGCGAAATCGCCGTCCATACCCTCATCCAGCAATTCACCGAAGACCTGCGCGGAGCCGGGGGTGACGCCCTGATGGACACCCTTCGACCCAAATTCGAGGAAGCCGCCGGCGCCTTCGCCGAGGCGGGCCGGCGGCTGAATGGCGGGGCATCGGCCGAGTCCATCCTCGCCAGCGGCGAACCCGAGCAGATCGACGCATGGCGCGCCCTGCCACAGGCGCAGGCAAAGGCCGATTCGATTCGCAACCTCGTTCGTCTCATGGTTGTGCACTTCGGTGTTGTGAGGACAACCGAGTACACCGAGGACCACGCACAAGCCGCGTTCTTCTCGGCCTCGTCTGCTCAGTTGATTCAGGCGGGGCACGCATTCGGGGGTACACACCACGGCCTACGGGGTGGAGTGTGGGCCAAGGTGCCGTTGCGAGTGCTCAACACGGTCACCGAAGCGCGAGCGATCATGGCGGATGCAGAGTCCGGACCGTTGGAACCTGCCCGCAAACCCACCGAGCGCGAGCTCGATAGTTTGCCGCACCGCTAGACAGTTCGAGGGGGTCCGAGAGGGTCCGGTCCGATATACCCCGTCACAAATGTCGAAGTACCTGGGGGCCAACTCCTCCGAGGTCAATTGGCTGTTTCTCCCTCCGACATTCTGCGGGGCTCTCGTCCCCGGTCGTGGGGGTTCTCGACCTCCTCGCGGGGTATTCCGAGGCCCCCACGGGCTCCGAATCCCTCCGAGGCCAAGCGAGACCCCAGAACGACAGTGCCGGAACCAATTCCACAGCGGGCGTCAACGTCACCGGCCTGGTACTCCAATTCGCATCAGGAACCGGAATCGAAGGCAGGTTAGGGCAAGCCATTCTCCCCCACTGATCCAGCCTGCGTCCGGCCCTTCGCGTGCAGCAACCCGCCGCGACCAGGGAACCCCCTAACCAACTCGGCCACTGGCCAGCAGGTAGGGGGTTCTGTGGTCTCCGGGAGACTCCCCCTGATCATCTAGTCTGTGCTGGCCGGGACGCGCTTGAGCTTCGGCCACTTCGCCGTAGCCCTGCCGCGTAGCCCCTGCGGCCGGGTCAATCCATGGCTTGCGACTAGAGAACGCGTCGCGTCTTCGATTGCGTCGAATGCGTTCTCCGTTTCTCTGACCAGTCGCCGCACTTCGAGAACAGATGTCTCGGGTATCACACCCTTGTCGACGTAATTGGTCGGCAGCATAACCTCCCCAAAAGTCAGTTCTCGAAGCTGCTCAAGCGTGGAGTTCAAAAATCGGTCGACGGTTAGGAGTGAAACCATTTGAACTCTTCGCCGCAGTTCTTCGGTGTGTTCTTCGTACATCTGGATCTGATTCTCGACAACATCGCTAGCTGCCTCACTCAGCGCTTTGTCAGCCTCGCTCGACCCCTCGCGATCCGCTGCGGCGTCCGCATCACGACCCTGCACCCAAGCAACCGCGAGGTCTGTCTGCAGGCGTGTAGTCGTCGCACGCAATGCCAAGAGTTCGCTGACTTCCTCTCGCAGCTTGTCTTCGACCTGCAACTCGCGGTCTCGTTGTTTCTCGGAACGCGAGTTGCGTTGGGTCAAGAAGACTCCGCCTAGCGCTAGCACTCCGCCCATCGCTGGCCCGCTGACCAGTTGCGCCCATAAACTCATCTGCGGATCGTAAGCGACCACCACGACAGCTACCCTGCTGACGGACGTTCACAGGATGAATGCCTTCATCAGTGCCACTCGACCGAGACACTCGACACCGAATAACAGTCTCGATTGCGATTCGCTTACCCTCGCATTTGTGGAAACTGCCCAAATCGCCCTCATAGTTTCAGTTGTCAGCGCGTGTGTCACGCTCGGCGGCCTCGTGTGGCAGTTCATGCTCTATAGACTCTCCGGGTCTCGCTTGAAGGTCCGTTTGCGGCCGGGATTTCTCGATCACCAAAACACTATTTACCGAGGCAAAGGAAGAAGTGGGCTCCCGGCCAATCAACATCTCTTCGATGGCGGAATTAGCCAATTCGGAGTGGAACTGGCGCTAATCCAGGTCACGAACATCGGCCGCGTTGCGGTCTCAGTAGAGGACGTTTCGCTTGACCTCGGACGAATGACCTGGTGGAAACTTTGGAGACGAAGCATTGCTGGAATACCCGTTCAAGCACACGAGGGGCACGACAAGAATTCGGCACGACTGGAGCCGGGAGCCAGTGTCACCGTGATATATCCCCTTTGGGCATTGGTGAAGGGGACCAAGCACGCAGCTGACCGTAGGTCCTTGACCGTTCGCGGGACCGCAACCCCAACAGGTCGCCGCGCGCGTCTATCCCCTCGCCGACATTCATGGCGAATCCCGCGCAATATGAATTCGCTCTTCCCAGACTTTCAGCTCACACCCGACGTTCGCGCCTACCGAATGCTCTGGCACATGACGTCCGAGAAAGACGGCAGGACGCCTTTCGCGAGACACTGGCACAAAATTCGAAAATCGCTGTCAGAAGGTGCCAACGAACTAGAGCTCGACAAATTACTTGAGGACCTGGCTCCTGACTCCAACGCATTCATGACCGCAGCGAATGTCAAAGCCGCCTACGACGGCGAAGATTTAGCCGAGTGGGGAATTGCACAGGTGTACTGAACAATCGGGGGCGCTATGTGGACACGGTTTGGACACATTCCGCCCTCAGTGAGCATCAAGTCGTGTCACTAGATAATTGGTAAATTTGCAGGTGGCGGCCGGTACGGCTCCATCGCCGCTGGACCCTCGGTGGTCGATTTTTATTTCGAGTCTCACCGAGGGCACCACCTGCCGCAGCTGGCCGCACCGCAAGGTTTCGGCATTCGGCTGTACCCCAGATCGACCGCCGTTAGATTCGATCCATGAACGGTCACCGGCTGATTGCTCTGCTCGGAGCCATATCGATTCTCGCGCTGCTCACCGGGTGTCAAACAGACGGCCAATCCAATACTGCCGGCGAATCCAGCACTGCCGGCGAATCTTCCACCCAGGCCGTGCTCGATGCTGCAACACAGACCGGCACCCTTCAGGTCGGCTCTCCCCCGATCGATGCCCCATCCACCGAGATCTCCATGCCTCCCCCGTTCCCGAACGACACGGAGGTCCCTTCACCGACTCCGCGCGTCGATGTGACCGAGATCGACGTAACCGATCACGATGGTTTCACCCGAATCACCTACCGATTCGACGGAAATGGATCAGTGTTCTGGAAAACCGAATACGTCAGTGAAGCAATCCGAGCGGGTGACAGCACAGTCGTGGACGTCGGAAGTCGATCGATACTTCAAGTCGACCTGATGGGAGTCCAATCGGATTCGTCGCTCAACTCCGTATCTCACGAGGGCGAAAACATCACGCGCATAGACAGTGCAGCCAGGAACAGTGCGATCCTGCAGTCGTTTGTCGGCACGGTCGACATCCGTCCGGCATACACCGTATCGACATCCGATTCACCGTCCCAGTTGACGATCGACATCCCCAAAGCAGACAGCTGACTGTCGAATACCCAATTGCGCGCTCAGCTCAGCCATTCCAGCGCAGCGGTGCTCGACGCGGTAATTCGGGTATCGCGGGGCGGATGAATACTCCGTCTCGAAACCGAGGTCTCACAATCGATCCGAGGCGATTGCGGGGTCCGGTTCAACACGACTGTCATGATTCTCACTGCATGCCCGAACTTCCGCTGCTCGAACTGCTGCTGCCAGTGTTTGTTCCAGCAGGACCGCCACCGTCATGGGGCCGACGCCACCCGGCACCGGTGTGATCGCACCGGCATGTGGGAGCGCAGCGGCGTACTCCACGTCTCCGACGTTGCCCGCGTTGTACCCCGCATCGATTACCACTGCCCCAGGCTTGATCCACGCCCCTTTGATCAGTTCCGGAACACCGACGGCCGCGATGACGACGTCTGCCGAGGCGACGTGGGCGGCCAGGTGGACGGTTCGCGAATGGCAGTACGTCACCGTTGCGCCTCGACGCAGGAGGAGCATTCCCATCGGCAATCCGAGTATCGGGCTTCGGCCGACCACGACGGCATGCTTTCCGGTGAGTTCGACGCCTGTGGCGTCGAGGAGGCGCAGGATGCCACTCGGCGTACACGATTCGAATCCCCCACCGGTCAACGCCATTGCCGCAAAAGATGCCGAAGTGACGCCGTCAACGTCTTTGTCGGCCGAGATGGCATCGAACGCGGCCCGTTCGTCGATGTGGTCTGGCACCGGGTGTTGCAGCAGTATGCCGTCGATCGAAGGGTCCGCCGACAACGCTCTCAGCACGCCGACCAGTTCTTCGGTGGTTGTACTCACCGGGAGTTCGACCGTCCGCGACGTCATTCCAACGGCGACAGATCGTTTGGCCTTCATCTGTACATACGCCTTCGAGGCCGGGTCCGCTCCCACGATGACGGCGGCCAGGCAAGGAACGTGCCCCGCCTCATCACGAAACTGCCTGGTGCGCACTGACAGGTCCGCGAGCGCAGCATCGGCAATTGCGCGTCCGTCGATTATTCGAGCGGCCACGTTCTGGCTGGGCAGATTTTCGGGAGACAGATTTTCGGTAGGCCGATTCTCGGTAGACATGGATCCCCCTTCACACAAGATGTGTGAAGCACCCAGGCGGTCGATGCCTCGCGATGTGCACTCCCCGGTGGTAATCCCCACCCGCGCCAGTCGTGCGTGGTCAGCGTACCGCGCGGTTGCTTCACCGCCACGAAACGCGTCGAGAACGCCACTCACACAACGAGACAAATCGACATAACCTATCAATAGGTAACGATCTGACCTGCAGTTATTCCATCCTGTGCAATTAGATGGCACGATGGGGGCAACCGCACGGGCACCAAGCATTGGAGGCACCGATGGACAACGGCAAGATAAACCTGACCTATGACGGTCGGGTGTCACTGAGCTTCCAACTGGCGATTCCGCACGCACCGGACAAGGTCTGGAAAGTGATAACGGAACGCGAGTACCTCGACGCCTGGTTTCCGGCGGACGTCGATTTCGATCTCACTCCCGGCGCGGATCTACTGTTCAAGGTGACACCGGAACAAGTCGAGCGTTTCGGACTGCCCGCAGATCACGTGACGCGCGGGACGGTCATCAGCGTCCACCCGCACCGAATTCTCGAATTCCTCTGGGACGCAGACACTCTTCATTGGGAACTGGCACCGGACGGCACCGGCGGCTGTTGGCTGACTCTCACCCACACGATGGAGGACGAGGAATCCGCGTACGCGCACGCCGCCGGCTGGCACGCGGGCTTGGAAGTTGTTGCGGCCCAACTCGATGGACGCGAAGTCGACTGGTCTCCGTGGGACCGCGCCGACGAACTCTCACCGCAATATCGCAAGTCTGCTTGATTCTGGGCCCGAGTTCAGTCTCGGGCCCGCATCTCATTCCCCTTTGCGCGGGAAATGCCTGATCATTCCTTCTTGGACCACCGTCGCCAACAGCAGTCCTTCCACCGAGAAGTACCGTCCCGTTGCCAGACCGCGCGAACCTGCGGCGACCGGCGATTCGGTGGCGTACAGAACCCAGTCGGTGAACCGGAACGGGCGATGGAACCAGATCGAATGATTGACCGTCGCCGCGACGATACGATCATGACCCCAGGACAAACCATGAGTGGTCAGAATCGAATCGAGCACGGTGGTGTCGGACGAATATGCCAGCGTCGCAGCGTGAATGAGCGAATCGTCCGGCAGATCACCGTCGGGGCGCATCCACACCCGATTGTGGTTGAGTTTCTCGCCGGTGCCCTTGAGGATCCACGCCGGATCGTTGGCGTACCGCATGTCGATCGGCTTGAGCGCCGCACTGAAATGCGGCAGTTTTTCCTCGTACCCCACCAGATGATCGCCGATGGGAGGCAACGACTCCGGAAGTGGAACATCCGGGATCTCGACAGCATGGTCGAGCCCCTTGCCGGAGTCCTGGAACGCCGCGAGCATCACGAACAATTCGTTCTCACCCTGATAGGCAGTCACCTGACGGTTGGCGAACGCCCGCCCGTCGCGATGACGATCCACCCGATACTCGATGGGCGCCTTGACATCTCCGCCGCGAATGAAATGGGCATTCACCGCATGGATGGGGCGATCACCGTCGACGGTCCGCCCGGCGGCCATCAGTGCCTGAGACACCAACTGACCGCCGAACGTCCGCGAACCTACCTGTTTCGGGTGGTATCCACGGAACGCGTCTTCACCGATCTGCTCCAGATCCAACAGACCGAGGAGAGTACCGAGGTCGGTGGACGCGTTCGCGTGGGTCACTCAGTGGTCCTCTTCGCCGATACGGTGGACGTGAATGAGGTTGGTGGAACCGACAGTTCCCGGAGGGGATCCGGCAACGATGACCACGAGGTCGCCCTTGACGTACCGCCCGAGGGAGAGCAACGCACTGTCCACCTGACGCACCATCTCGTCGGTTGTGGCCACCGCATCGACCAGGAACGTCTCGGTTCCCCACGTCAGCGTCAGCTGACTGCGCACCGCGGGCAGCGGTGTGAAGGCGAGCAACGGCAGCGGCGTGTGCAGACGAGCCAGTCGACGCACAGTGTCACCGGACTGAGTGAACGCAACCAAGGCCTTGGCGTCGAGACGTTCGCCGATGTCGCGTGCTGCGTACGAGATGACACCGCGCTTGGTGCGCGGGACGTGGGTCAACGGTGGGACACGGGTTGATTCGTTCTCGACGGCCTCGACGATGCGGGCCATGGTGCGAACGGTTTCCATGACGTACTTGCCCACCGAAGTCTCGCCCGAGAGCATGACTGCGTCGGCGCCGTCGAGAACGGCGTTGGCGACATCGGATGCCTCTGCGCGAGTGGGACGTGAGTTCTCGATCATCGACTCGAGCATCTGCGTCGCGACGATGACCGGCTTCGCGTTCTCACGAGCAATCTGGATTGCGCGCTTCTGAACGAGCGGGACCTGCTCGAGCGGCAACTCGACACCGAGGTCACCGCGGGCGACCATGACGGCGTCGAACGCGAGCACGATGGCTTCGAGATTGTCGATGGCCTCGGGCTTCTCGAGCTTCGCGATGACGGGAACGCGGCGCCCGACTCGATCCATGATGGCGTGAACCAATTCGACGTCCGCCGGTGAGCGAACGAAGGAGAGTGCAATGAAGTCGACACCCAGCTTGAGAGCGAACTCGAGGTCGGCGATGTCCTTGCCCGACAGGGCTGGAACGGAGACGTTCATACCGGGCAGTGAGAGGCCCTTGTTGTTGCTGACCGGACCGCCTTCGGTGACCCGACAGACGACGTCGTTGCCGTCGATGGACGTGACGACCAGGCCGACCTTTCCGTCGTCGACCAGCAGTCGATCGCCGGCCTTGGCGTCGCGCGCCAATTCCTTGTACGTGGTCCCGACGCGATCGTGCGTTCCCTCGACGTCGTCGACGGTGATACGAACCTCTTCACCGTTGGCCCAGGTGGTCCGCTCGTCCTTGAATCGGCCGAGGCGAATCTTGGGCCCCTGAAGGTCGGCGAGAACACCGACGGCCTTTCCGGTGGCGTCCGACGCGGCGCGGACGCGAATGTAGTTTTCTTCGTGATCGGCATGCTCGCCGTGGCTGAAGTTGAGGCGCGCCACGTCCATGCCGCTCTCCACGAGCTCACGGATGCGGTCGCCAGAAGCTGTCGCAGGTCCAAGTGTGCATACAATTTTTGTCCGTCGGTTCACGGCTCGAGCCTAGTCGCTACCCCACCGCACTTCTATCCGGCATTTGCGACCTGCACTTTCTGTACTTACTCGATTCAGTTGGTCAGCTCACGAACAGCGGAAATGCCTTTGGATGAACCGGAGCCGGAAGCGCCGACTCGCCTGTGAGAAACATGTCGACGGCACGTGCGGCCGACCTTCCCTCGGCAATCGCCCACACGACCAGCGACGCCCCGCGATGCGCGTCGCCGCAGACGAATACGCCGGGTGTCCGGGTCTGCCACCCGACATCACACTCGATTCTGCCGAGTGGATCGGTGCCGACATCAAGGTCGGTGAGCAGTGGAGCGGTTTCGACGCCGTCGAAACCCAGAGCGAGCAGGACCATCTCGCACACCAGATCCGTCGTGTCGCCGGTCTCCACCAGGGTCCGTTGTCCGTCCTTCGCTCGTGACACGGCTACCGGAACCATCCGGATTGCGCGGACCGCACCCCCACCGTCGTCGAGAAATTCCTGCGCCGCCCATCGGAATCGTTTGTCACTGCCCTCCTCGTCCGCCGGCGAGGTGCGCAGGACCCGCGGCCACAACGGCCATGGGTCGCGATCTCGATCGCGGCGTGCCGGAGGTGGGACGTGGTAGTCCAATTCCGTCACCGAGAGCGCACCCTGGCGATGCACCGTGCCGAGGCAGTCGGCGGCCGTGTCGCCGCCACCGATGATCACGACGTTTTTACCTCGCGCCGAGATGCTCGACGCACCATCACCCTCGCATTCGCGGTTGGCCGCCCGCAGGTACGTCATCGCAGGATGGATTCCGCGAAGACTACGACCCGGTACGTCGGTGTCTCTGACACGATCAGCCCCGACCGCCAGGATTACCGCCTCGAAATCCGTCAGGAGGTCGTGCGCGCTCACGTTCACTCCGACGGCGCAGTCAGTGACGAATCGGGTCCCCTCGGCGGTCAGTTGGTCCAGCCGCCGGTTGATGAGGGCCTTGGGCAACTTGAATTCAGGAATTCCGTAGCGAAGCAGTCCCCCGATCCGATCGCTCCGCTCGAACACCGTGACACTGTGTCCGGCTCGTGTCAGTTGTTGAGCCGCGGCCAGTCCCGCCGGTCCCGAACCGACAACCGCAACACGGTTTCCGCTGTGAACTACCGCAGCCTGCGGCCCCAACCAACCCGACTCCCAGGCGTTGTCGACAATCGCCTGTTCGATGCGCTTGATGGTGACACCCCCCGACGTGTGCTTGTCGTCGAGTGCGAGAACGCACGCCGTTTCGCACGGTGCGGGGCACAGATGTCCGGTGAACTCGGGGAAATTGTTGGTGGAATGCAAATTCTCCGAGGCTTCGGACCACCGTCCACGCCGAACCAGGTCGTTCCATTCCGGAATGAGATTGCCGAGCGGACACCCCACGTCGGCCGAATGGCAGTACGGCACAGCGCAGTCCATGCAACGCGAGGCCTGTGCAGATACGTCTCGATTTCGCACGACGGGATCCAGCGACTCGTATACCGACGCCCAGTCGCCGACACGCACATCGGTCGATCTGGTCGGTGAGCCGGATCGTTTCACGTTGAGGAACCCGCGTGCGTCAGGCATGAGCCGGCTCCACCAGTTCGTTCTCTTCCACGACCTTCCGGTAGTCGACAGGCAAAACTTTGGTGAATCTCGGACTCTGGCCAACCCAGTCGTCGAGAAGTTTTGCCGCCACCGGCGAGCCGGTCGCAGCCAAATGCTCGCCGAGAATTTCGACCAGCTGACTGCAGTCTTCCGCCGAAGGCCGCTCCAGAACGACCATGTCGCCGTTGACCTTCTCTGCCTTCACGTCGAGTACGAAGGCAATTCCGCCCGACATTCCCGCAGCAAGGTTCCTACCAGTTGGGCCGATGATGACGACGCGACCCCCGGTCATGTACTCGCACGCATGGTCTCCGACGCCTTCCACCACAGCGACCGCGCCCGAGTTGCGCACCGCGAATCGTTCCCCGACACGCCCCCTGGCATAGAGCGCACCGCTCGTAGCGCCGTACAGCAGCGTATTGCCGGCAATCACCTGATCCTCCGCCACGAAGGGCGCGTCCTCACTCGGCCGAAGCGCGATTCGTCCACCGGAGAGCCCCTTCCCCACGTAATCGTTTGCATCGCCGACGACGACCAGCGAGATGCCGGGCGGCAGGAACGCACCGAGTGACTGGCCTGCCGTTCCACGGAGCACGACGTCGATGGTGCCTTGAGGTAGCCCGACGGCGCCGTAGCGTCTGGTCACCTCTGCGCCCAGCCTCGTCCCCACCGCCCGATCCGTATTGTGTACTGGCAGTTCGATATGCACGGGTCGAGCGTCCTCGAGTGAGTTCGCGGCGCACTCGATCAGGGTGCGTTCGAGTTCGCTCGAAACAGGTACACACGGCGGGTAGGCCGCGCCGGTCGGCGCGGCCGGAACGTCGAAGAGTGGTGAGAGGTCCAACGTGCGGCTCTTCCAATGCGCCACCGCCGGAGACATTTCCAATACGTCTGCGTGCCCCAGCGCATCGTCGATACTTCGAAACCCCAGTTCTGCCAACAACCGTCGTACGTCGGCGGCGATGAAGCGAAAGAAGTTCTCGACGTACTCGGGCCGGCCGGTGAATCGCTCGCGCAGTTCGGGATTCTGCGTCGCTACTCCGACAGGGCAGGTGTCGAGGTGACATACCCGCATCATGACGCACCCGGCCGCGATGAGTGGCGCCGTGGAAAACCCGTACTCCTGCGCCCCCAGCAACGCGGCGACGACGACGTCCCGCGCCGTGCGCACACCCCCGTCACACTGGACGACGATCCGATCGCGTAACCCGTTGAGCACCAGGGTCTGCTGAGTTTCGGCCAGCCCGATCTCCCACGGCGTACCCGCGTGGTGGATGGACGAGAGTGCCGCAGCACCCGTCCCGCCGTCGTGACCGGAGATCAGCACCACGTCGGCGTGCGCTTTGGCCACACCTGCCGCAACAGTCCCGACTCCGGCTGCGCTGACCAACTTCACGTGTATCCGCGCGCGATTGTTCGCGCACCTGAGGTCGTAGATCAATTGGGCGAGATCCTCGATCGAATAGATGTCGTGGTGCGGGGGCGGAGAAATGAGCCCGACCCCAGGCGTCGAGTACCGGGTTTCCGCGATCCACGGGTACACCTTGGACCCCGGAAGCTGCCCTCCTTCACCCGGCTTGGCACCTTGGGCCATCTTGATCTGAATGTCGGTGGCATTGACCAGGTAATCGCTGGTCACCCCGAAGCGACCACTCGCGACCTGCTTGACAGCGCTTCGACGCTTGTCGTCACGCAACCGCTCCGGCGACTCTCCGCCCTCACCGGTGTTGGAACGCCCGCCGAGAGCATTCATCGCAACCGCCATCGTCTCGTGCGCCTCCGCAGAGAGGGAACCGTAGCTCATCGCACCGGTGTTGAATCGAGCGAGAATCAACTCGACGGGTTCGACCTGATCGAGCGGAATCGGCGGACGAACCTCACACCGAAATCGAAACAATCCCCGCGGTGTTCCGCCCTGCGCGCTCAGTCGATCGACTTCATCGCTGTAGCGACGAAACATCTCACTTCGCCCGGTCCGGGTCGCATGCTGAAGGAAGAACACGGATTCGGGTGTGAACACATGCAATTCACCATCGCGGCGATACCGGTACTGTCCGCTGTCGGTCAACTGACGATTGTCGAACTGACGATGCTGCACTGCGGACGACGAGAACGCAGCCGTGTGGCGCATCAGAACTTCGCGCGCGACTTCGGTGATACCGATCCCGCCGATCCGGCTCCGTGTGTTGCAGAAGTATTCGTCGACCAACTCTCGACCCAAGCCCACGGCCTCGAATACCTGTGCGCCCGTGTAGGAGTGAACCGTAGCGATTCCCATCTTCGACATCACTTTGAGCACGCCGAAATTTGTTGCTCTCAGGTAGTTGTCCGACGCAGTCTTCGGATCTATCCCGGGAAGTTCGTCCTGCTCGCTGAGGGCTTGGACAGATTCGAGAGCAAGATACGGGTGGACAGCCGCCGCACCGTAGCCGATCAGCAGCGCGATGTGATGAACTTCGCGCGCGTCACCCGAGTCGACGACGAGGGAAACCTTGGTCCGCAGGCCATGACGAACCAGATCGTGGTGCACGGCTGATACTGCGAGCAATGACGGAATGGGAGCCTGCTCAGGGCCTGATCCACGGTCGGAGATCACCAGAATCTCGATTCCGGCTGCGGCGGCTGTTCGGGCGGACTCACGAAGCCTCTCGACGCCTTCGGTGAGACTGCCCCTCGGATCGAAACCTGCGCGAAGGACAGCGCTTCTCGGAGTTCTTGCGCCGTATAGTTCGGCGACCTTCGCCATCTTCCCCGGTCCGATCACCGGTTTGTCGAGAACAATCCTTCGGCACGACAGCGCCGACGCTTCGAACAAGTTCTGCTCAGCGCCGAGGGTGACACCAAGCGTAGTGACGACTTCCTCGCGAATCGCGTCCAAAGGCGGGTTGGTCACCTGAGCAAAGAGCTGAATAAAGTAGTCGTACAACAGCTTCGGCCGATCCGAAAGAACGGCGAGAGGCGTGTCGACACCCATCGATCCCAACGGCTCCGATCCTGAGCTTGCCATCGGGACAAGAATGTCCCGCAGGTCCTCGGCGTGGTATCCGAAGAGCAACTGCCGTTGCAACAGCGGAGCCGGATCGCCTCGGGCAGGCGCAGTCTCGGGGATGTCCTCGAGGTCGACCAATCCCCCGTCGACCCAGTCCCGGTAGGGGGCTGTGCTCGCGAGTTCGGACTTGATCTCCGCATCGGAAACGATCCGATGGCGAGCGGTGTCCACGAGAAACATGCGTCCCGGTTCGAGGCGCCCCTTCTCCAACACCTCGGACGTGGGAGCGTCGAACACACCGCTCTCACTGGCCAACACGATACGGTCGTTCTTCATCCGCCACCATCGCCCTGGGCGAAGACCGTTGCGATCCAACACGGCCCCGACAACAATGCCGTCGCTGAACGTCACGGACGCCGGACCGTCCCACGGTTCCATCAGACAACCGTGAAATTGGTAGAAGGCCTTTATCTCGTCGGGCATCGAAGAATCGTTCTCCCAGGCTCCGGGAATCATCATCGCGATGGCGTGTTGCACACTGCGGCCCCCGAGCGTCAAAAACTCCAGTACTTCGTCGAACGACGAAGAGTCGGATCCTCCCGGGGTGCAGATCGGAAACAGGCGATCGATGTCCCCACCTAAAAGTGTGCTCCGCAGCATCGGCTCGCGAGCGCGCATCCAATTCCTGTTTCCCACAATCGTATTGATCTCGCCGTTGTGGGCGATGCAGCGATACGGCTGAGCGAGTGGCCACGACGGAAATGTGTTCGTGGAGTATCGACTGTGCACGACTGCCAACGCAGTTCGCATTCGGTCGTCGCGTAGGTCGGTGAAGTAACCGGATAACTGCGTCGGCGTCAGCATGCCCTTGTACACGATGGTTCGGGCGGACAACGAGGGAAAATACACTGCAGTGTCGGCCGAGTGAATCCGCTCGGCTTGTCTCCTGAGGGCAAAGACTCGTCGGTCCAAGGCAATTCCGCCCACACTACGATCCCGTGACTCGGCGCACGTCACAAAACACTGACTGATGTACGGAGCGCACTGCGCGGCAACGGTTCCGACGCAGTCGCGGTCGACCGGCACCTCTCGCCACCCGATAATCCGCAGTCCTTCTGCCGCTGCGTACCGGTGTATCCGAACTACCGCGCGCCAACGTGCTTCCTGATCCACCGGGAGAAAGCAGTTTCCGGCCGCGTAGGTGTTCTCACCCATAGCGTTGGGTGGTGGAAGCTCGAACTCGGTCACCGCGTCGAAGAACTCCGTCGGCAGCTGAATCAGAATGCCCGCGCCGTCTCCGCTGTTGGATTCGCGCCCAACTGCGCCGCGATGGGAGAGATTGCCCAGGACCGCGAGCGCATCGTCGACAATGGAATGCAGGTGGCGTCCAGAGGTGTCTGCTACCACGGCTACACCACACGAATCGGTTTCCTGATCGGGGTCGTACAGGCCCCGAGGTTCAGGTATTCGAGAAAACAGCACTCGGCGACCTCCACGCGGACATGCAGCCGACGTGCGCTAGTTTATCAGCCCATAACCGCAGGTCGCGAGAGCAAAACGGTGACCCCCTGATACGGAGGCATCAGGGGGTCACACTTGCCGAGGGTCGTTTCGATCAGCTACGCAAAGGGCGGTTGTACTGATCGCGCACACTGCCGGTCAACATCATGATTCCGTCGATGAGCGGCCAGATGCCACCGATTCCACACGTCAACCAAGTGACCGCGATCTGTGCGACAGCCATGCCGGGCTGGTTGAGATAAAAACGTCCTGCACCGAATCCGCCGAGCAGAATGCCCAGCAATCCGGCAGTCGTCTTCGACTTGTCCGAGTACGGTTCACCGGTCATCGGGTCACGTCCGTATGGTGCGGACGGGTCGACCAGGCCGTAGCCAGGCTGAGGATAACCCTGAGCTTGTGGGTACCCCTGAGGCTGACCGTAACCCGGCTGTGAGTATCCCGGCTGGGGGTAGCCCTGCGGCGGAGCCGCGTAGGGATTCGGAGTCTGATCTGCCGGTGCACCGTAGACGGGACCGTCCGTCGGGGTTTGGGTCGGCCTCGAGTAGTCCGGCGCCGGATAGTCGGTCGCCGGATAATTCTGGGCGGCGTAACTTTCCTGCGACGTGTACGGCGCTGTGGGCTGATTCGGGGTGGAATCAGAATCGGCAGCGGGAAACGCTGTGGTCGATTCGGTTCCGGTCGGCGGCGGGTAGATGGGGTGGTTTCCCCATCCCGGACCGTTTCCGACTCCCGAATACGTGTCCCAGCCTGGACCGGTGCCGGTGGTCTCCGTCGACGGCGTCTTTTCGGTGGGTGCCGAGGTTTCCGTCAACGACGCATCCGCCGTCGCGTCGTAGTCGAACGGCGACCCGAACTGCGGTGGAACCGGCGGCTGTGATCCAGACGAGTCCCCCGACTCGGAAGGTTCCGGATTCTTGTTCAAGTTAGGCAACGTACTTTCCTTCGATTCGACGACGGTACGTAATAGCTTTTGTTATCGGACTTCGAGAAGGTTCGACCTTCTCGAGGCCAGTCCCCCACACATGTTTCCTCGGTTCGCGCTCGCGACTCATCCTCGCAATGGCCGGCGAGCACCGTCCCGCGCATTGCCCGAAAGTATCACGATGCCGTCGACGAACGCCCAGATCCAGATTCCGATCGCAAATGGAATTCCGATGAGGACCGCCGACATGAACAGCGCGAAGAACATGCCGAGCAGTTGGCACAATCCGATGCCGACACTTCCGATATAGAGGCGCCCGACTCCACAGATTCCGAAGAAGCCCAGCAAGATCTGCAACAGTCCAGCGGTGGCCTTCGACTTGTCGGAATACGGTTCCCCGGTTACCGGGTGCCGACCGTACGGGGCGTAGGGATCTCCGAACCCGTACATCGATGGAGACGGCAATGGCTGCTGATATCCGTACGGATTGGGCGCGCCGTAGACCGGTCCCTGATCCTCGGGGAATCCCCCCTGCGAATAGGGACCTGTCACGGCTTGTCTTTCTTCGACAGCTTCACCGCGTCCGACGACTCATCCGACGCTGCCGTGGAGTCGCTTGCCTCACTGGAAGCGGATTCAGCAGCATCGGATTCAGAATCTTCAGCGTCGGCGCCTTTCGCGTCGGCCTTCGCCGAATCAGTTTCGGTAACTGGCGCCGCGACTCCTGCTTCGCCGGCAGCTACCGCAGCGACGTAGTCCTTCGACTTCAAATCAGCCGGATCCTCACGACCCTTCTTCGCCAGGAAGAAGTAGGCCAGTGCGGCGAAGAACACGATCCCCGAAGTGAATGTGTTGACGCGAATGCCGGCGATCTCGTAGGCGAAATCGTCGCGCATCAGTTCGACGACGAACCGGCCCAGGCAATAGCCCGCGACGTACAGAGCAAATAGGCGTCCGTGGCCGATCTTGAATCGGCGGTCGACGAGGACCAGCAGGATCACGATCAGGACGTTCCACACAGCTTCGTAGAGGAACGTCGGGTGAACGACCCGAATGACTTCTCCGTTGGAGACACCTGCCAGTTGATCGAGCTGGCCGGAAGAGTTCACACGCTCGAAGATCTCGAGGCCCCACGGGACGGTGGTCTCGCGACCGTACAACTCCTGGTTGAAGTAGTTGCCGATACGACCGATGGCCTGCGCGAGCAAGATTCCGGGCGCAATCGCATCACCGAGCGCGGACACCGGAATGCCGCGTCGACGGCAGCCGATCCACGCACCGATGCCGCCGAGGAACACTGCTCCCCAGATTCCGAGGCCTCCCTGCCACACCTTGAGTGCGTCGAGTGGCTGACCGTTCTCGCCGAAATAGGCGGGCCAGTCGGTCAAAACGTGGTAGAGCCTGCCACCGATCAGACCGAAGGGAACGGCCCAGATCGCGATGTCGAGAACGGTCCCCTTCTCGCCGCCGCGGGCGACCCAACGACGATCTCCCCACACGATCGCGACGATGATGCCGAGGATGATGAAGAGCGCGTAGGCGCGAAGCGCCACCGGTCCGACGTACCAGACGCCTTGGGGCGGGCTGGGGATATAGGCCAGCAGGTCCACAGTTGAGGTCACGACGCCACGGTAGCCGAGCGGACGCCCTCGGCGAGTTCTTCGGTGAGCGAGCGAACCGCTCCCAGGCCGTTCTCGACCGCGGAGACCAGAGCCGAGCCGACGATGACGGCATCGGCGTATGCCGCGATTTCGGCAGCCTGTGCGCCGGAGCGAACTCCCAATCCGACGCCGACGGGAATGTCGGAATGCGCGCGGATTCGTGCGGTCAGTTCCGGAGCCATCGAAGACACGGCGTCGCGAGCGCCGGTGACACCCATCGTCGAGGCCGCGTAGATGAATCCACTACTCGCATCGAGTGTCATCGCGAGTCGTTCTTCCGTCGAGGACGGAGCGACAAGGAAGATCCGGTCGAGGTGGTGCTCCTCGGATGCTTCCATCCAGGCGCCGGCTTCTTCCGGAATGAGGTTGGGGGTGATCAGTCCGAGCCCGCCGGCGGAAGCGAGGTCTCGTGCGAACTTGTCGACGCCGTACTGCAGTACCGGGTTCCAGTAGGTCATCACGACGGCCTTGCCGCCGACCGAACTGATCTGCTCGATCACGGTGAAGATGTCGCGAAGGCGAACGCCGTTGGTGAGTGCGGTTTCGGCTGCACGCTGGATGGTCGGACCGTCCATGACCGGATCGGAATACGCGACACCGACTTCGATGATGTCGCAGCCGCCGTCGACCATCGCCTTGAACACGTCGATCGATTCGGGAACGGTCGGATAACCGGCAGGCAGGTAACCGACGAGGGCGGCACGCTTGTCAACCTTGCACGCGGCAAAGGTGGGTGCGAGGCGTGATGGTCGTTCGCTCACTTGTCCGAGCCTTCCGTGTTGTCGTTCTCGTCTGCTGCATCATCCGGAGCGGCTGCCTGACCTGAGGCGCCGTCGAAAAGACCGAACCAGCTTGCGGCGGTGTCCATGTCCTTGTCACCGCGACCGGAGAGATTGACGACGATGATCGCGCCCTCACCGAGTTCTTTGCCCAGTCGGAGTGCGCCGGCGACGGCGTGGGCCGATTCGATGGCCGGGATGATGCCCTCGCGGCGTGAGAGCAGCAGCAGCGCATCCATGGCTTCACTGTCGGTGACGGGTTCGTAGGTCGCGCGCCCGATATCGCTCAGGTAAGCGTGCTCGGGTCCGACGCCCGGGTAGTCCAGACCAGCAGAGATCGAGTGCGATTCGATGGTCTGACCGTCTTCGTCCTGGAGCAGGTACGAGTAGGCACCCTGGAATGCACCAGGGGTACCGCCGGCGAACGTTGCTGCATGCCTTCCGGTTTCGACACCGTCGCCGGCTGCTTCGTAGCCAACCAGCCGTACCGACAGATCGTCGATGAACGGGTGGAAGATTCCGATTGCGTTGGAGCCGCCTCCGACGCAGGCTGTGACTGCATCGGGCAGGCGGCCGGTCAGTGCCTGAACCTGGACGCGTGTTTCGAGGCCGACCACTCGCTGGAAGTCCCGAACGATGGTGGGGAACGGGTGCGGGCCTGCCGCGGTACCGAAGCAGTAATAGGTGTTGTCCGCGTGGGCAACCCAGTCGCGCAAGGCTTCGTTGATCGCGTCCTTGAGCGTGCGCGAACCGGTCTCGACCGAGACGACCTCCGCGCCGAGAAGTCGCATGCGCGCGACGTTGAGTGCTTGCCGTTCGGTGTCGACAGCACCCATGTAGATGACGCACTCGAGACCGAGCAGTGCACAGGCGGTGGCCGATGCCACACCGTGCTGGCCCGCTCCGGTCTCGGCGATGATGCGGGTCTTGCCCATACGCTTTGCCAGCAGAACCTGACCGAGAACGTTGTTGATCTTGTGAGAACCGGTGTGGTTCAGATCTTCACGCTTGAGAAGGATGCGCGCACCGCCGGCGAACTCGCTCATTCGCGTTGCCTCGAAAATCGGCGACGGGCGCCCGGTGTAATCGCGCTGCAAGCGGTCGAGTTCGTTCAAGAACGTGTCGTCCGCGCGAGCCTTTTCGTACTCCGCAGTGACTTCGTCGATAACCGCCATGAGGGCTTCCGGCACATGCCGTCCGCCGTAGACGCCGAAATGGCCTCCGGCGTCGGGATCGTGGGAGCGCTCGGTGAGTCCCGCGCTGGCCGGCGGCAGATTGCCGCCCTTGAATATTGCACCGGAGCCTGGTTCCTGAGTACGTGAAGTCACCCCACCAGTCTGCCCCAACGGTGTCGCTGGTCACCGCCCGGGTGCATCAAAGCACGCCGGGCGGGTGAAGCGATTTATCGAGACGGTTTGGGGCAGGACGGGTGCGCACCTGCATTGACCAGATCTGCGACGGCCTTGCGAGGGTCGCCGCTGGTCACGAGGCCTTCACCGACGAGCACTGCGTCGGCGCCCGCCCCGGCGTACGCCAACAGATCGGCAGTTCCGCGAACACCGGACTCGGCAATCTTGATCGTCTCGGTCGGAAGACCGGGAGCGATGCGACCGAAGGTGTTCTTGTCCACCTCGAGAGTCTTGAGATTGCGGGCGTTCACACCGATCACCTTGGCGCCGGCTTCGAGCGCGCGGTTGGCTTCTTCCTCGGTGTGCACCTCGACGAGGGCAGTCATTCCCAGAGATTCGGTGCGATCGATCAACGAGGCGAGCGCCTGCTGCTCGAGTGCCGCGACGATCAGCAAGATGACGTCGGCGCCGTGAGCGCGAGCCTCGTGAATCTGGTACGGCCCCACGATGAAGTCCTTGCGGAGCACCGGAATGGTGACCGCTTTACGGACTGCGTCCAGGTCGGCCAACGAGCCGTGAAAACGGCGCTCTTCGGTGAGAACACTGATGATGCGTGCGCCACCGGCTTGGTACGCCGCGGCAAGCTCAGCGGGATCGGCAATGTCGGCCAACGCACCCTTTGACGGGCTCGCTCGCTTGACCTCGGCGATGACGCCGATGCTCGATTCCAGAAGTGCTGCTGCAGCATCGAGTGCAGGCGGTGCAGCGGCCGCAGCAGCCTTGACTGCAGCGAAGTCGAGTACGGCTTCGCGGGCGGCGACATCAGCGCGCACCCCGTCGAGAATCGAGTCGAGTACGGTCATCGTGGCCCGAATCCTTTCTGGGCAAGAGCCCGATGTGAGATACGTCATCAGGGTGGTCTCAGCCTAGTGGGACGAAATTTTGCTACTCCGTCGGGGTACCCACGCAGGTGAGGGTTCAGTCTTACTCAGTGGGACGACCCCGGTTTCGCGCCGTTGTCTCCCCCAACTCCGTCGTCCCCGTCAGTCTCTGTCGGGTCCTCTCCGGCGTCGAGCGCATCCCACAACATCCGTTGTGTCACAGGCTCGTCCGATGCGGGTTTGTCTCCCTGACCGAGCTTGGCTGCGGCCTCGCGGCGCGCGGCAGGGTTGTCGTATTTCGACGACAACCCGCCTCGCACTGGAGGTTTGCGCATCAGAAGTACCGCCGCGCCGAGCGCCGCCACCGCTCCGACCAACGCAAGCAAGGCAGGCAATACCGAAACAGTCGTCGAGAGATCTTCCGGGTGACCGGACAACTCGGCCAAGTCCACCGCTCGGTCCGCAGAGGCTCCGGACACCAACAACTGCACTGCCGGAACCGCTACCGCGATGGCGACGAGGGCAACCAACAGTCCGACTACCCGAAGTGCCCAACCTCGCACCGCAAACGACGCCGCGATCGCCGCCAGAAGCGCGAGCGCGAGCGGAGTCATCGCCGCCGCCCAGGTGCTGCCGTCGAGATCCGTCGTCCTCTCCAGCGTCTTGCCGTCGCTCGAGGTCAGATGAACCCACGTCATTCGTGAGCTGCCCCACAGAGCTGCTGCCGACAACGCCAGCAGAAGCGTTCTCGGCACGGCGGTGCCACGAGAAACGCTTGTAGGCTCCGCTGCACTCGACTCGTTCTCACTCACTGATCGTCACCTCCGATGGTGCGCAGGGTGTGCGCCGACGCAATCGCGCTCAGCACTGCCATCGCCTTGTTGCGGGCCTCGGTGTCCTCGTAGACCGGATCCGAGTCGGCGACGACGCCGGCGCCCGCCTGGACGTATCCGATCCCGTCCTTGATCAATGCCGTTCGGATCGCGATCGCGGTGTCGGCGTCGCCGGCGAAGTCGAGGTAGCCGACGATGCCGCCGTAGATACCGCGCCTGGTCGGTTCCAGTTCTTCGATCAGCTGCATCGCTCGGACCTTGGGTGCCCCCGAGAGGGTTCCAGCGGGGAAGCATGCGGTGACGGCGTCGAGAGCGTGCTTTCCCTCGGCCAGATGACCGGTGACGGTCGATACGAGATGCATCACGTGGCTGTACCGCTCGATGTGCCGGTAGTCGTGCACCTTCACCGTGCCCGGGCGACAGACACGACCCAGATCGTTTCGCCCCAGATCGACGAGCATGAGGTGCTCGGAGTTTTCCTTCTCGTCGGCGAGGAGATCTTTCTCGAGCAGGATGTCGTCCTCCTCTGTGGCACCGCGCCATCTGGTTCCAGCGATCGGGTGTGTTGTCGCGACGCCCTCGGCGACGGTTACCAGTGCCTCAGGGCTCGAACCGACGATCGAAAACGCCGTCTCTCCATCACCGTTCGGCACGTTGAGCAGATACATGTACGGGCTGGGGTTCGACGCTCGCAGCATCCGGTACACGTCGATCGGTGCTGCAGTGCAATCGATCTCGAATCGCTGCGAGAGAACTACCTGGAATGCCTCGCCCGCTTCGATGTCGCCGATCAACTTGTCGACATCGACACCGAAGCTCTCGGTGGTGCGCTGACGACGGTAGTTCGGAGTCGCTTTCGAAAATGTCGACACCGTCGATTTCGCCGGCGCCGCGAGAGCACGAGTCATCGCGTCCAACCTGGCGACTGCGTCGTCGTACGCCGTGTCGACGCGCTCGTCCGTGCCATCCCAGTTGACGGCATTGGCGATGAGGGTGATCGCCCCTTCGTGGTGATCGACTGCGGCGATGTCGGCGGCAAGCAGCATGACCATTTCGGGGATCTGCAGGTCGTCGACCGCGGAGTCACCCAATCTCTCGAGGCGCCGCACCGCGTCGTAGCCGAGGAATCCGACCATTCCGCCGGTCAGCGGGGGCAGGTCGGGCAGCCGCTCCGAACGAAGCAGCTCGAGGGTGGCACCGAGCGCGTCGATCGGGTCGCCGCCGGCCGGAGCGCCGGCCGGAACGTTGCCGTACCAGGCCGCCTCTCCGTCCACGACGGTCAGTGCAGCCGGACTCCCGACGCCGATGAACGACCACCGCGACCACGAACGACCGTTCTCGGCCGACTCGAGCAAGAAGGTGCCGGGACGATTGCCGGCCAACTTCTCGTACGCCGAGAGCGGAGTTTCGGAGTCCGCCAACACTTTCCGAGTGACCGGAACGACCCGGTGCTCAGCTGCGAGAGCTCGGAACTGCTCCCGGGTCGTGGTGGAATCGGACGCGTCACCGACGATCGCGGTGTCGGACGACCGTGCGGACATGGAGGTGGGCTCGCCGTGCATGGCTCCATCATCCCAGGCTCCCCCATGTGGCCGTCGTGCGCGGGTAACCTCGGCCGAATGAAACCAGGCCAACTCGCTCCCGATTTCTCACTGCCCGACCAGGACGGGACTCCGCGCTCGCTGACGAGCCTGCTCGAGAACGGACCCTTGGTCCTCTTCTTCTACCCGGCAGCCTCGACACCGGTGTGCACCGCCGAGGCGTGCCACTTCCGTGACCTCGGCAGCGAATTCGCCGCGGTGGGCGCTTCGCGAGCGGGCATCAGCACCGATACGGTCGAAGCTCAGTCCACCTTTGCCACCGCACAATCCTTCGACTACCCCCTACTCGCCGACACCGACGGCAAGGTAGCCGAACAGTTCGGCGTCAAGCGCGGACTCCTGGGCAAGTTGGCTCCGGTCAAACGCTCGACCTTCGTGATCGACACCGACCGCACCGTCCTCAAAGTCATCTCGAGTGAACTACGCGCCAACACCCACGGCGACCAGGCGCTCGAGTTCCTTCGCAATCGAAGCTGACTCACCTGGGCGACCTGATTCTCTGCGCAACCTGACTTCTCTGCGCGATTTGAAATCTCTAGGCGACCTGAATCGAGCGCTTCGCAAGCCCCATCCAGAATCCGTCGATCACCTGGGTGGGCACCTGTTCCGGATCGGACGACGCACCGAGCGTGACGAACAACGGGGCGAAGTGCTCGATGGTCGGATGCGCGTACGGCATCCCGGGAGCTTGAGCGCGGAAGTCGATCAAGGAATCGACGTCACCGGCAGCGAACCTCTCCCCTGCCCACGCGTCGAATTCCGCCGACCATCCCGGGGCCTGCGCCTCCGGTGACGGATCGCGCAGGAACGGTAGCCCGTGCGTGGTGAATCCGGATCCCACGATCAGTACACCTTGCTCACGGAGTGGCCGTAGGCGCTGTCCGAGATGGAGCAAACGCTCGGGATCGAGGGTGGGCAGCGAAATTTGCAGTACCGGGATGTCTGCGTCCGGGTACATCACCGTGAGCGGCACGTAGGCACCGTGATCCAGGCCTCGATTCGGCTGCTGAACCACGCGTTCGTTGTCCGGCATCAACGCGGCAACCTGGGCGGCGAGTTCCGGAGTGCCGGGAGAGTTGTACTTCGCGCGGTAGAACCTCTCGGGAAAACCACCGAAGTCGTAGATGAGCGGGGTGCCCGTGGTCGTCGATCCGATCGTCAGCGGTGCTGATTCCCAGTGCGCCGATACGACGAGGATTGCCGTCGGCCGCGGAAGATCGCCGGCCCACGCCCCCAACTGGTCAACCCACAACGCGCTGTCCACCAGCGGCGGAGCACCGTGGCTGAGATACAGCGCAGGCATGGTTGTGGTGGACATACGGACTCCTCGGGATAGACATTCGTCGTAAGTTGAAGGTTCAACCTAATATAGAACTCAACACTTGCGTCCCGCAACTATTCCCCGCAGGATTCTTCTGGACATGCGTCTGAGACGCTGTACACAAGCACGCTCCGTGCACGAAGAATGCTCGACCCGAAGGAGAAGTCACCGATGAGTGAACCGACCGCGCAGCCCGACGCGCAGTCTCAGACGAAGTGGCTCACAGCCGAGCAGCAAGAAGCATGGCTGACACTGATCGCTCTCGTGACACGGTTGCCTGCCGCACTCGACACTCAACTACAACGCGATTCGGCACTCACACACTTCGAATACTTCGTACTCGCGGCACTCTCGGACGCCCCCGACCACAAGCTCCAGTTGTCGGTACTGGCCCAGCGCGCGAACGCGTCCCTGTCCCGCCTCTCGCACGTGATCACGAAGATGGAGAAGGCCGGCTGGGTGAAACGGGAAGTCATTCGTGGCAGCCGCGGCTCCAACGCAGTGCTCACCGACGAGGGAATGGCAAAGGTGGTCGCGGCCGCGCCGCCGCACGTCGCCTCAGTTCAAGGTCTCCTCTTCGAGGGCCTCGACGATCGCCAGGTCGCCCAGCTTTCGTCGTTGGGTACAGCAATGCTCACCCAACTGGACAAGGGAATCGCCGCCGGACTCGGCAAGGCCTGACCACATCCCCGAGACGAGCGACTGATGATCAAGACGGCAGCTTCGCGAGGTCGAGTGCAGCCAAGTGACTGAACAGCATGCTCGCTCCGATCGGGTTTCCACCGCCGGGGTACGTAGTCCCGCTGGCCGCTGCCATCGTGTTCCCCGCCGCGTACAACCCGGCAATCGCCGTACCGTCGGCTTTGAGCACCCTCCCGGTCGCGTCGGTCCGTAGACCACCTTTGGTCCCGAGGTCGGAGATGCCGAAAGCGGCAGCGTGAAACGGCCCTTGAGCGATCGGTACGAGCGGCGAAGCCCCCTCGGAGAAGGCGCGGTCGTACGCAGTGTCTCCTCGACCGAAGTCCGTGTCGACGCCAGTCGCCGCAAACGCGTTGAATCGCTTCACGGTCTCCACCAGTTCCGCTGCGGGAACATCGATCTGGGCAGCGAGGTCTTCGAGTGTCTGTGCACTCTTCCACAACCCCGCAGCCACATACTGCTCCGTCTGGGCCATGGGTACGTTGGGTGCCTTCACCGGCGGCACTGCGCCTTCTCTGTTGTCGTAGATCATCCAGTACGGCGTGGTTACTTTCCCTGCCCGCATGTGTTCGATGACGGCGCGACCCAAGCGGTCGTACGGCGCTGATTCGTTGACGAATCGACGACCGTCGTCGTCCACGAAGATTCCGCCGGTGAACCACAGCGCAAACGCGGAGCGCCCATCTGGATGGGTGAGTCCCGGCGACCACCAGGCCTCGCCCATCAGGTCGGTGTCGGCACCCGCGGCGACCGCCGCCTGGTGCGCCTTCCCGAGGTTGCCGGGGCAACCCATCGTGTCGAGAGCGGATCCGGGGACACCGAATTCGGCCCGCAAGGTCTCGTTCTGCTCGAATCCACCGGCGGCGAGGATCACTCCTCTGCGTGCCTGAATGGTTCGACGCCGACCATCTCGGTCGACGACGGCTCCGACCACCACTCCGTCCTCGACAACCAGTTCCTCGAGAGTGGTCTTCAGGTGCATGGTGGCGTTCGGGAGTTCCGCAAGAGCCAACAGGAATCGACCGATCAACGACTGGCCGCCGACGAGGTACTTCGGCAACTCCTCCCCCAGCCGTTCCGTCGCCAGCGGCGGACGAAGCGAATCACGAAGCGCACCCAGCTTGTTCGCGTTCATCGGCTTGGGAACAATGTGCCGTCCACTCGCTCGAGCCTTGGGCTCTTCACCGAAGTAGTCGGGCCACGGCAGTATCTGAAACTCGAAGTTCGAGTCCTCTTCGAGGTAGTCGATCAACCCGGCGCCACCTCGAACGTAGGCTTCCTGAACGTCGGCGGGCGTACGATCACCCACCACTGATCGGTAGTACTCCAGCGCATCCTCGATGGTGTCGTCGTCCCCGCCCCGACGAAGAACGGCGTTGCACGGGAACCACATTCCGCCGCCGCCCGAGTACGCCGTTGTTCCGCCGTACTTGTCGGTTGCTTCGATCGCAATGACGTCGAGGCCTTCGCGGGCTGCCGTGTACGCGCCGGTGAGTCCGCCGCCTGATCCCACAGCGAGTACGTCGCACGTCTCGTCCCACTTCGTCATCGTCAGCCTCTCTGATTCTGGGCACAGTTTCCGAACATGTTCTAGAAATCGTTCTAACACATGGACTTAGCGATCGCGGGGGTTCGAAATTCTGTCCCACCGAGCGGGAGCGAGACATGACGCCGAGCGGGAGCGAGAACGAGCAGCGATAGCGCACACTTTGCTCGCACGGGTCTGATCCCGTAGTGTCTGGACACATGTCTGGTAAGACCAAGTTCGAGTCCACTCGCCGCAGACTGACCCAGCAGCAAGCCGAAACCGTCGATCGATTGACCGCGGCAGCGATCACGGTCCTGCGCGACAAAGGGTTTGCCGATCTGACCGTGCGGATGGTGGCAGCAGAAGCCGGTGTCGCCGCGGCTACGGCATACACCTATTTCTCGTCCAAGAGTCACCTTGTGGCAGAACTGTTCTGGCGTCGCCTCGACGCGGTACCCCACGAGCCCTCCCCGGAGGCGGAACGGGAAGCGCAGGTCTGTTCGGTCCTACGCAGCGTCGCACTGCTCGTCTCCGACGAACCGGAGCTGGCGGCGGCAGTGACCACGGCGATGATGGGCAACGATCCCGACGTCGAACACCTCCGCGGACGTATCGGCAAGAACATCCGCGAGCGACTCATCGAGGCACTGGGTCCGTCGTACGATCCCGACGTACTCGAAGCACTCGAAATCTCCTGGTCCGGAGCGCTTGTCCGAGCAGGCATGGGGTACGAGTCGTATTCGCAGATCGCAGATCGTCTCGAAGTCACTGCCAGGCTGATCATGGCGGGTCGCGACAACCTCCACTAGACCGGAGTCATGGCACTCACCAACCATGTTCCCTCGACTCGATCGAGCGTCACCTCGACTCGGCTCGACGTCGACGCTGGTGCCGGCCGCGCGATACTCGTCGTGATCTGATCGACGAACAGGAGCAATTCCGCTCGGTCTGCAGCAGCGGAGAGCACTCCCACGTCGACTACTCGCGCCTTCGTGCTGATTCCTTGCTCCTTCGACTGGGGTGCAACGGTTTTCGATCCGAATTCAGCGAAGCGGTCCTGAAATGTTCCACTTGCGCCCTCGGCAGCATGTGCAAGATCCTCGTCCACCGTGTCGCTGTTGTAGCTCAAGAGATTCTCGACGAGCATCGGCGCCACACCGATCACCTCGACACGTGCGGTTTCAGCGGCTGCCGAACGGTGGTGACTCCAGAGCAGAGTCCCGCCGACTCCCACCAAGATCAGCGCTGCAAACGCCAAGACCGCGCGCTTCACGGGACGAACTCCACACTCGACATCAGTACCCGACCGTCGACCTCTTCGACACCGACGCGCAGACGGTAGGTTCGCGCCGAAGACTCTCCCGCTGAATTAGCGACCTGAGCCGATGCCGCGATCAGTACCACCCCCGAGGTTCCGGATTCCGATGCCAGGGCTGCGGTGTCGACACGCCCGTCGGAATCGACGGCAAATTCACGGATGGACGCGACGAACGCAGATTCGCCGGACTTCAGTTCGTCGGCAAAGGCTCCCGTACTCAGGGCCTGTAGCGTCGCGAGATTCTCGTCGACTGTGGCAGAGTGAACGTCGATCAGAGCGAGGGCTCCTGCGACCGCACCGTCGACGTACTCTTGACGCTGGGTCTCGCGCGCCCGGTCGGATTGAACTGCCAGAGCACCGAAGACCACAACGACGCTCAGAGCCGCGAGTGCGATCCATGCCAAGGCAGTGAGAACACCGCGTTTCCCTAGGACCGGCTCGAGCACCTCGCCTCTCAACGATTCGTCGGCGTCAGCAACTGTTGCCACGGCTCACCCTCCCCCGAATCGGAAGCAGCAGGAGCTAATTCCGTGTGTTGATAGTCGACACCGTCAGGCCCGGTGTACAACTCGCCGGGAGCATTGGTCCCCGACGGCACGTACGCTTCGGGGCTCCGACAGATCTCCGGGCTCGGTGCTCGTTTGCCCGGTACCTCCATACAGGGAATGTTCCGGGATCCACGAACTGCGAAGACCGAGTTCTGCGGAACTTTGCAGTACAGATCAGCCGGGGTGTCCGGCACACTCATCTGGGTCGGGTCCCGTCGCTGATCGGCCGGAAGGTAACCGGTCGAGCACGCCGCGGGGTCCTGCGCTTGGAGGTGGAAGTTGACGTTCGCGGCGCCGTCCACCTGCCCGCGTTGGACAACGGTTTCCTGTGCCGCAACCAGTGGCGGCAAGATGACGAGCACCTGCTCCAACCCGGCGTTGTACGTCAAAGCCACCTGAGCGGTGCTGGTGAAATTGGCAAGCAGCACAGGCAAAGTGGGCTTGAGGCCTTGAAACAGCAGGTCGGCTTCAGTCGCGAAGCCCGGTCCGGTCTCGAGGATATTGCGCACGGACCCGTCGGCGACCGCCAACTGTCCACTGAGTTGAGCGACACTGGACGCCCACTGGCGAATCTGATCGCCCGTCACCACCTGTGTCTGCAGGAGCGGATCCAACTGCTGTACGAGCGTCGTAGCCGGCGTTGTGGCAGCAGACATCTGATCGACGAACGAAGTGGTCGAATCCAGCAGACGAGCCAGATCCTCTCCCCTGCCTCCGAAAGCTGCCGCGGACTCGTCGATCACCGATCGCAACTTGTCCTGCGGTACGGATGCGAGCATCGCCTGCGCCTGATCGAGGACCGGTCCGATCTCGGTCGGGATCGTGACAGCGTCGGGGCCGATCACGTCTCCGTCGGTCAGAAAGGGTCCGTCCGCGGTGCTCGGTTGCATGTCGACGTATTGCTCGCCGATTGCCGACACGCTTCGCACCGCTACTGTGAGCCCGCTGGAGGGAACGGGAACCGCACTCTCCAAAGATAATTCGGCGCGTACCACTCCCGGAGACAGACGCACCGACCTGACCTGACCGATGGTGTCGCCGCGATAGGTCACGTTCGCGTTCCGATACAGGCCGCCGGCGTCGGGCAGTTCGACTGTCACCGAGTAGCGCCCGATGCCGAGCATGGTCGGAACTCTCAGGTACGAGATAGCCGCTGCGCTCATGCCTATCACCGCCAGGATCGCGAAGATCGTCAATTGCCTTCGCACCAACTTCGTGAGAATCATCGTCCACCTCCCTGGGCGGGTTGCGCTGTGCCAGGTGGGCCGGGCTGCCCTGTGCCGAGTGGGGCGGTCAAGGGATCGACCAGTACTCCGTTCTCCACGGGGGTTTGCGGCGCCCCGAACGGCGTACCGAAGCCGAGACCTGACTGGAGGCGATTACTCGTGAGGTCGATCAGCGCCCACAAATTGGTGTAATCGCCGCGCATTCCGTCGTCGATGGTCGTCTGGGGGAAGGGGAAGGTACTCAGGTTGCCCAAATTGTTGATCAGGTCCGGTCCTGTTTCGACCACCTTCTGCAGCGTCGATTCCAAGGCGCTCAAATTGGCTTTCAAATCGTCGCGGGTCCGGTCGACCAGATCGGTCCCGACGTCCCCGAACCTGCCGACCGCATCGAGGGCGGTGGTCAGGTCGACGCGTTGGGCGCTGAGTTCCGCCAAGGCTGGATCAAGGGTCTCCAACGCCTCACCGAGAACGTCTCGCTGAGCCGTGATCTCGCCGGCGAAGACGTCGAGATTCTCCATGGTCGTGACCATCGCATCACGTTGGCGGTCGAGTGTTTCGGTCACGGTATCCATCTGACTCAGCAGGTCGCGAGCCGCGTCGGTCCGTCCGCCGAGCGCCGTGTTCAGCTCCGTGGTGATGCTGTGAATCTGAGCGAGCCCGCCGCCGTTGAGGACCAATGACAGTGCCGTCAACGCTTCCTCGGTGGTGGGATAGACACTGGCCGATGCAAGGGGAATCACGGATCCTTCCGACAACCGCCCTTCCGGCGCCACCTCGGTGGGCGGCGCGAGCGCGACGTGTTTGGATCCGAGCAGACTGGTTTGGCCGATCTTGGCAGTCGCGTTGGCGGGCAGCGACACCGAGCCGTCGAGCGCAACCGTCACCCGTGCGTGCCAGTTGTCGGTCTCGATCGCACTGATACTTCCGACTGTCACGTCGTTGACCATGACCGGAGAGTTGGGACTGATCGACGTGACGTCGGGCATCTCGATCACGACCGAGAAACTTCCCTCACCGCGGCCGGCCGCGCCTGGCAGCGACACCGAATTCAGCCCGCTCCATTGACAACCCGTCAGAACGAGCACGGCGCTCGCCGCCACACACACTGTTCCCCACCAGCGGGCAGTCATCGTGATCCTGTCGACGGCATGATCAGTCCGGTCAGACTCGACGCAACCGGTACCGTCGGAAAGCCCAAGGCGCCAGTCGGTTCCAGATCAGGCTCGCTGTACACCAGTTGGTCCGGAAGAGCGCCGAGCGCCCGGGTCGGATTGATGCTCAGGTCCGGGTAGTTGGCCTTGATCGTGTTGAGCAACGGGCCGAGGTATTCGATGCACAAATCCGCGCCCTTCTTCGAGGTGTCGTTGGCCAGGCCGGCGATTCCGCCGCAGATCAAGTCGATCGGGTTGCCGACGTTCTGGAATGCGGGCACACCCACCATCGCTCCTTGGGCCGGCCGGTAGACGTTGTAGTAGTTCGACAACGCTGTCGGAGCCAGATGCAGTACCTTCTCGAGGCCTGCGCGCTTGTCGACCAGTACCTGGGACACGTCGGCCAACTTCGCGATCTGCTCCGTCAAGCCGGTTCGGTTCTGTTCGACGAACCGCTGTACGTCGACGACGGCGGCGTCCAGATCGGCGAGAGCCGGAGCCAATTGCGTCCGGCTCTCGGCGAGCACACTCGAGACATTTGCCAGTCGTCCTTGGAACTGAACGATCTGTTCGTCGCTTGCGGCGAGTGCGGTCGTGAAGGTCTGCAGGCCGCGGATGGTGCCGAACAGATCGGCTCCGCCTTCGTCGAGTGTGCTCATAGCCTCCGAGAGTTCGGTCACCGAGCGCCCCAGCGCTTCCCCGTTGCCGACCAGTGCGGATCCGGCACCGTCGAGGAAGTTGGCGGCGGGACCGCGATCGTCCCCGACGGGACCCAAAGCATCGGCAGCCCGGCCCAGCTGTTCCTTGATCTGGTCCCACTCGACCGGGACGGCCGTTCTGTCGAGTGGGATCTCCGCACCGTCATTCAGTGCGTCGGCGCCGTCCGTCACCGCCGGCGTCAACTGCACGAAGCGGGCCGAGACCAGCGACTGGGCAACGATCACCGCTTTCGCGTCCTCGGCGACGGGAACCTCGCGCGCCAATTTCAGTTCGACGCGCATTCGATCTCCCTGTGGGGCGATCGCGGTGACGCGGCCGACGTCGACTCCCACGACACGAACGTCGTCACCGACATACAGACCGGTCGTCGAGGTGAAGTAGGCCGTCACGTTGTAGTAGCGCAGATGTTGCACCGCAAGGTATCCCGACACGACGACGATCGCCGCACCGATGACGCTTCCACCAACAACGGCGATTCGACGCCAGTTCATCGGTTTGCGAACTCGTAAGGCACCCATCATCGAACCTCCGGAATCGGTAGCGGCGCAGGTGGTAGCCCGAACATCGCGTTGATCAACGGTTGGGTGTATTGCGCTGGCACCAGGTTCTGAACGTAGGCGTAGTAGAAGGGGCCGCTGGCCACGGTGTCACCGAGCGTGCCCACGTACGTACCGAGACCGTCGATTCCCTGAGAAAGGTTGTCCTTGTTGTTCTGCAGAATTCCGACAACCGTGTCGAGTTTGCCGAGGACCGGCTGCAATTGCGCCTCGTTGTCGTGGACGAGTCCGCTCAGCTGGGTCGACAACGCCGAGATGTTCGTGATCACTTCCCCCAGCGCCGCCTGTCGCCGATCCAGTTCTCCCAACAAGGCGTTGCCGTCGACGAGTAGCGCGTTGACCTGTGGTCCACGCTCGGCCAGCGTCCCGGCGACGTCGTTTGCATCGGACAGCAAGGTGCGCAACATGTCGTCGCGTCTATTGACGCTGTCGGAGATCCGTGCGACACCGTCCAGCGCCGGCCTCAGGTTCGGCGCACTGTCGGACATCACCTGCCCCACTGCGTCGAGCGATTCGGAGAGTTGGTCGAGATCGATGTCCTCGACCGTCGTGGTGAGGTCACCGAGCACGTCGGGCAGCGAGTACGCCGATCTTGTTCGCTCGACCGGGATCTCACCGCCGACCGCGATCCTTCCCGGACCGTCCAGATCGAGCGATACCGCTCGCTTGCCGAGCAACGACATCGTGGTGACGGCCGCCGATGTGCTTTCTCCCAAACCGGTCGAGCCTTCCAGTGTGAAATCCACGCGCGCGAGTCCGTGCTCGACCTCGATCCGATCCACCGTTCCGATCTTCACTCCGGCGGCGTTGACTTCGTCTCCCGGCGCGAGACCGCTGGCGTCGGCGAACACCGCGCTGTACCCGACACCCGATTTCAGGAACTGCAGATTCTGATACTGGAGCGATGCCAATACGACGGCGGCCGTGACGACCAATCCCACGACCCCCACGCGTACGGCCTGGCTCTGTGCCATCTCTCTCATCGTGGTGCGCACCTTCCGGTCGTCTGATCCACCAGGTCGACAGTGAGCGGCGTACCGTCGGCACCGTCGACCTTCAGTGCGATTCCGCACAGATAGAAGTTGAAGAACGACCCGTACGAGCCGACTCGGATCAGCTGCTTGTAGTTCGAGGGCATGGACGCGAGAATCCGATCGAGCTCACTCTGTTGCTCGATCAGCGGATTCAGGCTTGCGTCCAGCTTCGACAGGTTTCCCGCGATGTCCGGGCGAACTCCGGCGAGGAGATCGGCGAAGGTGCCTGATGCGGTGTTCACACTCTCGACGGCAGTCCCGATCATCTCCCGGTCCGCCGCGAGCCCGCTGACCAGCTGTTGTAGGTGATCGAGAGTGTCACTGAACTGACCACCGCGGCTGCGCAATTCGCTGAGCACACCGTCGAGGTTGCCGATCACTCGACCGATCAGTTGGTCGCGGTCTGCGAGAGTGTTCGTAATCGATCCGGTGTGCGCCAGCACCGATGCCACAGTTCCGGACTGGCCTTGAAACACCTCGAGCAAGGACATCGACAACGCGTTGACCTGCTCCGGGTCCAGGGCTTGAAACAGCGGCTTGAAACCACCGAGTAGCGCATCGAGGTCGAGTGCCGGTGCGGTGCGATCGACGGGGATGCTCTCGCCCTCCGGTTGCGGTTCCGCGATCCCCGGATCGTCGAGCAATTCGAGGTATCGATTACCCACCAGATCCTGATATCGAACAGCGGCTCTGGTCGATACGGTCACGGTGTCACCCGTATCCACACTGAAACTCACGTGGGCACGGTGATTCCCACCGAATTCGACGGAGCCGACAGAACCGACCGGCACACCGGCGATGCGCACCTTGTCGCCGGCTCTGAGCCCGGAGGCGTTGACGAACTCCGCCGAGTACGACCTCGCGTCGCCACCTCGCATCTGGCCGAACACGAGGATCAGCCCGGCGTTGACGAGGATCATCACCAGAACAAAAATTCCGAACTTGACGGTGTACCCACGAACTTTCATCGGATCTCCGTCCCGAACAGGTAGCTCATCAGATCCGGGACCGTGTTCATCGGTTGCCCACCATTCGGCTGACGCTCGGGCGCAAACGGATTCACCCCGGTGTCGGTCACCAGGTACGGAGCATTGACGTTCGGGTCGCGCAGTGGAAGGCCCATACACTGCGGGCCACCGGTTGCCGCGACCTTCGGAAGGTCGTCGGGATATCGGTACGGTTCGGTTCCGGCGATCAGACCGATCGACATCTTGATTCCTGGTTGTCCGTTGTAGGCGCCGTCGCCGATCTTCTTGCTCTCCTGAAGTCCGTGGAACATGCAGGGAATCACCGGGGAGTATTCCTCGAGCAGTGCGGTGGTCGGCCGCAGTAACGACAGAACGGTGTCGATACCGTCGGCGTTGGCTCCCAGTACATCTTCTCCGGTGCGGGCGACCCCGATCACGTTGAGCAAGAGGAGATCAAGATTCTGCTGCTCGTCGAGAACAGTGGTTCCCGTAGTCGTGAGCGAGTCGAGGGTGTCCATCAAGTCGAGAACAGCGTCGCGGTAGGTCTGCGTGACGGCTGGCAGGTCAGTCAACACATGATCGAGAGCCTCACGTGCAGTGTTGAATTCGAGCAAGGAGGAATCTGCTTGTTCGAGTGCGACCCCGAGCCGTTCGCCGCGTCCTTGCAGAGCAGTCGAGAGGGCACCCAATGTCGAATCGAGTTTGCCCGGGTCCACCGTCAGGAGCACGGCGGTGAGTTTCTCGAACACCGTGTTCAGCTCGACGGTCACCCGGGATGCGTCGATCGTCGCCCCGGCGGCAAGTCGCGCACTACTCGGCTGCTCCGGCGAGGACAGGCTGACGAACTTCGCGCCGAAGGCCGTGTTCGACGTGATCGCCACATCCACGTTTGACGGAATCGACTCGAGCGCTTCGGGATCGATCGACAACGACAGTTGCGCGGTGGCGTAGTCAGTCGGCGTGATGGACTCCACCGAGCCCACGGTCACCCCGGCCATCTTCACCCGCGCGCCCGGATCCATCACGAGCCCCGCGCGCTCCGCGATCACCGTGATCGGGACGCGAGTGACAAACACCTGGTTGAAAGACGCGACCGACAAAGCGATGACCCCGACGATCGCCGCAGCCAAGCCCAGAGCAGCCAACTTGTAGCCGTATCTGTGCACGCAGTCCCCCTAACCGGACAGATTGAAGTTGCCGGAACCGCCGTAGAGCGCGAGTGAGACGAGCAGGGTCACCGCCACGACGCAGATCAGCGAGAGCCGAACCCCGCGGCCCACTGCAGTTCCCACGCCCGACGGTCCCCCGGACGCGTTGTATCCGTAGTACGTGTGGATCAGCATCACCAGTAGTGCCATCACGAGCACTTGAACGAAGGACCATGCGACATCGACCGGATCGAGGAACGTCGTGAAGTAGTGGTCGTAAAGCCCTGACGATTGACCGAACAGGACGACCGTGGTGAACCTTCCGGCCAGAAAAGATCCTACGAGTGCCAGGGAGTACAACGGCAGAATCGCCAGCATCCCCGCAGTGACGCGGGTGCTGACGACGTACGGGACCGAACTGATCGCCATCGATTCGAGGGCGTCGATTTCCTCACTGATGCGCATGGCACCGATCTGCGCGGTCGAACCTGCTCCGATCGTGGCCGACAGGCCGATTCCCGCGATGACCGGCGCGGCGATACGAACGTTGATGAAGGCGGAGAAGAATCCGGTGAGCGCTTCGACTCCGATATTTCCCAGTGAGCTGAAACCTTGGATCGCTATGGTGCCGCCCGAGGCGAGAGTCAGAAATCCCACGACCGCAACCGTGCCGCCGATCACTGCCAAAGCTCCGGTGCCCATGCTGATCTCGGCTACCAGTCTCAACACTTCCTTAGGGTGTTTGCGAATTGCCCACGGGATGTGAGCGATGGCGCGCGCGAAGAAGGCAGCTTGTCGCCCGACATCGTCGATCGAGCGTGACGTTCGAGCCACCCGCGCCCGCGTGCGTCCGAACTTGCCGATTTGTGCCAGCGAATCCGACAGCGTCACCTCGATCACCCCGCCGTCAATCGGATGCCGACCGCGGTGACGATGGTGTTGACGACGAACAACGCCATGAATGCGTACACCACCGTTTCGTTGACGGCCTCCCCCACGCCTTTCGGCCCACCCCGTACCGACAGTCCGCGATAGCAGGCCACCAATCCCGCCAGCATCCCGAACAGTGCAGCTTTGACCATCGACAACGCCACCTCGGGCAGGCCGGTCAACAACGTGATTCCCTCGACGAAGGCGCCAGGGTTCACGCCCTGGAGAAACACCGAGAAGGCGTAACCGCCGGCGATGCCGATGACGCAGACGAGTCCGTTGAGCAGCAAAGCCACCACGGTCGACGCGACCACCCGAGGAATCACCAGCCGAGTGATCGGATCGATCCCGAGCACCTCCATGGCGTCGATCTCTTCACGAATCGTTCTCGATCCCAGATCGGCGGCGATGGCAGTCGCGCCCGCACCTGCCACGATCAGCACCGTCACCACCGGACCGACCTGAGTCACGGCGCCGAGCGCGGCCCCGGCGCCGCTGAGGTCGGCGGCACCGATCTCACGGAGCAGGATGTTGAGCGTGAAACTCACCAGGACCGTGAACGGCACGGCCACCAATACGGTCGGCACGATCGACACCCGGGCGATCATCCAACTCTGCTCGAGAAACTCCTGCACCTGAAAGCGGGTGCGGAACAAGCCCACTGCGACATCGGCGCCCATCCGGTAGAACTGGCCGAGTTCGCGCATCGGGCCCGCAAGTGCAACTCTTCCGCTGTACACGTCAATGCCCCGAAGGACATGACGTGGAGTTGCCGTAGTCGACCTTGAATTGCTTGATCCCGTTGAGCCAACCGGACGAGAGCCTGCTCGGATCGCCGAGCTTGCTGATGTCGGGCATGTGATCGGCGATCTTGCCGAAGATCAGATCGACCTCCATTCTGGCCAGGTTGGCGCCGACGCAGTAGTGCGGCCCGGTTCCTCCGAACGCGAGGTGCGGGTTCGGGTCTCGGGTGATGTCGAAGACGTCGGGGTTCCCGAAGACGGTTTCGTCGAAGTTCGCCGAGCCGTAGAGCAGTACGACGCGCTGCCCCTTCGCAATCGCAGTGCCGGCAATCTGTGTGTCCACCACTGCTGTTCGTTGCATCGACGTCAGTGGCGAAGCCCAGCGGATGATCTCGTCCGCGGCGGTGCGCGGACGCTCGCGCTTGTACAATTCCCACTGATCCGGATGCTCGAGAAATGCCATCATGCCGAGTGTCGTTGCGTTTCGCGTCGTTTCGTTGCCCGCGACAGCCAACATGATGACGAAGAAACCGAACTGTTCCGGGGTGAGTTTCTGCCCGTCGATGTCGGCATGCACCAAGCGTGAGATGATGTCGTCGAGCGGTTCCTCCCGTCTCGCCTCAGCCAGTTGATAGGCGTAGCCCAGGATCTGCGCCGACGCCATCCGAGACTCGCCGGCGAGCGACTCGTCGTCGTATCCCGTCATCTGATTCGACCATTCGTACAGCTGACGGCGCCCGTCCTGCGGTACACCGATCAGCTCCGAGATCGCCTGCATGGGTAACTCGCTGGCGACCTGGCTGACAAAATCACCGCTACCTTCCGCCACGGCAGCCGACGCTATGTCTTCTGCCCGCGCTTCCAACCCGGCCCGCATCGCTTCCACCGACCGCGGAGTGAACAAGCGCGCCACCAACTTGCGCAGCTGTGTGTGCTCAGGGGCGTCCTTGTTGATGAGGACGTGTTTTGTCGCCTCCAACTCCTCCGCCGAGATGTTGTCTTCATGCCGCGGAATGCAGCCGTTGACGTTGCTCGAGAACTCCTCGCTGCGCAACGAGACGTCGCGGACGTCTGCGTGGCGGGAGACAACCCAACAACCACCGTCGTGAAATCCGCCGGTACCCGGTTCCTGGGCGTTCCACCAGACCGGAGCGCATCGTCGTAGTTCGGCGAACTCGGCAAGCGGGACGCGCTCGCCGTACAGATGCGGGTCGGTCACGTCGAACCCGTCGGGAAGGTCGATCTCAGGCATTGCAGATGCTCCTTTACGGATGGGTGCCGGGTGCCGGGTGTTGCGTGTGAGCGCTAGTCGATCCGGTGGACCGGGTCGCTGTTCTGTGAGAACTCCTTGGCCCAGCGGTAGTCCGGCTTGCCGCTCGGCGCTCGAACGACCTCGTCGGCGATCCAGAAGGAACGCGGAATCTTGTAGCCGGCGAGGTGACTGCGGGCGTGCTTCTCGATGGATTCGAAATCCGGTTCCACACCGTCGCGGATGCGAAGCACCGCCGCCACCCGATTGCCCCACCGCTCGTCCGGAACACCGATCACTGTCGCGTCGTAGATGTCGGGATGGGCCTTCACCACGGCTTCGACTTCTTCCACGAAGACCTTCTCGCCGCCGGTGTTGACCACCATGTTTCCCCGTCCGAGGAGGGTGACCGAGCCGTCGTCCTCGATCCGCGCCCGGTCTCCGGTCACCACTGCCCGCGCGCCGTTCACCTCGCGGAATATCTCGGCCGACTTCACCGGATCGTTGTAGTAGCCGAGTGGAACGTTTCCGAGTTTCGCCAGCCATCCTTCGGCGCCCGAGCCCGGCTCCAACACTCGGTTGTCGTCGTCGACGACGACCGTGAATCTGTTGGCGCCCACTTTGGGTCCGCCACGCTGCTCGAGCCCTTTGGTTGCGAATCCGATTCCGCCGAAGCCTGTTTCGGACGATCCAACCGAATCGGAGATCATCAGATTCGGAAAGACGTCGAAGAACGCATCTTTGACCGATCCGGAGAAGAGCGCAGCGCCGGAGGCGAGCACGGCCAGGCTCGACGCATCCGGTTGCAATTCGTGATGGGCTTCGACCAGTGGACGGCCCATGGCGTCGCCGGTGATGACCATGACCTGCGGGCGATATTCGGCGACGACTTTCCAGACCTGCGCCGCATCGAACTTCGGTTCGAAGATGACGGTGTTTCCGGAGAACAGAGCGTTGAACGTCGGCATCAGTGCCGAGGTGTGGATCAGCGGTGGAAGCATGCACCACCGCATCGGTTCGGCTGCCGCGGCGCCACCGCGCGACTGCTGGTACTCGTCGGCGATCGGCTCACCCGAATAGAAGTCGTAACCGCCGGCCAACACGCGCCAGATGTCTTCCTGCCGCCAGACGACGCCTTTCGGTCGTCCGGTTGTTCCGCCGGTGTAGAGAACGTAGACGTCGTCGCCGGAACGCTCGGGAAAAGCATGTTCACCTACGCGCAGCGGGGATTGGTTGCCGAGCGCATCCTCGTACGCCACTGCCCCCGGAATCGACGGTTCGTTCCCGAGAGCGAGTTCGTCCGCCACCTCGATCACGTACTTGACCCGCGGCGCGGACACCAACGCCTCGGCAACCCGCTCAGCGAAACCACGATGGAAAACCAACGCCGTGAGATCCGCGTTCTCGTACAGGTAAACCAATTCGTCGCTCGTGTAGCGGTAGTTCACCGTGATGGGAACGCCGCGGATCTTGAAGGCCGCGAGGACAGCAACCATCGCCTCGATCGAGTTGTGCAGTTGAATACCGATGTGCGAACCGACACCTAACCCGACGGACTGGAAGTAATGCGCCAATCGGTTGGCCCGCTCGTCGAGCTCACGGTATGTCACCTCGTCGCCGGAAACGATCAGCGCGAGGCGATCGGGCATCGCATCGACGGAATGCTCGAACAGGTCTGCAAACGTGTACGCCATAGGTTGAGTCCTTCGGGTTCGGCCGGTCAGACGACGAAGAGAGGCAAGGGGATTCCGCGATCTTCGAATACGAATGCCGCGCCGGTACTGACCTTCGTGATGGCGACTTCGACGCATTCCGGAGCGGGAGCTTCGGTGATGTCGACGGCCAGAAGAAGCCCCGCGGCATCTTCGGCCACCACTCTCACGGTGAAGTGCGGATTCACGCCGCGGACCAAAGCTTGGAGAGGATCGAGGTGCTCGCTGCCGAGCAAGGTCGGCCAACCGCCGTCTCGGTCGACAAGAGCTTCTCGCGAGATCCGCAGCTCCAGAGCACCGCCGTCCTGTCGAATCTCGCTCTCCACATACTGCTTCGGATTCAGCAAGGGATGCACGGACAGGACCAATGCCAACGATTCCAGCGTCGAAGGAAGCCCGAGCGCATCTCGAATACGCTGTGCCGCAACTCCCGCGATTCCGGTCAATTGCTTTCGCGTGATCTCGCGAGCCTTGTCTTCGTCGGCACGGCGGCGAACCGCTGCCAGAAAGCCCAACGCCAACAGATGATGCTGCACGCAGATCTCCTCTGCGATACGAACCAAGGCTGATCGCGAGAAGTCGGAAAACCTCAGGTCGGACAACAACGGACCCGAGTAGTCCGCCCTACCGTCCCCACCGTGATCGATCGGGCTCAGCTCGACCGTCACCGCGGCGGTGCTTCCGATCTGCTCGGTGTGCGCGGTCATCACGGGAGGCGTGTGCGACGGGTCGATGGACACGGTCCAGGCGCAGTGCGGATGTCGGTCGGCGGGCCTGCGCGGTGGTCGGTGAATCGGCCGGATCTGGGCGCGCGGGTTGGTCGCGATGGCCGTTGCATCGAAAGTCGGATCCTCGATGTCGTGACACATCGAGGTCACGAACTCATCGCCCAACGGCTCGACGTCCATGAGTGCTCCGCAATGGTCGAGCCAGAATTCACCGTGCAGCGGATCGTCGACCCGGTATCGGAAGTCCATGAACTGTGGAGGAGCGCCGATGTCGAGTTGTAATCCTTTGAAGATCGTCACGACGTCGTCGCCCTCGTATCCGAGAGCCTTCTGCATGCGGCGGGTGTACCAGGGGCTGGCCGACTCCCACTCCTCGACGGCCACCTGTGCCATACCCTCGCGTCCGAATTCGACGATCAGATGCGCCATGCCCGAGCGATCGATCAGCTGCCCGCACAGGAGCAACTCGGGCACCAGCACGGCAAGGTCGCGCTGCGAGAGTGCCTCGAAGGAATCGCGCACCGGCATCGGACTCACCACAGCGAAACCGGCGCGGTGCCCACCGGATACCAGCCCGGTAGCGGGTCGCCCGAGATCGATCGCTGGATCCGGCCCTGCATCCCCTTCGAGAGAGCGTTGTTGCCGATCATCTCCATGAACAGTGCCGACACGTTCCCGAAGTCGAAGAAGTCACGCTGCCACGACCATTGGAAATCCCCGCCGTAGCGGAACCAACTACCACCGATACCGTAGACGGAGTAGTTGCTACCGTCCTCACGCTTGGCATCGGAAATCTGCTTCCACAAGCCGATCACGTTTCCGCTACGGTCGTCGATCACAAAGTCTTGATACGGATACTCCCAGCCTTCGAGGCCCTTCATCTCGAGACCGAGCGCGACTTCGCGAATCTCCTCGCGCCCCACCGCCATGAAATCCTGCTTGGGGCCGTAGTTCCACCCGTACGTGGCGTCCTCGGTATACATGTCCGCCAACGGTTTCCAATCGCCGGCGGCTTCGGCCTTTTTGTTCGCCTCGATCCAGCGTTGGACCATCTCGTCGAGCTCTGCGCGGTCGAAACCCGTCATCTGAACTTCCTCCCTCGAGCACATGAATTCGCTGCAATCAATCGACAATTCTCAGGGCGCCGGTCGGGCAGTACCTGACCGCCATCTCGGCTTCACCGCGGAGCGACTCGGGTGGGTCCGAGTCCAGAAGACTGACCTTCCCCCGCTTCGGGACGACAAAGATCTCCGGTGCCTCCAGCTCACACGCCGCATGGCCTTGGCACAGGTCGAGGTCGACTTCGACGTGCATGATCACCCCTCACGCCCGGGACGTGTTCGGCGCCGGTACCTCACCGCGCACGGCTGCTGCAACTGGACGACCATCTTGCTGTGGTCGTTTCGGTAGGATTCCGACGGCTGCGCCATCTCGAACTCGAAGTCCCGCAGCAGGATCGAGAAGATCGCTTTGAGCTGCATCTGGGCGAACGCAGCGCCGACGCAGCGATGCCGGCCGGCTCCGAACGGAATCCACGTCCAGCGGTTGACGATGTCCTCTTGATTCGGGTCGATGTACCTCCCGGGATCGAAGGTGTCCGGCCGGGGAAAGTCCTCGGCGATTCGATTGGAGATCGCGGGTGTCGCGGCGACAAGATGGCCCTCTCGGATCTCGAAGCCGCCCACTTCGAAATCTCCACGTGCCACCCGCAACAGGATGATCAACGGCGGATGCAGTCGAAGGGTTTCCTTGACCACAGCCTCGAGAACCGGAATCTGGCGCAGGGCATGAAAACTGATGTCGGCGCCGTCGGAGTACAGATTGTCGAGTTCGTCGACGACGTCCGTCATGGTGTCGGGATGCCGCAACATCTCGATCAGCGACCACGCTGCCGTGCCGGAAGTCGTATGGTGGCCGGCGAACATCATCGAGATGAAGATTCCGGTGATCTCGTCGGCACTGAACCGGAGGTCGCCGTTCTCGTCCTTGACCGAGACCAACACGTCCAACATGTCGCGGTCATCCTTGCCCTGCGGAGGATTCGCGATGCGCCCGTTCATGATGTCCTGTACCAGAGCGACCAACGCCAACCGGGCCTCGTCGCGGCGGCGGAAACTCTCGATCGGCGCGTACGGATCCACGAAAGCCAATGCATCCGTTCCCTGTTCGAGCTCGTGATACAGCTTGGCGAAGCTATCATCCAGTTCGTCGCGGAACTTCTTGCCGATCAGGCACGCCGACGAGGTATAGATGGTCAGCTCGGCGAAGAAGTCGAGCAGATCGATCTCGCCTTCGTCTCCCCACTGCGCGACCATCGCCTCGACTTCGCGGCCGATCGTGGCGGCGTGCCCGCGCATCTGTTCGCCGCGCAGAGCCGAGTTGTGCAGCATCTCTTTACGCCGCTCCGGGCTGGCGTCGAAGACGACGCCTTCACCGAATATCGGCTTCATGAAGGGGTAAGCCGCTTGTTGGTCGAGATCCTCGTCGGTGGAGCGGAAGAAGAACTCGTTTGCCTCGGCTCCGGACAGCAAGATCACTGTGCGGTCGGCAAGTTGAAAGGCGCCGACGTCACCACATTCCTCACGCACCCGGCGCATGAGCGCTATCGGGTCGGTTCGCAGTTCCTCGAGATGCCCGTGCGGGAGATCCCCGCCGGACACCCGCGGCGGCTCTGGCAGTGTTCGCGACGTCTCTTGCACTCCGTGCGTCATGTCGTCTCCTGTGAGTTCGCAGTGGGAAGTTTGTCCAGTGGCGCCTCGGGCTGAACTTCGACGAGCACGATGTGTGCTCCTCGCGGCGCCGACACAACGGCGACGATGGCATTGGCGATGTCCGAGGCGCGCAGAAAGTAACCATGGCGGGCGAACCCCCACTTGCTCCACGATTCCCCGACCGGTCCGATGATCTCCGGCGTCGTGTCCATCCCCATGCCGGTCAGTGTCGGCCCGGGTCGCACGATCGACGCGCGAATGCCTGTTCCCTCGAGCTCCATTCGCATCTGACGCCCCATTGCCTCGAGCCCGGCCTTCGCCGCGTCGTACGCACCCATGAGTGGACGCTGGCGCTCGGCACAATCCGAGCCGATCAGTACGAAGTCACCGCGCTGTCGTTGCCTCATACCGGGGAGAACACGATGCGCCAATCGCTGCGCACCGACGAGGTGAACTTGGATCTGCCGTAGAAACGCCTCAGGATTCATCTCGTCCGCAGCCCCGAATTCGAGGTCTCCGGCACCGGAGACGACGATTTCCGCGGGGCCGTGGACTGCCTCTGCGGCCGAGACGAACCCGTCGACCGAATCACCGTCCGTGACGTCGAGGAAGTGGGCGAACGCTTCACCACCGTTGCTGCGGATCTTCTCGGCGATGGCTTCGCATTCGGCGACTCGACGCGCACCGAGTGCAACCGGATGCCCGAGTTCGGCCAGGGCATACGCGGTGGCTGTGCCGATTCCCGACGACGCACCACTGATCAGTGCCGGCCGGCGAACAGGATTGGGTTCGAAACGAGGCATCAGCGCACCTGCACTTTCACCGGCAGGGCCGCAAAGCCCCGGACATTTGTCGAATGAACACGCTCGATTCCGGACTCGACGACTTCGTAGTCGCTGACCCGACGCCCGAACTCCGCCAGGGCGATCTTGGCTTCGAGCTTGGCAAGGTGGGCACCGAGGCAGAAGTGCACGCCACCACCGAAACTCGCGAGTTTGCCCGACGAACTCCGGCCGATCTGGAAGCTGTCGGCATCGTCGAAGACGTCGGCGTCTCGGTTGGCCGATCCGATCAGGAGCAGGACCTTCTCCCCCGCCGGAATCGTGCGCCCGTGGTATTCGAGGTCGACAACCGAAGTCCGAGCCACGATCTGACTCGACGTGTCGTAGCGAAGAGTCTCTTCCACCCATTCCGAGGCTCGTTCGGGATCGTCGAGGACCGGTGCGATCTGCTCCCGGTGGTGCGAACCCCAGTACAGAGCGTTTCCGAGAAGCTTGGTCGTGGTCTCGTTTCCGGCCACGACCATCAGAAACATGAATCCGAGGATCTCCTGGTCCGAAAGCTTGTCTCCGTCGATCTCGGCGTCGAGCAAGGCCGAGGTCAGATCGTCCGTCCGCGATCGGCGACGCTGCGCGATCATCTCCTTGTAGTAGCCCATCAAACTGATCGAAGCCTCCACCGCAGGTTGCGGCACGTCGAGAACACCCGCCTCTCGATGCACCACCAGATCCGCCTTGCGCCGCAGTTCGGCTCGGTCGGGTTCGGGGACACCCATGAGTTCGGAGATGACGTCCATCGGCAGCTTTCCCGCCACCTCCGTAATCCAGTCGAACTCCCCCGCGCCCAGCGCGGGTATCAGATGTTGCTTCGTCAGTTCGAGTATCCGGCCGTCGAGCTCCGCAACACGCCGCGGTGTGAATCCGCGAGAAACCAACTGGCGCAACCGCATATGGCGGGGATCATCCATAGCGAGAAACGACATCACATAATGCGCGTGTGGACCGTAGGCTGCGGGGTCGAGTGATACTCCGTTTGCGCTCGACAGACGCTTGTTGTCCTTGAATCCGTCGACCACGTCCGCATATCGCGACAATGCCCAAAATCCCACGTCCGGATTGTGATACAGGGGTGATTCTTCGCGCAGACGCTTGTACGTCGGATACGGATCGTCGTGAAAGTGGTAGTCGTACGGATTGAAGACCACCGGATCGATCAAAGCTTCTGTCATGATTTCTCCAGGATCAGTAGAGCTGAGGCCTCGAGGCGTCCAGCGATTTGCGCGTAGGTTCCGTAGCCGATCCCTGCCCGCAGAAGCGCCCCGGCATAAAGCATTTCGAGCGCTTCCAACACTTCGGGTTCGCCATTCGGATCCAACGCCGAGGCGAGTCGTTGATGGATCTCGAGCCCGATCCGGCCGCGAAGATGTTCCACTTCAGGGTCGGATCCGAGCAGTGCATTGGTCACGGCGGCCGATACCTCCGGTTCGTCCGCGAGAAGCAGCGCGATATTTCGAAGTACAGACAGCACGTGCGCGGTGCGATCCAACCCTGAGCCATCAGGCGCCGACGAGTTCTGAAGTCTTCGCCAGAAAACCTCTGCGACGAGATGCTCCTTGGACGCGAAATACGTGTAGGCGGTCGCAGTTCCTACACCCGCTTCGGCCGCAACCGAACGGACAGTCAGCCCGGAAAACTCTTGTTTGCGTAGAACTTTCACTGTTGCTTCGGCAAGCCTGGCCACAGTTTCCGCCTGTTTGCCCGTGAGGCGCCTGCGAGTGGATTCGTAGACAATCGATCCCCCGCCACTTGAATCGCCCCGTTTGCTGGACACGTGTCTGGACGTTACTACAGCGTCCTGTCCAGGGCAACGAAATGGGGAAACTTGGAAAATTCACCACGAACAGGCAGCAGCGACGCGAAAAGTTCTACTACAGACCGATCTTCATCCCGGCACCAGCGTCCACGCGCAGTTGCTGGCCGGTGACGAATCGCGACTCGTCCGAGGACAGGTACACGACTGCATGCGAGATGTCCGCGGGTTCGACCCACGGGATCGGCATCGCCTGCATGAACGGGAACGTCACAGCCGCATCCTCGGCGGTCGGATTCTCGAGGTCGGGACGGAACGTCCGGTACATCGGCATGCTCTGCAACATGTCGGTGTTCACATTGGTCGGATGAATCGCGTTGACGCGAATGGAACTCGGCCCGAGGGTCAGCGCCAACGAACTGGTGTAGGCCTGAATCAGCTTCTTGGCCAGGCCGTATCCGTCGCCACCCGGACCCTGGAGCGCCTGTTGCCCGTTGAATCCGGTCTGCGGCACCAGACCGGCAACAGAGCCGATCGCGATGATCGAACCCCCTTCGCCGAGGTATTCCATCGACGCGTGCACTGTATTGACGACACCGAGAAAGTTCACATCGAAGGCGTCGACGAAACCGGCGGTCGACACGTGTTTGCCCAGCGGACAGATACCGGCGTTCGCCACGACGACATGCAATCCGCCCAACTGCCCTACCGCCTCGGCAAGTGCTGTTTCGAGTCCGGCGCGATCACGGACGTCGACACGCGCCGTCACCACCTGCTGCCCGGCCTCTTTTACCAGGCGAGCGGTTTCCTCCAGATCGGCTGGACTGGCGAGCGGGTATTCGTTGCTGGCGATGTCTGCGCACAGATCGAAGGCGATGATGTGCGCGCCCTCCTGCGCGAGACGGACGGCGTGACTGCGCCCCTGACCTCGAGCAGCGCCGGTCACCAACACCACTTTTCCGTCAACTCTGTTCATTTCGACCTCTCTCCTGTGGATGTGAAGACGTGGTTGTGAATGTGCGGTGAACCGTAGCGGCGCCGCACCGGACACGAGGCGCTTTTCGTCGAAGCAGATCCGAGACCCTCTCGAGACTGCTGGGCTCTCGAAATCTCTTATGCCCCAAAAACCATTGCCTCAACCACAAGTGTGAACTAGAGTCCAGACACATGTCCAGAAAGAGAGGGTTTGCGCTATGACGCTTCGACCCGCAGACAGTTCTGCACTTCTCGTCGACGGAAAACTGGTTCCCGGATCCGGCGGGACCTTCGAAGTTTTCAACCCGGCGACCGAGGAACTGATCGGCCGTGCGGCCGAAGGCACCGCCGCGGACATGGACGCGGCCATCGCCGCTGCGCGCCGTGCGTTCGACGACACCGAATGGGCACGCGATCACGGGTTTCGCGCTCGCTGCCTGCGCCAACTGTGCGATGCACTCCAGTCCCACATCGAGGAGTTGCGTGAGATCACCGTCGCCGAGGTCGGCGCACCGGTCATGCTGACGAGCGGTCCGCAACTCGAAGGCCCGATCGAAGATCTTCGCTACTGGGCCGATCTGATCGAAACCTATTCGTGGGAACAAGATCTCGGGCACGCGTCACCCATGGGGATTCCGACCCATCGCCGACTGCTCAAGGAAGCCGTCGGCGTCGTCGGCGCAATCACACCGTGGAACTTTCCGCACCAGATCAATTTCGCCAAGCTCGGTCCCGCCCTCGCAGCCGGCAACACCATCGTTCTCAAACCCGCGCCGGACACGCCCTGGTGCGCCGCGCTGGTCGCCAAGGTGATTGCAGAAGAAACCGAGATCCCGGCCGGCGTAGTCAACGTCGTGACGTCGACGGATCACTCCCTAGGCGCGCAGCTGTGCAGCGATCCGCGCGTCGATCTCGTGTCCTTCACCGGTTCCACCGCCACCGGACGCACAGTGATGGCCACGGCCGCGCAAACTCTCAAGAAGGTCTTCCTCGAACTCGGGGGTAAGTCCGCATTCATCGTCCTCGACGATGCGGACATCAAGGGTGCATGCTCGGTTGCCGCGTTCTCCGTCTGCGTTCATGCCGGTCAGGGATGCGCGCTCAGTACCAGACTTCTGGTGCCGCGCTCTCGGTACGACGATGCTCTGGCCGCGGCATCTGCCGCGATGGCGGGTATCCGAGCCGGCGACCCCAGCGCGCGCGGAACGGTGTGTGGCCCGGTCATCTCGGCGCGCCAGCGCGCCAGGGTGGAGAGCTACCTCGCCCTCGCGGTCGAAGAGGGCGGCACGATCGTGACGGGTGGGGGCCGTCCCGACGATCGCGAGAGGGGTTTCTTCGTCGAACCCACTCTCATTGCCGGGCTGGACAACTCGTCTCGCGTAGCGCAGGAGGAGATTTTCGGGCCCGTCCTCGTGATCCTTCCGTACGACAACGACGACGACGCTATCCGGATTGCCAACGATTCCCCATACGGCCTGTCCGGGTCGGTGTGGGGCACCGATCCCGATCGCGTCGCGCACGTCGTTGCCGGTGTCAGAACCGGAACGCTGAGCGTCAACGGCGGCGTCTGGTATTCGGCCGACGCACCGTTCGGCGGCTACAAACAATCCGGGATCGGCCGCGAAATGGGCCTCGCGGGTTTCGAGGAATACCTCGAAACCAAGCTCGTCGCTTCACCTTCCTGACATTCCACACCCTCACCCCACACCCTCACCACAGAATGATCACCACGAAAGTAGGTCGACATGGGACGTTTCGACGGTCGCACCGCGATAGTCACCGGAGCAGCGCAGGGTATCGGAGAGGCGTATGCCCGCGCTCTGGCCGCGGAGGGGGCCAACGTGGTCGTGGCGGACCTCAATCGCGAACTCGGTGAAGCAGTCGCCAAGCAGATCAACGCGGACGGCGGAAATGCCGTGTTCAAGGACGTCGACGTCGCCGACGGGGAGTCGACTGCGGCACTCGCCGACTTCACGATCGAGCAGTTCGGCAGCATCGAGCACCTGGTGAACAACGCTGCCATCTACGGCGGAATGAAGATCGATTCCCTGTTGACGGTGGACTGGGACTACTACCGAAAGTTCATGAGCGTCAACATGGACGGCGCATTGCACGTGTGCCGGGCGGTAGTACCTCACATGCGAGCGAAGGGCGGTTCGATCGTCAACCAGTCCTCCACAGCAGCCTGGCTGTACTCGAATTACTACGGACTCGCGAAGGCCGGCGTCAACAGCCTGACACAACAACTCGCGACCGAACTCGGCTGGTCGAACATCCGGATCAACGCCATCGCTCCCGGCCCTATCGACACGGAGGCGACTCGAACCGTCACCCCCGGCAACATCGTCAAGGACATGGTGAAACGAATCCCGTTGCAGCGCATGGGAACACCGGACGATCTCGTCGGCATGTGCCTGTTCCTCCTCTCCGACGACGCAGGCTGGGTGACCGGGCAGATCTTCAACGTCGACGGAGGCCAGGTGTACCGGTCATGACGCAATCGGCGCCGAAAGCCAGCGCTTCGAAAACCAGACTGGGATACATCGGCCTAGGCAACATGGGCGCGCCGATGGCGCAGCGCCTCCTGGACTGGCCGGGCGGACTGGTGGTGTGTGATGCCCGCGCAGAAGCGCTCGAACCGTTCACCGCTGCGGGCGCGAGCGCAGCATCGACGCCCGCCGACGTTGCAGCGCAGGCGAGCATCATCTCCGTCACGGTGCTCGACGACGCGCAGGTACGCGAGGTTGTGTGCGGGCCGCACGGGATTCTGTCGACCGCACAGCCAGGCACTGTCGTCGCGATTCACTCCACTATCTCGGACACCACGGCGGTGGAACTCGCTGACATCTGTCAACAGCGTGGTGTTCTGCTGGTCGACGCGCCGATCAGTGGCGGTGCCGGCGGCGCAGCGCAGGGCAGGCTGGCAGTGATGATCGGCGGCTCCGACGAGGCGTTCGAAGCCGTCCGCGAGCCCTTCGGATCCTGGGCCGAGCTGGTGGTTCACGCCGGTGACGTCGGCGCGGGAACGCGAATGAAGCTCGCACGCAACCTTCTTCACTTCGTCTCGTTCACCGCCACGACCGAGGCCGCGCGACTCGCCGAAGCAGCAGGACTCGATCTCCGCACGCTCGGAAAGGTCGTCAGGCACACCGATGCGATCACCGGTGGCGCGGGCGCGATCATGCTCCGCGACACCACCGCACCGGTCTCGGAGGACGACCCGTGGTTCTCGATACTGCGGCATGTTCGCAATCTCGGGGAGAAGGACTTGGCCTTGGCCATCGACCTCGGTGATCGGCTGAATCTCGACCTGCCGCTCGCGCACCTTGCGCTCGCCGGACTCGGTGCCGGTCTGGGCGTCGGGAATGACAGCGAAGACAGGCCGGCCGAACCTTCAACGGCATCTACTATTCGGGAGCACGCATGACCGACACCACTCACATGACCGATGCCGGTGGAACCGACGAAAGCCGCATCTCCGAGGCCCGTGCTCGTGGCGTCGCGAAGATGAACGAGGTGTACGGCTGGGAGCTTCCCGCCGACGTTCCCGGCGACTTCTTCGCGGTCACCGCCGACCACCTCTTTGCCGACATCTGGACGCGACCGGGACTGTCGGTACGTGATCGACGACTACTCCTGATCGGTGCCATCACCGCCCAGGGGCAGAACGATGTGGCGAAGATCCAGATCAACGCTGCTCTCCACAACGAGGAGTTGACCGAGCAGCAGTTCGAAGAGGCCGCAATCTTCCTGTGCCACTACGTCGGCTGGCCGCTGGCCACCGGGCTCAACAATGCGCTGATCGCCGTGAAGGCCGACAGACGTAAGGCCGCGCGCGCCAAGGAGAAGGCCGCGGCCGATTCCGCGAAAACGGACACCGACTGACTTTCGGTCGAGATACTGCCATCAGGGCATCGATCACACCCACCGATTCCCCCACCAACCAACCAGAAGAACGAAGGATCCGAATCCATGGCCGAGGCCAGCTCAATCCGTCCGCAGTCCTCCGCAAACATCGAGCAGTGGCACTTCGAGGCTGACGTCGTCGTCGCCGGCTACGGCATTGCCGGAGTGAGTGCTTCGATCGAGGCCGCGCGAGCGGGCGCCGACGTGTTGGTGCTCGAGCGCACGAGCGGCTGGGGCGGCGCTGCGGCGCTGGCAGGCGGATTCATCTATCTGGGCGGCGGGACCCCGTTGCAGCAGGCACTCGGGTTCGAGGACTCCCCCGCCAACATGAAATCGTTCATGATGGCCGCACTCGGTCCCGGCGCCGACGAGGAGAAGATCACCGACTACTGCGAAGGCAGCGTCGAGCACTACAACTGGCTCGTCGACAACGGTGTGCCGTTCAAGGAGAGTTTCTACGGCCAACCCGGCTGGGAAACACCCTTCGACGACGGACTCATGTATTCCGGCGGCGAGAACTCGGCACCGTTCAACACGATCGCGACACCGGCCCCTCGCGGGCACGTTCCACAGATGAGCGGCAAGCGCACCGGGGAGAAGGGCGGTGGTTTCATGTTGATGAAGCCACTGATCGAGACGGCCGAAAGCCTCGGCGTACGAGCAGAATACGACATGCGAGTCCAGCGCCTGGTCGTCGACGGAGATCGAGTGGTCGGCATCATCGCCAAGCAGTACGGCAAGGAAGTGGCAGTTCGAGCACGCACGGGTGTCGTACTGGCGACGGGAAGCTTCGCCTACAACGAAGCGATGATTCAGTCGTACGCCCCACGGCTGATCGGGCGCCCCGGTGCGGCTATCGAAGAGCACGACGGAAAGTCCATCCAGATGGCGCAGGCTCTCGGGGCCGACCTCGCGCACATGGACGCCACCGAGGTCGCATTCTTCGGCGACCCCCAGTTGATGATCCGCGGCATTCTCGTCAACGGACGCGGCCAGCGCTACGTCAACGAGGACACGTATCCGGGAAGAATCGGCCAGGAGACGCTGCTGCGCAACGAGAATCAGGCCTACCTGATCATCGACGAAGCTTCCTACGAAGAGGGCTGCGCCGCCGACAGTTCCACACCGTTCTTCAGATTCCAGCCCAAGTGGGTGGCCGAGACCGTCGAGGAACTCGAATCCGACATGGGCCTGCCGGAAGGCACCCTTCAGTCGACGGTCGAGGTCTACAACCGGCACGCCGCCCGTGGTGAAGACCCGGTACTCGGTAAGAAGAAGGAGTGGGTCAAGCCGATCGGCTCACCCGTCGCTGCGCTCGATCTTCGCAATTTCACCGCCGGATTCACGCTCGGCGGCCTGCGCACGTCGATCAACTCGGAGGTCATCCACGTCTCCGGCGAACCGATCCCGGGTTTGTTTGCCGCTGGACGCTGCACCGCCGGCGTCTGCGCCGGTGGATACGCCTCCGGAACGTCCCTCGGTGACGGCAGCTTCTACGGGCGACGCGCCGGAGTCAGCGCTGCCAAGGGCTGAGCGTCTCTTCTCAGATGTCAGCGTCCTCGCTGCGACGTTCGAGGAACAACGTGTCACGCCACCGCCCACCCAGTTGAGCGATACGCGACCGAGTGCCGACGACTCGGAATCCGACGGCCTGGTGCAAGGCGACGCTTGCCCGGTTCTCCGGGAAAATCGACGACTGCACTGTCCAGATCTCACTGGCGTCGGCGGCTTGCACCTGTCGGCGAAGCAGCAGCTTGCCCACGCCGCGCCCGCGAGCGCCGCTACCGATGTAGATGGAGTTCTCGGCGACCCCGCGGTAGCAGTCTCGCGAGGACACCGGGCTGAGGCTCGCCCAGCCTTCGACGCGGCCGTCGATCTCGGCCACCCATCGATGATCGGGTAACCATTGCGCGTCGAGCTTCTCGGCGGATGGCACCGAGGTGGTGAACGTCGCGGTTCCGGTGTCGATTCCTTCGCGGTAGATCGAGCGGACGGCATCCCAGTCGCCGGATTCCATGCGGCGCACCACCACGTCATCGGGAAGAACTCCCAGTGTGTCTTCGACCGGACCACGAGCAGCCACGACGGCGGCCGCTGCCATCAGATCGGAGTATGCCGTTCCGGCAACACTGACAACCGAAGTGCCTTCACGCACCGAAGCCTCGACAAAACCGACCTCGATCAAGGCCTCGAGGTGGGCACTCAACGCCGACGGCTCGAGTGATGCGGCGTGTGCAATCGTGTCGACGTCGATCGGACCGCCGGCAGCAAGTCGGAGCACTCGCAGCCGCGTCGGATCACCCAGGCACGCAAACCTGCGCGCAAGTACGTCGGTGTCGAGGGGAGCGAGTGTTTCTGAACTCATGAGGCGACTATAACGCCGCTGACCTGCAGTTCGGTCGGCTAGGTTCGGCAAGAGTGTCCCGGAGTGAGAAACAACTCAGCCACCGACCCCAGGGTTCGCCGGCTAACGCGCACCGATCGACGCGGCAATCATCGACCACGAGTTGTGAAGATCGTCCTGCCAGTAACCCCAAGAGTGAGTGCCAGTTGCCCGGAAATCATAGGTGGCCGGGATGCCCAAGGAGTCGAGCCGCTCGGCCAAACGCTGGGTGCACTGGTTCGTCCCGGCCTCGATGACTCCACCCACGATCACCTGGTTCGCCAGAACGCCGAGGTCGCCGTTGACCATCGGTCCGCCCAGATTCTCGTGTGGGCCGGGCAGGCCCGATCCATTGCTGATGTAGAGGTCGACCCCCCGCAATCTCTCGGCATTGACCACAGGATCGTTGGCTACCCAGCCCGGACCGCCGGGAGGACCCCACATGTTGTCCACGTTGCCGCCGCGGAATCCGACCACGAATCTCACGTAGTCCTGACCGGGTTGAGTACTCGTCTCGGCACACCCGCTGAAAGCACCGACGGCACGGTAAACGGATGGCGCCGCCTCGGCCAGGCTCAGAACCGAGGTACCTGCCATCGACAATCCGGCAACGGCATTCGTACCCGTAGTCCCGAGCGTGGCATCGACGATCGGTGGCAACTCCTGGGTGAGAAAGGTGGTCCACTTGTTCAGTCCGAGAACAGGATCGGGCTTCTCCCAGTCGGTGTAGTAGCTGTAGGCACCGCCGATCGGGTTGACGACGTTGACGTTCTTGTCGCCGAAGAAGTCGACGACGTCTGTCCGTGTCTGCCACGTCGCCGTGTCCTCGCCTCCGCCGGCGCCATTGAGTAGATAGAGGGTCGGCCGGGGCGCACTTGTGTCTGCCGGCCGAATCACCTCGAGCGGAATCACCTTGTCCATCGCAGCCGAGTAGACGTACATAGTCAGCTGACGGGCGTTGATCTCCTCGACGTGATCGAGAGCTGAACCGCCTGAAGGGGATGTCGGGGCCGGGTCAGCCGAGGCCAACGCTGCTTCGCCGAACAGTCCCGTCCACGCGACGAGGGCGACGACAAGCATTGCCCGAGTACGTCCGATTCTTCTCATTGCCGCTCCTCGTGCTCGATTGCGGTGCCCGGCAACAGCTCGGTGGCGCTCGCTTCGCGGGCGTGCGGCTTGGTGGCTTGAAGTTGTCATGCCCGTTCGGGGTATCCGGAAAACATCGAGAGCACCCGGGCGAGCACCGGTCCGATGACCGCCATGGCCGGAGGTTCGATCATCTCGTTGTGTTCGCAGCGCACGGGCACCTCCACGATCCGGCCCGTCACGAGTGGGCTCCATTCCTGCGGCGACCTGTCGCGCGGAATCGTGTCGTCGTCTCCGGATGCCAGGAAGATCAGCAGATCTCCTTCGTAGACCTGGGGAACGAACTGGTGCGTGATTCTCTGCGAAGTCTCGTACCCTCGGGCAATCCGTTCGAGGTCCCGACCGTCGACTCCCGTCTCGGGCCCGAGCCTCCGGGCCAACACGGCCGCCGCCTCGTCGAAGGTCAGATCTCGGTCGGTCTCGATCTCGAGGCCGAGTCCTCGCAGTATGTCTCGGACGTCGAGTTCGGCTGACGCAGGGGCATCGCCGTTGTCGGGGTAGCTGTCCATCATCGCCAGTGTGGCGACGTCGCGGCCGGACGATTGCAGTTCGACGGCCATGGCGTGCGCGATGACTCCGCCAAGGGACCACCCGAGTAAGTCGTACGGCCCGTCCGGCGAAACGGCCTCCACCTCTTCGACGTAGCGATGGGCTAACTGTTCGATCGACTGATAGTCACCGTCGTCGCTGAGAGCGGGGAGCTGAAGTCCGTACACGGGTCTGTCCTCGGGCAGATACCGCACCAAGCCGGCATACCCCCAGGACAGGCCGATACCGGGGTGCACACAGAACAGCGGTCGCCCAGTCCCTTTCGTCCGCAGTGGAACAACCACGGCGAGAAGCTCTTCCATACCGGCGTCGGCTGTCGGCATGTCGAGGCGTCGAGCGATTCCAGCGGGTGTCGGGTCGAGGAACATCCACTGAAGCGGGATTCTCCGTCGGAAACGAGAGTGCAGTGCGCTGACGATTCGGGTGGCCACCAGGGAGGACCCGCCCAGGTCGAAGAAGCTGTCGGTAGTGCTCACCCGGTCGACACCCAGAACCTCGACGAACGAGTCGACCACGGCGCGCTCGGTGTCGGTGACCGGCTCGCGGAACTCGGCTGCAGCCGAACCGAATTCGGGTTCCGGTAAGGCCTTTCGGTCGAGCTTGCCCACCGGTGTCATCGGAATCCGCTCGAGAAGCACCACTGCCGACGGAACCATGTGCGAGGGTAGTCGGTCGGCTGCGTACGCCCGTATCTCGTCGGTGCCGGTGGCGTCAGCAGCTGACGCACGCACGTACGACACCAGGACCGTTTCACCCGACGGTCCCGTGTGGCCGACAGTCGCGGCGAAGTCCACCGACGGATGGCGTGAGAGAACTGCATCGATTTCCCCGAGTTCGATCCGAAAACCACGGACCTTGACCTGGAAGTCGCTGCGCCCGATGTATTCGAGCGTGTGATGCACTCCATCGCCGGAGCCGACGATTTTGGCACTGTCACCGCCGGATTCACGCCAACGCACGACATCTCCGGTGCGGTACATCCGGCGCCCCGGCGACCCGTACGAGCACGCGACAAATCGTTCCGACGTGAGCGACGCCCGATTATGGTACCCACGTGCCATACCTGGACCGATGATGTACAACTCCCCCGGCACGCCCACCGGGACGGGCTGCAAACGCTCGTCCAGCACCAGGAAGCCGAAGCCCACTGCCGGCGAGCCGATGTTCACTCCCGCACCGGGTTTCATCGAATCGCTGACGCTCGCCTGCACGGTGGTTTCAGTCGGGCCGTAGCCGTTGTGCAGCCTCCGACCCGGCGCCCATTGCGCGACGACCTCCGGCGGGCAGGCCTCGCCCACCAGATCGAGAACACGGAGCGCCTCGAAACCGTTGTCACCCAACGCCGCCAGCGCGGTCGGTGTAATGGTGGCATGAGTGACCTGCTCGCGCCGGAAAACATCGGCCAATTCGGCGCCACCGTACACAGCAGGCGGAACGATCACGACTTGCGCCGAGGCGCTGAATGCCATCGTCAACTCGAAGATGGAAGCGTCGAAACTCGGCGATGCCAACTGAGAGACATGAGAGTCGTGAGTGACCTCGAACCTCTCACGAGTTTCGGCCGTGAAGCTCGCCAAACCTCGATGAGTAATGTTCACTCCCTTGGGTTTCCCGGTAGATCCCGAGGTGTAGATCAGGTAGGCCGGATGATCGAGGTTCAGTTCACCGGTTCGATCGTCATCGGTGATCGGTTCCGGCGACAGCGCGGCTACCCGCCGGGCGAAGTGTGGGTCGTCGAGTTCCAGCCAGGGAACAACGTCGGGTAGGTGAGTTCGGCTGGTCTGAACAGTCAAACCGAGCGAGGCTCGGCAATCGGCGAGCATGTATTCGACGCGCTCGCGCGGATAGGCCGGATCGACAGGCACAAAAGCCGCTCCGGCTTTGGTCACCGACCAGATCGCCACCACCGATTCGATCGAGCGAGGCATTCCCAGTGCCACGAAGGTCTCCGGGCCCACACCGCGACCGCACAACTCCCGGGCAACACGATTCGACCACTCGTCCAGGTCGCGATAACTGAGCTGCCGGTTCTCGAGCGACAGGGCCACCGAGTCAGGATCGATCGCCACGGCGTCCGCCAACAACTCAGGCCACAATTTCGGAGGTACTTCGGGGAGCCCATGCGCCGGCGTCAACTCGCGACGTTCGAGATCGCCGAGTAGGTCGATGTCACCGATCGGTACCTGCGGATTCCGGGTCACGGCCTCGAGCACACGAACGAACATGTCGGCAAAACCGCCGACCGTACCGGGGTCGAAGAGATCAGTGGCAAAGTCGACGGCTCCGCTCATCCCTCCCGGTTCACCGCGATCGTCGTACTCCTCGGCCAGAAGGAATTCCAGGTCTACCTTCACTACCTCGAGTTCAGGGTCGATCCCACGGACTTCCAGTCCCGGTAGCTTCAGAATCGGTCGTTTGTTGTTCTGGAATTCCAGCGACACCGAGGAAATCGGTGCATAGGCGCTCGACCGTTTCGGCCCGACCGCGTCCACTACCCGCTCGAAGGGCACGTCGGAATGAGCGAACGCGGCGAGGTCGACTTCGCGGCAATGCTCAACCAACTCCCGGAACGATCGAGCCGGATCCACCTGTGTGCGCAGTGCGAGCGTGCCGACGAACATGCCGACCAGATCATCGAGGGCACGATCTCCCCGGCCGGCGATCGGCGTGCCGATCACGATGTCGTCGGTGCTGCCCAAACGTGCCAGCAAGAGCGCGAGCGCTGCATGCACAGTCATGAATGCAGTGGACTCGTGCTGCCGCGACACGTTCCGAATACGGCGGTGAAGATCACTGCTGATCGAGAAGTGAATCCGCGAGCCGTGAAAACTCTGTTGCGTCGGCCGGTCTCGATCGAGCGGAAGTTCCAAGAGGTCGGGAGCACCTGACAATGCACGTCGCCAGTAAGCCAACTGCTCGGCGATCACCGACCCGGGGTCGTCGACTGAGCCCAGAATCTCCCGTTGCCAGAGCGCGAAGTCGGCGTACTGGACTGGAAGCGGCGTCCACTGGGGATCCCCGCCGTACGCGTGGGCCTCGTATGCAATCATCACGTCTCGGGTCAACGGAGACATCGAGAAGCCGTCAGCCGAGATGTGGTGCACCACTACGGCAAGCACGTGTTCGCGCTCATCGATGGTGAACAACGCTGCCCGCAGGGGAATTCGTGCGGCGACGTCGAAACCGGCCGAGACCATCCGGGCAAGCTCGTCACGGAGATGATGTTCGTCGGTCACCGATGTCTCGGTCAGTTGCGGCAGCTCGGCGCTCTCGGTGGGCAGGATGTGCTGGACCGGTCCGTCACCGTGGACCGGGAACATCGTTCGCAGCGATTCGTGGCGGGCGATGACATCGGACATCGCTGATCTCAAGGCCGGTTTGTCGAGTTCACCGCTCAACCGCACCACGAGCGGAATGTTGTATGCAGGAGAACTGGTGTCGAGTTGATTGACGAACCACATCCGCTGCTGAGCAAACGACAAGGGGATGTTGTCGGGTCGGGGGCGCGGTCCCAGTCGCTCCGCCCCTTCGGCAACCGACTGGCCGATCACCGTAGCCAACTCGGCCACCGTCGGCGTCTCGAACAGATCCCGCACGCCTACGGTAGCTCCGAGCACCGCCCGTAGCCTCGCCGCGACCGAAGTGGCGCTCAGAGAATTTCCACCGAGCTCGAAGAAACTGATGTCGGTACCGACTCGTTCGAGGCCGAGCACCTCGCCGAACACGTCCGACACTGCCTGTTCGACCGGGCCGACCGGGGGACGGAAATCCCCTGTGGTCGTCTCGATTTCGGGTCTTGGCAACGCCGAACGGTCGACTTTTCCGACAGCGGTCAACGGAATGTTCTCCAGCACCGTGAGAACGGCAGGCACCATGTGCGAAGGCAAGCGCCGGGCCACGGCGCGACTCAGGATCCTGGTGTCCAGTCGACCCGCCGTGGGCACGACGTACGACACGAGTCGGGTGTCTCCAGTGGGGGCGGAATCGGCAACCGTAACGGCAAAACCGACGTTGGGCTCCGACATGAGCACACTGTCGATCTCACCGAGTTCGACACGGAAGCCTCGAACCTTGACCTGGAAGTCGCTTCGCCCGACGTACTCGACACACATGTCCGCCGTCCATCGCACGATGTCGCCGGTGCGGTACATCCGCGTTCCTGGGTCAGCCGGGTTGGCAACAAAGCGTTCTGCCGTCAACCCCGCCCTTCGGTGATATCCCCGTGCCACGCCTGGTCCGGCCAGGTACAGCTCGCCGGGGACCCCGACGGGAACCGCTTGAAGTCGAGTGTCGAGCACCAGTTCGCTGACGCCCCTGACGGGTCCACCGATGGTGATTGGTTCTCCGGCGGTCATCGGCGGGCTGACGTTGGACATGATCGTTGCTTCGGTCGGTCCGTACGCGTTGTACAGGCGGCGGCCAGGTGCCCAGCGAGCGACGAGGTCGGGCGGGCACGCCTCGCCCCCGAATACGACTTCCGAAAGTTGTTCCAGCCCAGCCGGGTCCACCGATGCCAATGCCGCTGTGGTGACGAACGCGTGCGTGACGGCGTGCTCTGCCAGAAGTTGCGCCAGGTCCTCGCCCCCGTAGATCCCGGGTGGAGCGACAACCATCGTCGCCCCGGCTCCGAAAGCCTGCAGATATTCGAAGAGCGACCCGTCGAAACTCGGAGTGGAGAAGTGCAGCGTGCGTGATTGTGGAGTTGCGCCGTAGCGTTCGAGCTGGTCTCGGGCGAAGTTGTCGAGCCCTCGCTGCGTGACCACGACGCCCTTGGGCACGCCGGTCGACCCCGAGGTGTAGACCACGTAGGCAGCTGAATCCAACCCGATCGGACGGAGTCGGTCGTTGTCGGTCAACGGGCTCCCCGAGAATCCCTCGCACTTCTTAGTGAAATGCGGATCGTCGATAATCAGCCACTCCGCGATATCGGGCAATCGATCTCGGCCCGCGGTGGTGGTCAATCCGAAGCTGACCTTCGAATCGATCAGCATGTGATTGATCCGCTCGTCCGGATAGTCGGGATCGATCGGCACGAACGCAGCGCCTGTCTTGGCGACGGCAAGTATCGACACCACGGACGCGAGAGAACGTGGGACACCGACCGCTACATAGTCCTCGGTTCCCAGGCCGTGCGAGACGAGCATGCGAGCAATGCGATTGGAAAGGATGTCCAGCTCGCCGTAGGTCATGCTGCCGTCCGCCGATTCCACGGCCGGTGCGTTCGGATCACGCTGGGCTGCCTCGTCGAAGATCTCCGGGAAGACGCGCGACGACCCGCCGGCCGTGCCACGGACTGGCACCAATTCAGCATGTTCGGAGGCTGCGAGCACCGACACCACAGCCAAGGGACGATCCGGCTGGGTACACGCTTCGAGTACGCGCCGCAGTCGTCCGGCGATCTCTTCGATGTCGGCGGCACCGAAAACCTCGGGTATGTACTCGAATTTCAGGCGGAGCCTGGTGTCGACCGATGCTACGAGGCTGAGCGGGTAGTGGGCAGCGTCCTTGGCTTCGACATCGGTGATCCGGACCCCCGCAATATCGGTATCGGACGAAAGCCCCTGACGGTCAACGGGATACGATTCGAAGACAGTCAACGTGTCGAATCCGATCTCCGGCCCCGCGCCTACGTGGATCTCGGAAAGCCCGAGACAGTGGTGATCCGACAGCTCTGCTTGCTCGGCCTGGATCCGCGCGAGGAGTGTGCCGATACTTTCACTCGGGCGCAGCGTGATTCGGACCGGAATTGTGTTGATGAACAGCCCGACCATGGTTTCGATCCCGGTCAGCTCGGGAGGTCGACCCGACACCGTCGCTCCGAACACCACATCGTCTCTCCCGGTCAGTGCAGCAAGGACGATCCCCCACGATGCCTGAACAATCGTGTTGATCGTCAGCCCGAGTTCACGCGCCATTCCGCGAAGTGAGGTTGTGAATTCCTCGTCCAGATCGAACACCCACTCGGCCGCCATGGTGGAGAGTCGACGCGATCGAACCGCTGGAGCCAACAGCGTCGGTCCTTCGACTCCGCTCAGCGTCCTCGCCCACACAGCTCGGGAAGCTTGCTGATCGCGGCGGCTCATCCAGGTCAGATAGTCGCGATACGCGCGCGCGTGAGGCAAGGCCGCCACTTGACCGTCGGCGGCATAGAGCGTCGCCAATTCCCGGATCAGCAGGGGCATGGACCAGCCGTCCAGAAGGATGTGATGATTGGTGAGCACGAGCGTGAACTTTTCGGGGGCGAGAGCGATCAGGGTGAATCGGATCAACGGCGCCCGTGCCATGTCGAACGGGCGCGCTCGGTCCTCGGCCAGCGCTCGATCAATTTCCTGATCTGGTGCACCCGTGAGGTCGATTTCCTGCCACGGCGCTGCCACGTTGCTTCGGACCACCTGGACGGCACGGCCGTCGGCGCTGTGAAGGAAGGCGGTACGCAGGTTCTCATGCCGGCCGAGCAGCGCGTCGGCGGCGCGGCGCAGGCGCTCCGAATCGACTGCGCCGGCTAGATCGAGAGCCACTTGTACGAGGTATGCGTCGACCGATCGTTCGGCCAATTCGGCGTGGAACAACAACCCCGCTTGCAGTGGAGAGAGTGGCCAGACATCGCTCAGGTCGGGACACCGACTTTCGAGGTCGTCGATCGCCTCCTGTCGAAGATCGACCAGATCGAAGTCCGAGGGTGTGAATCCGCCGCCGCCCGCCGCGAACTCTCCGAGCCCGGCCAGTGCGTCGAGCCACCACTGCCCCAGTTGCCGAACGTCGTCCGCACCCAGAATGTCCGGTGGGAACGTCCAGCCGGCAACGAGCTGCGGACCGTTCTCGGTATCGCTGTCGACCGTCATCACGTTGACCTCGAGGACGCTGGCGAGTGGGAGATCGACGGCCGCAACCGTCCGCAGGTCCTCGTCACGGATCGGTACCCATCCCGCTGAAGCGTCGGCGTCGGTTCCACCGACGCGTCCGAGGTAGTTGAAGCTGATCTGAGGCACCGGAAGTTGCGAAAGAGTGTGTGCCGTTTCGCGGTTCAGATAGCGCAGCAACCCGAAGCCGATGCCGCGGTCCGGCACCGCCCGGAGTTGTTCCTTGACAGTCTTGGCAGCGACGCCGGCAGCCGGGCCGCCGGCGAAGGCGTCACCCGGATCCACTCCGCTCAGATCGATCCGCACCGGGAAGATCGTCGTGAACCATCCCACCGTGCGAGCAAGATCTGCCCCGGGAACCACCTGTTCCTCGCGTCCGTGCCCCTCGAGACTGATCAATGTCTCCGGATTGTCGATGCCGCGGTCCATGCGCCAGCGGACCATCGCAAGTGCCAAAGCCGTCAACAATCCGTCCTCGACGCTCCCGTGAATCGCCTGCGGAACTGTCGTCGACACGGCCTCGGTCAATCCCGTGGGAACTCGTACTTCGATGTCAATGGTGGCCGAGGCGGTGTCCCTCTTCGTCAGGGCGTGCACACCCAGAGTCGGATCGGGACCCTCGAGCACCTCTCGCCAATAGTCGATCTCAGCCACCCGATCGGGCTCGCACGCGGCGTCGACGAGGCCATGTGCCCATCGACGCATCGAGGTTCCGACCGGAGCAAGTGACGGGTCGACGCCTGACTGCACCTGCGCACAGGCAAGTGCAAGATCGGGGATCAGGATTCGCCAGGAAACACCGTCCGTCACCAGATGGTGCGCTACCAGTAGCAACCGTTTCCGGCTCTGCCGGTCCTTTTGAATCTGCCCGTCGGTGTCGAGCAGGACTGCCTGCACCATCACACCTGCCTCCGGGTCGAGCCGCCCCAGAGCTGCGTCGAGTTCTGTCGAGACCGTCTCCGCGGCAGAACCCCCGAGGCTCCCGTGGCGTACGACGGTCTCCGCTCGCACCGTACCTACAGGCGCAACGTCCATCCGCCGAGCGGATTCAGGATGATGCGTCGCCCGGATGCCCGCGCGGAGGATGTCGTGGTGGTCCAGCACAGCCTGCATGGCCAGTGTCAGCGTGACCTCGTCGAGCGTGGCAGGAACCGAGAGCAGAACAGATTGGGAGTACCGGCGAAAATCTCCACCACGGTCAAGGATCCATTCGACGATCGGCGTCAATTCGATCTCACCGACGCCGCCGCCAGGTAATTCGTCGACGACGACACGGTTGCCAGCCGTTCCGGCCGTCTCGGACAGCGCCGCAACAGTTTTGCGTTCGAACACCTCGCGCGGTGTGATCAGAACTCCGGCAGACCTGGCGCGCGTCACCAACTGGATGGACATGATCGAGTCACCGCCGAGAGTGAAGAACGAATCGTCGACCCCCACCTCCTCGAGTCCCAGAACTTCGGCGAACAGACTCGCAAGGATGTTTTCCGTCGCGGACGCGGGGCCACGACTTACGGTTGCCTGTCGCCCGAAGTCAGGTTCAGGCAATGCATTCCGGTCGAGCTTTCCGTTCACCGTCAGCGGCAAACCCTCGAGAACCGTCACGACAGCGGGGACCATGTGGGGCGCCAACCTCTGTGAGACATACTCGAGCAACGCCGCCGGAGAGATAGTGGCACCGGACTCCGGCACCACGTAGCCCACCAACCGGTCTCTGCGGGCTACCACCGCCGACTGAGACACGCCCACTCCGGAGAGCAGTGCAGCCTCCACCTCGCCGAGTTCGATTCGGTACCCCTTCACCTGCACCTGCAGATCGTTTCGTCCGAGGTACTCCAGCTGCCCGCTGTCATTCCAGCGCCCCAGGTCACCGGACCGATACATACGCGCACCACTGACCGCGAGGTCGGGAATGAACCGCGCGGACGTCAGACCGAACCGGCCGAGGTATCCGCGTGAAACCTGATCACCGGAGACATACAGTTCACCCACCACACCGGGCGGCACCGGGTGCAACCGCTGATCCAACACATACACACGCAATCCGGGTAACGCCCGACCAATCACCGAGGCCGATCGTTGACGCACCAGCACACGATCGAGCGGTAAATGGCTGACGTGCACAGTGGTCTCCGTGATGCCGTACATGTTGACCAGATCTGGTGACGAAGTCCCGCGACGGGCGTACCAGCGCGTCAACTGTCCGAAGTCGAGCGCTTCTCCGCCGAAGATCACGTAGCGCAATGACAGGGCCGCACCCCCGGTAAGCCGGTCGGCTTCCGCCAATTGATAGAAGGCAGTGGGAGTTTGATTGAGCACCGTGACACGTTCGTGCCGTAGCAATTCGAGGAATGCCTCTGGTGAACGGGCCGTGAAGTAGTCGACCAGTACCAGTCGGCCACCGTGTGCGAGTGCGCCCCACATTTCCCAGACCGAGAAGTCGAATGCCTCCGAATGGAACATCGTCCACACATCGCCGCTGCCGAAGCCGAAGAGCGCTCTGGTGTTTGCCAGCAACGTCACTACGCTGCGGTGAGAAACCTGCACCCCCTTCGGGCGCCCGGTGGACCCCGAGGTATAGATCACGTAGGCCACCGATTCGGGTCGGAGCGGTAGCAGCCGATCTCGGTCGGTCACCGCAAGCGGAGAAAACCTGTGCAGCGCATCGAGAATTACCGGGTCGTCTACCGCAATCACTGGAATCTCGCTGTCTGCGATTGCGTCACTGTCTCGTATGTAGTCGCCGTCGGCCCGGGTGGTCAACACACACTTCGGCCGGGTGTCACGCAGCACGAAGTCCACCCGGTTTACCGGAGAAGTCGAGTCCACCGGTACGTATCCGCCACCCGCCTTCACCACCGCCAGCAATGCCACCATCAGGTCGATCGAGCGGGCCATCGCGACTGCCACCAAGGTTTCCGGCCCCACCCCCTGCGCCACCAACAGTCGAGCAAGGCGGTTTGCTCGCTCGTCGAGTTCGCGGTACGTAACCGACAATCCGCCGCAGCGCACCGCCACGGCATCACCGGACGTCAGCGCTGTGCGATCGAAGAGATCCGACAACGAATCCTCGTCTGTTCCGGCGCCAGAGGGCGTGGGCGCAACCAGCACCCCGCTGAGTTCGCCGGCCAGAATCATGTCGATATCACCGACGACCACCGACTGGTTCTCGGTCACGGCGCCGATCACTCTTTCGAAGCGCGCCGCGATGCGCGCCACCGACATTCGATCGAAAATATCTGTTGCATAACGGAAACCGGCGCTGATACCAGCGGGCTCACCGTGCTCGTCGACGTGCTCCATCACACTCAGTTGCAGATCGAATTTCGCAACCGCGAGATCGACGTCGAGCGAGCGAACCGTCAGTTCCGGCAAGTCGAAGCGCAGTCCCGTATCGGTCTGGAATTCGAGGAGTACCTGAAACAGAGGTGAATGCTCGGTGGAACGGTCGGGCGAGAGGTAATCCACCAACCTCTCGAAGGGGATGTCTGCATGGTCCAGAGCACCGAGATCCGTTGACCGCACCGCGGCTAACACCTCGGCAAAGGTTGCTCCGGATGAGACAGGTGTGCGAAGGACGAGCGTGTTGACGAACATCCCGACCACATCGTCGAACACCGATGCACCGCGACCTGCGACCGGAGTCCCGATCACTACGTCGTCCGCTGTAGTGAGCCGTGCCAGCAATACCGCCAGAGCCGCATGCATCACCATGAACAGAGACGAACCGTTCTGGTGTGCGAGTTCGTTCAAAGCTCGATGGATCTCGGGCGAGAAGTCCATCGAAACCACCGCGCCCTCGGCAGACCGTTTCGAGGTTCGTGGTCTATCGAGAGGGAGCGGCAAGACGTCCGGAATACCCGACAGCTTCGCTGTCCAATAATCGAATTCGGCCGAGGGCGAAGTTTCCGGACCAACGTCTGCGTCGACGATCTCACGCTGCCAGAGGGTGTAGTCGGCGTACTGAATCGGCAGCGGCACCCAGTCCGGGCTCCGACCTTGCGTGCGCGCGGTATATGCACTCATCAGGTCGCGTGCCAGTGGTGCCATCGAGAAGCCGTCTGCGGCGATGTGGTGAACAACGATCGCGAGTACATGCTGCTCCGGTCCGGTTCGGAGTAACCTCACGTGCAGCGGGAACTCTTCGGACACATCGAATCCGATGTCGAAGAACGCGCGCAAGTCCGTGAAAAGCCCCTCGCCGGGAATCGGCACGGGGTGGATTCGAGGAGCAGCGACCGCGGGTTCGGCGATCACCTGGTAGGGCCCGTCTGCGGACGCAGGAAAGATCGTTCGAAGGGATTCGTGCCGTTCCACCACATCACCCAGCGCGGCTTGGAGCGCACCCGAATCCAGGAACCCGTCCAGTTGTAGTGCGACGGGGATGTTGTAGAGCGGAGACGACGTGTCGAACTGGTTGACGAACCACATCCGCGATTGCGCGAACGACAGCGGAATACGTTCTGGCCGTGCCCTACTCGTGAGGGGCACACGAGTAGCTTCCTCGAGTCCAGGCTCGCCCGGCGCGGAGTCGATTGGATCTATCGAGGCCGCCAGGTCCGCGACCACGGGGGCGTCGAACAGTGCATTGACCCCCATATTGGTGTGCAATGCGGCGTTGATGCGGGCGATGACTCGAGTGGCGCTGAGGGAATCCCCGCCGAGTTCGAAGAAACTGTCGTCGGCACCCACCTGGTCGAGACCGAGAACGTCGGCAACAGCACGGGCGATTCCGATTTCGGCAGGAGTGGCGGGAGTCCGAAACGCAGCGCTCGCAAAATCAGTGTCCGGGAGGGCTTTACGGTCCAACTTCCCATGCACCGTCACCGGAAACTCCCCCAACACCACCACCGACGGCACCATGAACCCCGGAAGAGACCTCCGCACCCCCTCCAAC
>NZ_JASHKY010000021.1:0-96691 GCF_030056935.1 Rhodococcus sp. IEGM 1302 | reverse complement strand
TGTTCGGGGACTCGACGTGCGCACGCCGGTTGGTGAGGCGTTGATCTCCGAACTCGACATGTCACTGGGGCCCGGCGATGCACTGCTGGTGAAGGGTCCGTCGGGTAGCGGCAAAACCACGCTGCTCCGCAGCATCGCGCAGTTGTGGCCGTACACAAACGGTTCCGTGACCACCCCGGTCGGAGACGTCCTGTTCCTCTCACAACGGCCATACCTACCATTGGGTTCTCTGCGCGCGGGTTTGGCATATCCGGACCAGTTGCCCTCAGGTCAGCCGAACACCGGGCGCTCGGACTTCGACGACCGCAGGCTCCACGACGCGCTCGCCGAGGTGCATCTCGCACATTTGATCGGTCGGCTCGACGAGCCGGCTGATTGGACTCGAATTCTGTCGCCGGGCGAACAACAACGGTTGGCGTTCGCCCGAGTCCTCCTGATCCGACCGCGAACCGCATTTCTCGACGAGGCGACATCCGGAATCGACGAAGGCCTCGAGTACACGCTCTACGACATCCTTCGCCGTGAACTGCCCGACAGCATCATTGTCAGCGTCGGGCATCGCAGCACCCTCGACGTTTTTCACAATCGACAACTCGAACTGCGCGGTGCGGGACACTGGACTCTCGCTGATCACGAAGGCTGAGAAAACTTTCGACGGTCGGATTCTTGCGACAGGATTCGGCCGGGTTACCCGCCGCGCCGCTATCGATCGAAGACACCGACCGTCACGAGGTCGAAGGGTTGCGGAAGTCGTTTGTGTGCTGGAGCACCCAGGCCGCAATCCTGGTGCGCGAGTCGTACCCCAGTTTGTTCAGTATGTGATCGACGTGGCCGTCGACAGTGCGCTGAGAAATGACCAGCTTGTCCGCGATTGCTCGGTTGGTCAGGCCCTGTGCGACGAGTTCGGCCACCTGCTGCTCCCGCGGAGTCAGCACTTCGTCGGCCGCTGATTTCGGTGATCCACCGGGCGGTTGCTCTCTCAGCGCGCGGGCCGCTGCGTCGTCGAGAGTCAGAGCTCGTCCATGATCGAATGCTGTTTGAAACACCCTGTCTCCGATCCGGTTACGAGCCTCGGTCACACTGTTTTCGTGGTACGGGACCATGCTCCTGAAGGTGTCCATCGGGCTGCCCGTGGCGGTGAACAGCGTGTCGGCAGCTCCCATCAGTGTGGCTGCCAGCTTTGCGTCCCGGTCGACAAGCGTCCACGCGATTTCCTCGAGGCACCATGCACATCCGAACTGGTTACCCAGCCCTCGAAGCAATCGGAGAGAATCTTCGAGTAGCTCGATACCGCGAGCGTGGTTGCCATGACGCCACAGGGCGGATCCGTAGTCCGACATCGTCATCGACCGCCACAAGATTTCGCCGCGCGATTCGGTGAGAGCCAACTCCTCCTCGTAAATGCTTGCAGCCCGGTCAGTTTCGCCGAGTGCGTCGACGACGAAGGCGAACCAGTAGAGCGCGGGTACCAGACGGGCGATGTCGTCGTTTGCCCGGAATGCTGCGACAGCCTGCTCCAGGTACTCGGCGCCGCGCACGAGATCGCCGTCGGCGACCGCGACGAATCCGAGCGTGTACCGCGCCAGTATGCGACCGTCGTCGTTCCGCTGCATCTCGGCCTGTCGCCGAGCCTCGTCGGCAATGCTTGTCGCCGAAGCGATATCTCGTTGGAGGGCTGCCAGCAGTGCGCCTGTCGCGGCGGCCTCGACTACCGCCTCACCGAGAGTGCCCTCGGTCAGTTCGGGCACCTCGGCCAGGGCGCGACCCAACCAGTAGCGACCTTCGTTGAATCGACCACGTGCAAGCCAGTAATCATGCAAGGCACTTGCGGTACGCAATGTGGCTTCGACCGAGTCGGGTTCGGTCAGACCGAATTCCAACGCGGTGCGCACGTTGGGTAAGTCGCGGTCGATCCGCGTCATCCAATCGATTTGGTGCGGCCCCGTCCAGTCGACTCCGGCGCGGAAGACGAGTTGCCTGAACCACTCACTGTGCCTGCGCTGCAGCGAGACCCACTCGTCGACTGACACCAGTTCACGCCCGTAGTCGCGAAGAGTCTCGAGTAGGCGGTAGCGGACGTACGAGCCGTTTTGTTCACGGATGAGGATCGACTTGTCGACAAGGGACATCACGAGATCGCCCAAGTCGTCGTTCTGTGCTTCGTCGGCGAGAATTCCTTCGACGGACCCGAGATCGAAGCTACCCGCAAATACGCTCGAGTTCGCCCACAACGACTTCTCCGGCGGCGTACACAGATCGAAGCTCCAGTCGATACTCTGTGCAAGCGTTTGTTGACGCGCTGGAGCGTTCCGGCTGCCCCGCGTCAGCAGTTGGAAGCGGTCGTCGAGTTTTTGCAGGATCTGATCGACCGACATCGCCCTCAGTCGGGCAGCCGCCAACTCGATCGGCAGCGGTAGTCCTTCCAACCGGCGGACGATCTTCTCCACAGCCGCGCTGTTCTCGCTGGTGATGCGGAAGTCCGTCACGGAGGAACGTGCCCGCTGCTCGAACAGCATCATCGCATCACCATCACGGGTGTCGGTTGGCGACGGCGCCTCGGTGGGAAATCGCAGAGGCGGCACCCGTAATACCATCTCGCCGGGAATGTCGAGCGGTTCTCGGCTGGTCGCCAGAAGTGCCAATCGGGCACAGCACCGGAGAAGTTCGGCGGCGGTGTCGGTAACCCAGCCGATGAGGTGTTCGCAATTGTCCAGAACAAGCAGGACACGTTCGTCGACGAGACGGCCGATCAGTACCGATCGCGGTGACCGCGTAGATCGGTCTTGTACTCCGAGTGCGGCAAGAATCGTCTGATCGAGAAGTGCCGGCTCCCGCAGTTCGCTGAAGTCGACGAACCAGACGCCCCCGGGGAACGCACGGGAGGAATCATCGGCGGCACGGAGCGCCAAGCGGGTTTTGCCGACCCCACCCAGGCCCGTAAGGGTCACGAGCCGGTAGTCCGACAGCAGGCGTCGGACTTCTTTGGCCTCGGACCGACGACCGACGAAACTGCTCAGTTCGATCGGTAGGTTTCCTCGTTTTGCCGCCATGAGAATCGCGCCGAATTTGTACGTGCTGAGTGGATTGACCCCACACAGTGTACGCGGAATCGCGTGTGCGAAATCTGTCAAGGCACCACCGGTGTTCGCCCGTGATTGCCGTTGGGCCGAAGCTTTTCGGTGCATGACGCGGAATAGCGAACACTTTCCACCGACGTAGTTCGCGCCTCATTCGAAAGGGATGAGAGGCGCATTTCATCTTTCTGGCGCACTTACGATTCGGGCATGAAACGTGTGTGGGAAGGTGTGCGGCGCTACGGCAAAACGCTGCACTCGGTCGGGTTGTCGTTCGGTCTGGTGTTTTTCGTCCTCTCGATGAGCCCGTCCCTCTTACCGCGCGCGTGGTACCTGCAGGGCGTGGCAACCGGTATTTCCGTCGCCACCGGGTACGGCATCGGTGTGAGCGTGGCGTGGATGATCCGCAAATGCGGAGTCGAACCGACATGGTCGGACCGGACCAAGCGGATCGGTTGGGCCGTACTCGCCGTACTGGCAGTGATATTGGTGCCTCTTTTTCTGATCTTGGGTTCGTGGTGGCAGCAGATCGTCCGTGATCTGGTCGAGGCGCCTCGCGTGAACCGGGCGAACTATCTTCTGGTGCTGCTGGTTTCGCTAGTGGTGTGGTTGATCTTGCTGGAGGCGGGTCGCGGTCTGCGGCATCTCACCAGAGGACTCGCTGCCGTTGCTCTGCGGTTTGTTCCCAAGGAAGCAGCGAAAGTCGCGAGCTTGGTCGTCGTCTTCGCGTTGGCGATCTTCGTCGTCAACGGTGCCCTCTACAACGGGCTCATCGCTTTTGCGAACTGGAGTTTCTCCGGCGCGGACAACGATACGCCCGATGGTATCGACCAGCCTCTGATCGCCGAACGCAGTGGTTCACCCATGTCTGGCGAGGCATGGGATTCGCTGGGCAAGGAGGGTCGCACTTTCATGGGTAGCGGGCCGTCTGCGGTGCAGATTTCCGCGCTGACCGGCCGGGACGCGAAGCAACCCATCCGCGTGTACGCCGGCCGTGAGTCGTCGGATTCCGTCGACGGTGTCGCGCAGCGGGTCGTCAACGAACTCGAGCGCACCGGCGGCTTCGACCGTGCCGTCCTGGCAGTAGTGACCACCACCGGCCGCGGCTGGGTGAATGACGACGTGGCGTCCGCTTTCGAATACGTCCAGGGCGGCGACACCGCCATCGCGGCGATGCAGTACTCGTTCCTTCCCAGCCCTTTGGCATTCATCGCCGATCGGGAAACCCCGATGGCCGCAGGCCGGGCGCTGTTCAACTCTGTCTATGCGAAGTGGATCGATCTGCCGCTCGACAAGCGCCCCAAGCTTGTCGTTTTCGGCGAGAGCCTCGGATCGTACGGGGGACAGGCCGCGTTCGCGGGAGCACAGGACATGGCGACGCGGGTGGATGGGGCGTTGTGGTCGGGGACTCCGAACTTCACCGCTCAATGGCAGGAGATCACCAGCAGTCGTGACTCCGGCTCACGGGAAGCCGTGCCGGTGATCGACGACGGGCAGTCGATTCGTTTCGCTGCCTATCCGGAGGATCTCGAACTGGATGCGCCGTGGAACGACTCACGCGTCGTGTACTGGCAGCACGCCAGCGACCCAATTGTCTGGTGGTCTTTCGACCTGCTTCTGAACAAGCCGGACTGGCTTGCCGAGCCTCTCGGCCGTGATGTCGATCCGGGAATGACGTGGATACCGTTCGTGACATTCTGGCAGGTGACACTCGACATGGTCTTCTCGGCGGACGTTCCGCCAGGTAACGGGCACAACTACGGTGCCGAGGCGGCGGACATGTGGGCGCGGATCCTGCACCCCGACAACTGGTCTCAGTCGGACACCGACGCGATTCGCGGCGCTCTGACGAACGACTTTCAACCCACCAAGTAGTAGTGCGGAGTGCGGACCTCGTGACGGTCTCTCGTCGTTGGACCGGGAGTACTCGCTCTAGATCGTTCTATCACTGTTTGTCAGCTATCTAACAAGGAGCGCGATGCATTCATCAAGAACACTCGTAGCTGCGGTGGCGCTGAGTGCGATCACTGTATTTGCCGGGGCTGGGTCCGCGGTTGCCGCGCCGGCGGTCGGATCTGTCGATTTCGGCTCGTCGAGCGGATCCGGATCAGGAACCGGTTCGGCTAGCGGATCCGAATCTGGTTCTGTCGATTTCGGATCCGGCGGACCGGACGTCGAGCATCCGGTGTCGACCTGCTTCTGGTCCGTGCCGATCAATCCCGAGCGCGCGGACCCACAGCTCAACTACGCCTTTCCTGACACCGCGGCGATTTACTGGGCTGCGCAGTTCACAATCCCCGAGAACGCCGAGTTGGTTATCCGAGGGCAGTATGCGCATGCGCGCTATCAGTCGTTGAACTCGTACAACGCAGCAACCGCGATGCCGACCGCCGTCCTCAATGACATTTCGACTGCTCCGGACGCAGGCTCGCGCAATACCTATCTTCCCGGTGCCGATCGATCGAACGAAAGTGCCAGGTCGTACACGGCTTCCGTCCTCAACGAGGCCTCGCCTGCTGAGCCGAAACCCAACACCTTGTATGCCGGTGTGCCAGGTCAGGACCGGATAAGCCTGCTTTATCGCATCTACCTGCCGGACAACGGGCGTGATCTCACCGGCGGCGTTGGACTGCCGGAGCCAGAGCTGCACCTTTCCGGTGGTCAGGTGTTGCGCGGGCAGGATCTGTGTTCAGCGGTCGGTGCGGACAACGGAATCTTGAAGCCGGCTTCGCTGCCGCTGGACACGTACAAGGCATTGCGTGACCAACCGGGCAAGCCTGCGACATTCCCTTCCGAGCAGACACCAGTCTGGCGGGCGTACTACAGCGCCGAGTTCACGCTCGGCTGTACCTATCTCGGCAAATGCGATTGCACACCCCAGCGGGTGGGCGGGCAGTACTCCAACATCGACAACAGCTACGTCACCGCTGAAGTCAACCGTGGGTTCGGCGAAGTTCTAGTACTTCGGGGAGAGTTGCCGAGGACTCCGAAGACGACAGGCGGCGCAAAGAATCTCGACAGCGCAGTCGACATGCGGTTCTGGTCGATGTGCAGCAATGAATCGCTGGCAACGACGAAGGTAGCGACGTGTCTGTTCGACGAGCAGATGGCCACTGATGCGGATGGTCGCTACACGATTGTCGCGTCGCTCCCTGAAGACCGACCCGCAAACGCTACGAAGGAATGTGGGGTGTCATGGCTTTCGCTCTCGCCGGCCGGTGACGGCGCAGGGCACCCCGACGATTCCCTCTTGATCATGCGGAACATGCTGCCGGCCAAGGACTTCAGCCACGCTGCACACGACACCAAGACGCCCGGTGACGAGAAGGCAGTGATGGGAGAGTATCTGCCGGACGGGCAATATACGTCCAAGCTCGCGTTCGAGGGCAGTGGCTGCGCGAAGTAACCCGTCTTTACGCGTGAGGTCACTACTCGAGATTGTGTCTGGTGATCCTCCTCGATGATGTCGGCTGCGCTCTGCTGCGAGCGCAGCCGACACACCGTTGACCAAGTCTTTTCGCGATCTTCGGTGGGGAATCGGGGCCTGCGGTTCAGGCACTCATCCCTTTCGAATGAGGCATCAACTACGCAGGCGCTCGCAGTGTCAGCATTGTCGCGCAGCGGTATCGGCTGTGCTCTGTTGTCCGTCGTGGCGGACAGGGGCGGCTTTTCTCGCCTACCGCCTATCCTGCTTGCCGCAATCAGAAATGAGTTTTGACATGGGTTCCGTTGTCGGAGAACTTCTCCCGTTGGCCGTCGGTGTCGCCGTGTCGCCGGTGGCCGTCATCGCCACCATCTTGATGTTGCTCTCCAAGCGAGCGGGTAGCACCAGCGCCGGGTTCGCGGTGGGCTGGTTACTCGGAATCTTCATCGCTACAGTTTTTTTCGTCATCTTGTCCAGTGCCGTCAGCACGTCAGACGACGGACCGTCCGCCACGGTTTCGTGGATCAAACTAGCTCTCGGTGTCCTCCTGTTGGCCGTCGGGGTCAAGCAGTGGCGGGGGCGCAGCGGCGAGCACGAAACACCGAAGTGGATGCAAGCCGTCGACGAGATGACCGCGGTCAAGGGATTGGGCCTTGGATTCGCGCTCGCCGCGATCAACCCGAAGAACCTGCTCATGTGCATCGCGGCCGGAGTGTCGATCGGCTCGGCGTCGTTGGCGACCAGCGGAGCGATCACCTCGATTCTCGTCTTCACGGTCATCGCCAGTTCAACTGTCGCGATCCCGGTCATCGGATACCTGGTGGCTGCTGATCGCCTGCGAAAGCCGTTGGCCAATCTCAAAGTCTGGCTCCAGGACAACAACACCACGGTGATGAGTGTGTTGATCTTGGTCGTCGGAGTTGTTCTGATCGGCAAGGGAATTGGCGGAATCTTCTGATACCCGCTCTTTCGCGTGGTGTGAAGGCGCGATTCCCGGATGATCGTTCGATCAGGCGCGCTTGACCGCGTAGTCGCCGTCGGCGTGGCCGATCAGTTGCCATCCGCCCTCGATCGGGGACAGTCGGACGTCGGAGAGATTCGTGGTCTCGAGCTGTGGCCGGTCGGTGCCGGGGTACCAGGCCTCGACCCGTCCGGTGCCGCTCCCGTCAAACCCGTCACGCGATACCTCCGTCAGCGTGCCGGGCGCTGCCCGCGGATACGCTCGCGAGAGTGGCGCGGCGAATCCCTCTACGAGCCCGAGTGATTCACCGGACGGGCAGTCGATGCGATTCAGATTTCCCTGTGGCTGGTGGGTATTGCCGTCGCGAACCGGGTGGGGGTCACCGCACGCTTGTGTCCACGACCACCACGCGCCGCCCATCCGGTACCTGTCGGTGGCATCGACGAAGCGGTCGACGTCTGCTCTCTGCTCGTCGGCGTCGCCGAACCAACCCCATTCACCCGTCCACAACGGGGCGTCGTACCAGGCGGCAGCGAGGTCGGCGATCTTGAATCCGTCTTCGATTCCGGGAAATTCGCTACTGACCGTTATCGATTCGCTGTAGAGATGGGGCGAGAAGACCACCAGAGGATCGGTCAGGTAATGGCGAGGGGGCAGCGCGTCGAGGCCGAAAGCCGACCAGATCGCGCTGGGCTCGAAGAACACGAGGTGTGGAAATCCTCCTGCTTCGGCCTGCCTGATGGCGTCGGTGGCCCGCTTGTAGAACTGCCCGATCTGATCAGCTGCCGTGAATGGATCGCGCAGGCCGGGGTTCGGTTCGTTCAACAGGTCGTATCCGGCTACAGCTGGTTCGTCTTTGAACTCGGCAGCCAACCGCGCCCACGTCGCGACGAGGCGACTCTGGATTCCTTGCTCGTCGTCGTAGAACGCCTGGAAGGCATGGGCGATCGCGGGTGCGGCTTCCCTGAGTCCACCGATGTTGCAGGTTGTCCATCCGCCGGTCAGGGTTGCCCACTCGGGTGCGCCGTCCCAGCCGACTCCCGGCCGCATGAAAGACGGGCACGACTGGTCGCTCGGAGTGCCGACGTACGGGCCCCATGCATCCTGATGCATGTCGAGAACGGTGTAGATGCCGTGGTCTTTTGCATCCTCGACCGCTACTCGAACGCGGTCGACGTACGCAGTGTCGAATGCACCGCGGGTCGGTTCCAGGAGGGACCACGCGACGTTGAGCCGGACGACGTTGAAGCCCAGCGCTGCCATCTGCGCGAAGTCCGTTCTTCCCAGCGGCGTAACGGTGGGTAGACCGGTGCCGTTGGTTGCGTAGTCATTGAGACCGTTGGCGTTCACGCCGCGGAGCAACACCGTTCGTCCGTCGACGTCCTTGATCGTTCGATCTGCGACGGTCAGTTGGGGGAGAGTCCAGCCCGGATCCGGTGGTGCAGCGTTCGCCGCCGGAGTTGCAATCTGGAGGACCAGGATTGCGAGGGTGGCAAGCAACAGCGCACGCATCCATCGACCTTTCTAGACAAACGTCCAATTCCGAGTCGAGGCTAGCGTGAGAAGACCTCTTTCCGGCGCGGTTTGCTCATACCTGTCACGGCCCCGCGTTGCCGAGAACACGTCGGACACGTGCTCCTGCTGGAGGTGTCATCATTGTCGACAAGTCTCGACCCGAGGGAGCCCTGGTGAAGCTTGCATTGACTGATCTGATCGAACAAATGCCTCGTGACGATTTGGCGAGTACGCGAGCGTTCTATGCGTCGCGGCCTGCCGGTGTCGGTCCGACTTCCCTGCAGGAACTGCTTGTGGTGCGAGCATCCAGGGTGGTTGATCCCATGGCGAGCCGGGCTGTTGAACACACACTCGACATCGAGGGCCGATCCGTTTCGGTGCGCGTAGTCACTCCGAAAGACGGCGATGTCAACGGGGTCTATCTGTATCTTCCGGGTGGGGGTTTCTACATGAGTTCAGCGGCCAGCGCTGACGCCCGAAGCATGAGACTTGCCGACGAGGTCGGGGTGGTAGTGGTTACCGTCGATTACCGGCTTGCACCGGAATTCCCTTGGCCGGCAGCGCCGGACGATTGTGAGGCAGTCGCCTTGTGGCTGCTTGATGTCGCTGCCGAACGGTTCGGGACGACCAGGCTCGCTATCGGTGGCATGTCGGCGGGAGCAACCTTGGTGACGACGACGTTGCTGCGCCTTCGTGATCGAGGTCTGGCCAAGGCATTTTCGGGTGCGGTGCTGGAAGCGGGCACGTACGACGTCAGTGCCCAGACTCCCGCGGGCCGCACCATCAGTGACGAATACTTCATCGAAGCCTACGTCGGCCATGTCGATGATCGCACTCTTCCGGATATTTCTCCGACATTCGGCGACCTCAGCGGCCTGCCGCCGACCCTCGTTGTCGTTGGATCAGAAGACGTGGTCCTGGCAGAGAACCTTGCCATGGTGGCGCGACTGTCGGCGGCCGGAAACGACGTCGACTTGCGTCTCTATCCTGATGTCCCGCATGGATTTACAAACCATCCAACGCCTGTTGCCCGGCGTGCTGCGCTAGATATGGGTGCTTGGCTTCGGAATCGACTCGACTCCGACCCCGCGTGACAAGCACGGGCGCGGTTCAGTGTGCCGAGGAAAAGCGGACTGTGTTCGGTGTCAGATCTTGGCGAGCGTTTTACGATGAAACAATTCGAGGCTCACCATGGATTTCATCAGGCCGTCGAGGGTTCGCGCATCCCATCCAGTCAGATGCTGCCAGCGGTCGAGTCGATACGTGACAGAGTTCGCATGTAGGTGGATGTCACGGGCGGCGGCGCTGACAGAGAACCCGCTTCGCGCGAAGGCGCGGACGGCGTCCATCAGATGTGAGTGCTCTTCGGCCACAGATGCCCCGGCCTGTAGAAGCGGCAGCAGCTCGTCCTGGTGGGTGGCAAGAGTGGCGATGAGCCATTCGTCGGCAAAACTGACCGTCGTGCCCGGCGCTGTCGCCAACTGCAATGTGCGCTCGGCGTCGGTGATGCTTTGAGCTGCGCCGACGAGCCCGACCCGGGGCATCCCGATACCTAGTGACGTTCGTGGATGATCTCGCATGATTGCGTGGATGACTTCGGTTGGTTCGCCCTGACACATCACGATTACTCGGGAGCCATGTCGACTGCAATGCGCGACAGCATGCACGGAATCCAGGGTTCGTTGCAGGTTTTCCACTTGTGCTTCTGACCATTCCTCCTCGACGGCCGACAGTGCTTGGAACGATTTCTGTGTATCGAATCCGAGGGTTTGTGCCAGCTCTCGGGCGTTGCTCAGTTCCATATCCGTTGCACTGTGCAGTGTTTCGAAGAATCGGTATCGAACGCCGGCGCGGATGGCCTGCTCGCTGCGCGTTGCCTCGGAGTGTCCGACTGCGACTGCGCTCGTCGCGACGTGAACGAGGTCCCAGAGTTTGCCGCCTGCTTGCAGCAGCTCGTGTGTTGGTTTCGTGGACCGCTGGACCATCGTGTCCCAGAGCTCACGAGATGCAATGTGATAGGTCTCGATGACATCGGAGAGGGGGAGCCCTTGCATCGCGCGACGGCGCCCGAGTTCGCGGTTTCGGTCGGTGTCTTCTGTGGTGATCGTTTCGTTCTCGGCGACGGCACACAGCATTGCGGACAACTGTTTGCGGATGTAGTTGCCTTGCTCGGCCACTGGTACCGCGGAGTAGGCCGGGAGTTCGCTGCGAATCTGTTGTACCGCGCGTTCGGTGAGCGCTTCGAGCTCGTCGGAAACCTCGCGACACAACCGACGGATCGTGTCTTCTTCTTCGACGTCGGTTACGTCCACGGGGTTACTCCTTTGTGCGTGCTTGGTCTTGCGTCCCGTGAATTTCACGAACGAGCGTCGTGGATTCCGGGGTTCACCCATGGTCCCGCCATAGTGACGGGAGGCACACTCAACGCTAGACCGGACGACGATTCGACGGCAAAACGCCCCTCGCCTCATCTGCTCCGGATCGATCAACGGCTAAGGAGCCACAATCATGTCCAACGAGGCGAAGAGTGCCTTGCTCGCAATCGGAGTTCCGTTCGTCGGGGTGCTGGGCGGGATAGTTGCGCTCTCCGGATCCGAACTGACTGTTCTCGGATTTCCCATTTTGTTCGCGTGGCTTTTCCTGTGGATGCCGCTGACCTCGTTGTGTCTCCACATGGCATGGAAGTTCTTTGACCGCAAGGACTTCGAGGAAGCGGAACGAAACGAACTGGCTCAGGCCAAGACCGAGATCGGGGATCCGACATGATCGCTGCAACATTTACGCTCGTGCTACTCCTCGCGCTCGGCGCCGGAGTGCTTTCACGCCGTGGAAGCAAAAAAGAGATCTCCGACTACCTCGTGGGCGGGCGGTCTTTCGGTCCCGTGCTGGTTTTCATCCTGGGAGCAGGTGAGGCCTACAGCATCGGCACGCTCATTGGATTCCCCGGCGGTGTGTACGCCCACGGTGCAAGCTACGGCGTCTGGTTCATCGGATACATCTTGCTTGCCTACCCGATCGGATACTTCTTTGCGCCCTATCTCTGGCGGGCAGGCAAGCGGTATAACGCGATGACGCTGCCCGATGTGGCAGGGCGGCACTTTCGGTCGCGCGGGTTGGAACTGACAATCGCGATTGCCTCGGTAGTCTTCCTCATTCCCTGGGGGCAGTTGCAGCTTGCCGGCCTCCAGGTCGCACTGAGCGGACTTGGCATCACCATCAACCCGACGGTGGCGGTTTTCGTCGGCGCTGCGCTTGCTCTGCTCTTCCTCCTGCTTTCGGGTGTGCGTGCACCGGCGTTCGTGTCTTACGTCAAGGACGCAGCTCTGCTGTTGGGAGCGATCCTGATCGGACTGGCCGCCACGGCCAAATCGGGCGGTATCACGAAGCTCTTTGCCGATGCGGCATCCCATGGGGCCGGGCAGGCCTCGCAATCCACCGTCACCGGTTCGTCGCTGACCTTCGTTCTCACCACAATTGTGTTCCAGTCACTCGGTTTTTTCGTTTTCCCCTTCATCGTGCAAGCGGTGCTATCGGCGAAGTCCGAGGCAACCCTCAAGCGAGTCGCCCGATTCAACCCGCTGTACATGCTCATGTATCCCTTCCTCGTCGCTGCTGCCTTCGGCGCAATTTCATTGCTGCCCAACAAGCTCGAGGGCGCAGAGTCCAATGAGGTGCTCCTGCAACTGTCCCGTCTCGTGCTCCCGGACTGGCTGACCGGAGTGGTGGCGGGTGGTGCGGCACTGTGCGCGATCGTTGTTCTGTGTGGCTCGGCGCTGGGAATCGGCTCGATCGTCTCGCGAAACATCGTTCCTGGAATACCCGAATCACGTCAGAGAGTGTGGGTGCGCGGGGTCATCGTCGCCTACCTCGGCCTGTCGCTGATCCTCACCCTCGCCGCACCCCAATTGCTGCTGACGCTGGTGAATACCGCGTATTACGGGGTGACCCAGGCCGTGGTGGTGTTCGCGACGATGATCTTCGGATGGAAGCTGCGACCGGCAGCGCTCGCGATGGGCGTGGTGCTCGGCGACGTGCTGGTGCTCTGGCTGTACCTCGACACACACGGCACGGTATCGATGTGGTTGGCGGACAAAGGCATGAACATCGGTGCCGCAGCGCTCGTTCTGAACGTGTTGTTCGTGTCCGCCACCCGGGTGATGTGGCCTCCTGTCGAAGCGGTTTCGGGCCTCCGTGCAGAAAATCGATCGGCACCAGTGCCTTGCCCCGCAGCCCCGACCACGAAGGCGGATATCCGATGACTCGGACACTACTCACCGCAGATGCAATCCTCACCCAAGACGCAGCGTCACCCCAGGTTGAAGCGCTCGTCCTCGATGGAGGCCTGGTTGTCGCCACCGGAAGTCGAAAGGACATGGGGGAGTACGCCGGACCGGAAACTCGTCGGCTCGATCTCGCCGGCGCTACTGTGATCCCGGGGCTGATCGAGTCGCACATTCACCCGACCTACTCCGGCTTGACTGACGGATGGGCCGATTGCCGGACGCCACCGTGCGCCTCGATCACGGATATCCAAGGGGCTCTGCGGAACTCCACTCCCACTCACGGCTGGATACGTGGATGGGGGTACGACGACACACAACTTCGAGAAGGTCGCCATCTCACACGCGATGACCTCGACGCAGTCTGCACCGACCGCCCGATCATCGTTCTGCACATCTCGGGGCACTTTGCGGTGGCAAACACTGTTGCGCTTGCAACTGCAGGCATCGACGAATCGACGGTGGATCCCGGGGACTCGCAGTTTCCGCGTGGGGCGGACGGGAGGCTCACAGGGATGGCCTGGGAAATCGACGCCGTGGCACGGTTGAGCGGCGCGATACCAGACCTGACACAGGCAGAGGTGCAGACCGCGTTGCTGCGTAGCTTGACACTGGCGCGTTCGCGAGGAATTACGACCGTCCACGATTTAGGGGTCGGCCTGTCGGCGGGCATGCAGGAGTTGGCCGCCTATCGTGCCCTGGACACCATGGGCGAGATGCCCGTGCACACGGTTGGCTTCCTTCGGGGTGATCTCGCGATCGCAGAACTGGAGGAAAGGAACATCGCTTTCACGGCTGCACCGGCCCCAGGGTCACGCTTCCGCCTGGCCGGCGCCAAATTCTGGGCGGATGGGTCCATTCAAGGATTGTCTGCAGCCTTGCGAACTCCGTATACCTGCAGCCCGAACCATCACGGTGATCTGCTCTATCCGCAGGAGCAACTCGACGACATGGTTCTCCAGGTGCACCGCGAGGGAGGTCAGGTCGCGGTGCACGCCAACGGCGATGCGGCTGTAGCCGCCGCCATCGCGGCGCTGCGCAGTGCGCACCGCAGTGACGGACGTCGAGCGCGGCACCGTATCGAGCACTGCCAGGTGAGTAGGCCTGCGGATCTCGAGGCGATACGTGATGCCGAGATCGGGGTGAGCTTTTTCGTCAACCATGTTTTTCATTGGGGCGATCGTCACCGTGACCGTTTCCTCGGTCCTGAGAGAGCCGGCAACCTGGACCCGCTGGCGTGCGCCGATGACATCGGCTTGAAATTCGGGCTGCACTCGGATTGCCCGATAACGCCGATGGATCCCCTCCAGACGATTAGGACTGCTGTGAATCGGCTGACCATGGGCGGTGCCGTGCTTGGCGCCCACCAACGGATCGGAGTGCAGCGTGCAGTGCAGGCCATGACTGTGGACAGTGCGTACTTGGTCCATGACGAAGGACGGGCGGGGATCTTGGCGCCGGGTCGTCGTGCGGACCTTGTCGCGCTCGACGGCACTCTTGCTGCTCTCGCAGACGCTTCGTCCGACATTCCTCAGCCTGCACTGGTCATGGTCGACGGCAGGTAGCGCATGAGATTGATTTCGTCCCAACGGTTACCAGCTCGAGGTGGAGATTCGTGCAGTTGCTCGACAGTGAAGTTGTTCGGCGCTGTGCAGTTACGGCTGCCGCCGCGGCCGCGGTCTGTCGTTCGAACGGGCCCGGCGTGGTCGATGGCGACGCAGTGACGGGCAAGAGTTTCTTCCTGCCGGATGGCGGCTGGCCGGGCACCTGAACACATGTCCGGTTTCTGGAGCAAAGTCGGGACGAGGAGCGTGCCACCCTTGTAATCTCGCACGGGAGTTTGCGGGGCGCGGGGTATCCCGCACAGCGAATGAGAGGATGAAGGTGACAACTGTCTACACGCGCCGCCGAGGGGCGCGCCCTTTCGGGATCGCCCTCGCTGCGCTGGTCGCCATGGGTGCGGCCCTGACAGGCCCCACACTCGCCTCCGCCTCGAGCGGCGACCTGCAATTGGGTTCGAGTCAGTTCGGATCGTCCGGGGAGCAACCGCCGCTGCCGGAGATCCCACCGCCGTCCGCGGCCGAGATCAGGCTCGACGAGGCGCGGAACTTCCGCGACATCGGCGGGTATCGGACTACCGATGGCAGGACCGTCCGGACAGGCCTGGTGTTCCGTTCCAACAAGCTCAGCTCGCTCAATGAGACTGATCTGGCAAAACTCACCGCCGCGAACCTGACCCTCGACGTCGACCTGCGCAACGCCTCCGAACGTGCGGAGGATCCCGATCGGATCCCCGCCGGGGTCACCTACCAGGTCGCCGACGTCGTCAGTATCGAACACGGCATCGCGTTCCACGAATTCGTTCCCTTGACCCTCGGTCGCGCGTTGATCGACGGCGCAGTCAAGGGAACCTCGAACATCGGCCAAAGCATCGGCTACCCGTTCATGGTCAACTACCGTGGTTCCGATGTCGCCTTCCGTGACCTGCTGACTGCGATCGCGAACAACTCCGACGGCGCAACCGTCTACCACTGCAGTGCAGGGAAGGACCGCACCGGTTGGGGTACCGCGATCCTGCTGACCATTCTGGGTGTCCCGCGTGAGTTCATCAGTGCCGATTTCATGGCGTCGAACACGTACCTGGGCCGGGACGACGCGGTGGACCTGTCGTGGCTCGATGCGGCGTATGCACAGGTGGACCGGCTCTACGGCGGTATGGATACTTACGTACGGGAGGGCCTCGGCGTCGACCAGGGCACTGTCGACTCTCTGCGCGCCAAGCTTCTCCTCTAAGCGGAGCTCCACGCCCGGCTTCTTGCCTACTCGGACCTTCTTCTGTCCCAGTGCGACCTGTGGTTGCGGGAGCGCGCGATTGTGTGGCGCCGCTCCTGGGGTGGGCCCGAGGTTTCTTGGCCGTGTGCGATCACCAAGTGGCGCAAGAACTTGGCGCGCAAGAATCACGCCTGGTCATGGACTCGACGCTGGCCAATTGGTCAGCATCGAATCGAGAGCCTCGAGGGTTCTTGCCCAGCTTTCGGCGCTGTCCGGTGCACTGTGGCTGAACGATCCACCCAACTCGAGGCTGGCGTACCCATGAAAAACGCTGCCGAGCAACCGAACTGCGTGGGTCTGATCGAGATCGGTGAGGTTGTACCCGCGCAGAATCGATCGCATCATCTGCGAGTGTCTGAAGCCCGCGCTCGCAGCTGCGGCCTCCGGGGTGAGGCGCATCTGTGACGCGGCGTACCGACCCGGGTGTGACCTCGCGTAGTTGCGGTACACGTTCGCGAAGGCGGTCAAGGCGTCGCGACCGGACCGACCGGCCACGGCGTCGGCAGCCTGGTCGGCCATCTCTTCCAAGGCAAGCAGCGCGATTCTGGTTTTGAGGTCGTTCGAACTCTTCACGTGGGAGTACAGGCTTGCGACCTTGACGTCGAACGCTCTGGCGACCGCCGATACGGTCACCTGCTCGAAGCCCACCTCGTCGGCCAATTCGGCGCCCGCCACGGCGAGGCGTTCGGGTGTCAGTCCTGCGCGAGGCATGTCCGTCGGTCCTGTTCGTCGAGAAGTGAAACCGCTTGCCTAAATAGTATAGGCAAATTACTGTGTGCTGTAGTTAAAACCTTCGCAACTTATCTACAGGTGAATGAGATGAACAGCCAGAGCAGCTGGATTACTACCGCAATTTCCGAGGAAATCGTGCGCGGAGCCCTTGAGCTCGAGCGGACCGAACGCGGTGTGCTGACACACCGTCTGCCTGCCAGAGCTCGCACGCAATTCGCTGACGGGCAGATGGCAATGGCGCAATCACAACCGTCCGGAGTGCGGCTGGTGTTCCGAACCAGCGCTACGGTCATCGAACTCGACACTCTGCCCACGAAAATGATCTACATCGGTGCTCCGCCGAGGCCGCAAGGGGTGTACGACCTGATCGTCGACGGCGAACCAACCGGGCACGCAATCGCTGAGGGTGGCAACACGGTGACGATCGACATGGCGACCGGTACCGCTCAGAGACAATCCGGACCCGTCAGCACCATCCGCTTCGCGGACTTGCCCGCGCGATCCAAGACCGTCGAGATCTGGTTGCCGCACAACGAAACCACCGAACTTGTCGCATTGCGAACCGACGCCCCGCTCGAACTCGCAGTCGGCACGAAGCGTGATGTGTGGCTCCATCACGGAAGCTCGATCAGTCAAGGCTCCGGCGCTGAAAGTCCCTCCCGCACTTGGCCTGCTCTCGCAGCCTCCCTCGGCGGCGTGGATCTGATCAACCTCGGGTTCAGCGGCAGCGCTCTGCTGGACCAGTACGTCGCCCGCGCTATGCGAGACACTCCTGCCGACCTCATCAGCATCAAGATGGGCATCAATCTGGTCAACTCCGACGTGATGCGCCTGCGGGCCTTCACGTCGGCAATGCACGGCTTCCTCGACACGGTCCGCGACGGCCATCCAGTGGCTCCACTGCTGGTCGTCTCGCCTGTCTATTGCCCGATTCACGAAGACACGCCTGGACCTGGTGCATTCGATTTCGACGCGCTTGCCAGAGGCGAAATGCGATTCGTTGCTACCGGCGATCCCGCCGAGCGCGTAGCCGGAAAGCTGACGCTGCGCTCTATTCGGGAAGAGTTGGCGCGCATCGTAACCCAGCGATCGGCGGATGATCCCAATCTGCATTACGTCGACGGGTGCGATCTCTATGGTGCGGCCGAGAACGAAGAGTTGCCGCTTCCCGATCAGCTCCATCCGGACGCTGCGACGCACCGTCTCATCGGCGAACGCTTTGCCCAACGGGTATTCGCAGACGACGGCGCATTCGCACGCTCGGTGTGATCGCGCAATCTGGTTCGATCGGATTTCACACGATTTGACCCTGACGTAGCGTGAGGGCTCACGATGGCTTCATGACCGATACTTACCCAGCATTCGACATCAGCCCCGTCCCTGTCCCCGCTACAGACGCCGTGCCTCCGGAACAGTTCCGAGGTCTCTACGGAATGCCCATGTTCGTGTCGGTTCCGACATCGGATCTGGCCGAATCTGCCGACTTCTGGATCCGTGGGCTCGGTTTCTTCGACCTCTTTTCGGTACCGGATCGACTGACGCACCTGCGACGCTGGGCATTTCAAGACGTTCTGCTCGTGCCCGGCGAATGTGCAGATTCACCACCGTCCGTCAGCGTGAGCTTTGCGTGTGTGCTGAGTCAGATCGATCAGATAGCCAAGGCGTGTGAGGAATTGCGGCCCGGATGCACCAGCGGTCCACATCTGAAGCCGTGGAATTCACTGGAGTTGGAGATTGTGACACCGGAGAACGCGCGCGTGATCATGACGGCCGCTCGTCCGTACGACCCGAACAGTGCCGAGGCCGAGCATCTGCGAGGCATGGGAATTGACGGACCCGACGACTGAACCGAGGTCTGACGCTGTGGCCTCCCGAACCGCGTCTGTCAGACTGGATCACGTGACGGACCAACTCTTCGGAGACGAGGCAGACAGTGCTCTCACTGTCGGTGCTGCCGCATCACGACTAGGCATAACCGTACGTACCCTCCATCATTGGGACGCAATCGGTTTGGTGCGTCCGTCCGGGCGCAGTGACGGGGGCTACCGGCTGTACACCGACCCGGACCTCGGCCGCATCGGCCGGGTGCTTGTCTACCGAGACGTGGGCTTGTCGCTCGACGAGATCAGGATATTGCTCGATGCGCCCGCAGCCGACGTGGACAAGACGCTGTGTGGGCAGCGCGCCGAGTTGCGGCAACGGATAGCCGACTTGGAAGAACTGGGCGAGTCCTTGGATCGCATCATCGATGCCAGGAAGTCGGGTGTGCTGTTGCCGGCACACGAGCAGGTCTCGATCTTCGGCCGACACTGGCAGCCGTCATGGGGACCTGAGGCGCACGAGTGTTGGGGTGACAGTGCGCAGTGGGCGCAGCACGCGGAACGGTCGGCGGGTAGGACCGCTGAGGATTGGCAGAAGATCGCCGACTGCGTCGAGACGCTCAACGAAGATCTGGCGCTGGCCTGCCGGTCCGGTGTCGAACCGGGAAGCGCCGAGGCGAATTTGCTGGCAGAACGGCACCGAGCGTCGATCGGGGTTTACTTCGACTGCACACATTCGATGCAGGTGTGTCTGGGACGGATGTACGTGGCCGATCCGGGATTCACCGCGTTCTACGAGCAGGTCGAGACCGGTCTGACAGTGTGGCTCCGCGCTGTCATCGATGCGAATGCTCGGGCCAACGGGGTTGTCCCCGAATCGGCGACGTGGGTGTGAGTGAACTGGTGGTCGCTCGTCAGTCCAAAGACGCACACGCAGTGCACCACGGTCGGCCGTCGACTCCGGGCGCACGATGGGACACTGCGATGCGCGCGGCCAAAATGCAGCTTTCGTTGTCGTGATAGACGTCGAGATCCGAAGGAACCGTCGAGTGGAACGCCGGGACCTTCATGTCTACCTCCGTTGTGGCTCGCCAGGGAGTTGGCTCGTTGCGGCAATCCTCCCACCACAGAGATCATCTCGCCTGTCGGCAGAAGCAGGGCCGTTGCTCGGCCAAATTGCCAGGGGTCGACACGTGCGGTCCCGTCCGCGCGATTATGCAGCCCCGCAGCGACTTACAGGTGTGGTTACTTGGTCGCCCTGCCTTCCGAACAGATGCGCACTGCGCGCGCGGTGTGATCTTCGACGGCGCTCACCGCAGAGAATCCCGCAGGGATAGGCTGGACGGATGCGTGGAGAGTACAAGGTTCCTGGTGGAAAACTGGTCGCGGTCGACGTCGAGGTGGCGGACGGTCGGCTGTCCGAAGTCGCAGTCTCGGGGGACTTCTTCCTCGAGCCCGACAGCGCGCTCGACGACATCAACGCGGCGTTGCGCGGAATGCCCGCCGACTCGGATGCAGAACAGTTGGCGCATGCCATCTCCACTGCGCTCGACGAGTCCGTCTCGATGATCGGCTTCACGCCGCAGTCGGTCGGCATCGCGATCCGGCGCGCACTCGGCCACGCCACGAGCTGGGCGGATCACACCTTCGACCTCATCCCGCCGGTGGTTCTCGATCCCGCGATGCACGTCGCGCTGGACGAGGTCATCGCGCGTGAGGTCGCATCGGGTGAGCGTCCGCCGACATTGCGTTTCTGGGACTGGGACTCGCCCTTGGTCGTGATCGGATCGTTCCAGTCCGTGCGTAACGAGGTCGACTCCGAGGCGGCTGCGCGGTACGGCATCGGGGTGGTGCGCCGAATCTCCGGTGGCGGCGCGATGTTCATGGAACCGGGCAACTGCATCACGTACTCGTTGGCAGTACCGGCGTCATTGGTCGAGGGTTTGAGTTTCGAGCAGTCCTACGCGTTTCTCGATCAGTGGGTCATGGGAGCGCTTGCCGAGGTCGGTATCAACGCTCGGTATGTGCCGCTCAACGACATCGCCTCGGACAAGGGCAAGATCGCCGGCGCCGCTCAGAAGCGATTCGCGTCCGGCACTGTGCTCCATCACGTGACCATGGCCTACGACATCGACGCTGAGAAGATGACGCAGGTGTTGCGAATCGGACGAGAGAAGATGTCGGACAAGGGAACCAAGAGTGCGGCCAAGCGCGTCGATCCGCTGCGTTCGCAGACCGGAATGACGCGTGCAGCAATCCTGGAGTCGTTTGCGCAGCACTTCCGAGGTCAATACGACACCCACGACAGCGATTACACGGACCCGGAGTTGGAGCAGGCGCGCAAGCTGGTGGACACGAAGTTCAGAACCGAAGAGTGGACTCACCGCGTCCCGTGAAACCGAGAAACCGGGACGAGACCCGAGCGGTCTCGTCCCGGTCGCCTAGGTAGCCGGAGTCGCTGAGTTTGCCCCGAGGAGCTCGGCGTCGGCCGTCCCGGAGTTCCGCTTCGGAATGGTGAAAGTTGCGCTCACGCACAGGATTGCGATGACGAAGCACGCCACTGTGTACCAGAGGTTCCCGATGGGATCTCCAGCGCTGGTGGAACCGTCGACCGCGTCGAAGAAGTCGGGAAGCGCACTCGCCCACAGGACGGCCATGACAACCAGGTACACCACGCTGTAGATCTGCACGAACCTGTTGGTGTGTGCAGGAGTGTTCGATTCTGCCGAGCGCAGGTGCGTCCATTGGCGGACGAGAACCACGATCGCGACCACTGTGAGGACTGCAAGTTCAGCGGCGTAGAGGAACCCGCGGACAGTGTCGCTTCCCATACCGAAGACCGTCGCCGGGAGCGGAAGAATGAACGTACCCAGCGAGGCCAGCAGGCCGATCACGATGGTGCGCCATACCAATTGAAGTCCGGAGAAGTGCTTGCCGGCATCGACGTGCCGTCCGACGAAGTACTGGACGCAGAATGCCAACGACATCGGCCACAGCGCGGCGAAGACGACCACGCTGGGAAGTGGAACCGCGTCGAACATGGGTTGGTTGATCGGGTTCGACGTCGACCACTCCCACCACCGCAACTGGGGCCCCAGGTGGTCGAAGATTTCGTAGAACGCATGGTGGACGAAGCCGACGCAGACAGCGCCCAGTAGTGGACCGTATTTGCGGAAAACGCCGAGCATTCTGACTATTTCGAAGGCCAACGTCGCCATCAGTGGATAGATGGCAACGATGTACAGCGGCAGTCGACCCCACATGAAGTCGACGGTGAACACGTTGTGCGCGAACATCGTGTCCACTTGTTCTTCGATGCCGAACGCCGCCGGGAAGTACAGCGGAGGCTCGATGATGAACAGGTAGGCGGTGGCGCCGAACCAGAGAACCAGATTGGTGGGGTCGCCGTTGCGGCGCAACCGCACGATCGCCAGGACCAGTGCGAGCACCGAGCCGACGATGATGGTCCATTCGAGGACGGGCAGGGTCCAGTTCTCCAGCGCCGCGGGGTTACGGAACTCGACGAGTCCACCTGCTTCCTGACAGGAGAAACCGAGTTCTGTTGCGAGCTGGGAGAACGTGGGGGAGCAGTGTTCTGCCATCAGTTGGCCCCTGACGTGATCGACTCGGCTTGTGCCTGAGATTCGGCGGTGTACCAGCGTGTGCAGTCGTAGCCGTCGTCGTAACGCTTGAACCACTGGTCGGCGAGTGCGGGGAGTTTCTCGTGGTCCGGGTTGTGATTGGGCATCTGGCTGCGGAAGACACCGCCGAGTGCGACGAGTTGTTCTCCGAGTTGAAGGTGATCGAAGGCGCGAGGCATCGTGCCCTTGGTCAGATACGGAGCGAACGACGTCAGAATCTTCTGCTTGGTGCGGTGGGTGGCGAACATCGACAGTGAGTCGACTTGCCGCTCGGAGAGCGGAACGTGCTGGTTGAAGCCTGCGCAGGCGATACGAATCACCTTCATGACGTGTGCGAAGATCGACGGCGCCATTCGCATCCGGTAAAGCTCGCTTCCGACAACGGAATTGAAGATGATCAGTGCCGAGCTGCGATGCTCGACCTCCTCGACGAAGTGCCAGATGAACAGTGACGCGACGCGGTCGTCTCCCGGGCGGAACAAGGTCGCCTCGTTGTCGAGCATCAGCTTGAACACCGGAGTGAAGGTCGCCTCTAGATCTGCGGTGTATGCAAGCCGGTAGTTCAGCGAGGTCGCCTCGGTCAGTAGATCGAATTCACCGATCACAGCGTCGAGCGTGTTCTGTAGTCCGGGGTAGCGCCTGATCAGAGCCTTCACATGCTGGCGGTGCGCGGTCGAGTGATGGCCTTCCTGACGCATGAACGCCACGGCTTCCTCGGCCACTTCAGGATCGCTGATCCGCGACTTGGTCTGCATGATCATCTTCACGATCATCTTCTCGAAACCGATGGCCAGGAACGAGACCGCGTTGGACATGCTCGACCAGGCCGGGTTCTCCGGGTTCCACAGGAAGGGAACGTCCTGATCCTCGAATCCGAAGTCCATTTTTCGGGGTTGAAGGTTGGTCACTTGTCGAACCTCGTCTTTCGGAGGGGCTGGTCAGGTGGCCGCTCTGGCACTCGAAGCCACGTGTGGCGGTAATCATACATATTGGTGTGCAGTTGTATGTTCACTTTCGGCGAGGGGAGTGAATTCGAGGGGCGCAGATGCAAAACCTGCCTGTGTTAGCCTGTGGCTCTTGGACTTCGAGCGCAAAGACATGGTTCGAGCCTCGTTCGAGCGAGGAAGTGGGCAGTGGCACGAAGGCGTGGGTGGGGCGGCAATCCACCGGACAGTGACGAAGATGCGTCTCGTCGCATTGTCGAGGCCGCGGTCGAGTTGATCGCACGGACGAGTTCGGAAATCAGCATCGGCGACGTCGCCGAGTCACTGGGCGTGATCCGGCAGACCGTGTATCGATACTTTCCCAGCGCTGACGCTCTGATGCGGGCAGCGGCGATCGCGTCGGTCGACGGCTATCTCGATCGACTCACCACACACGTGAGCGGCATCGAAGATCCCGTCGAGGCGATGACCGAGGGTGTCGTCTACACCCTGACCCAGGTCCACCGAACGCCGCATCTCGGCATTCTGCTCACCAGCACGAATTCGAGTCTTCATCCCGAGGGTCTGACCTCTCAGGAGGCGCAGGCCTTCGGAATGGCGATGATCACCCGCTTCGACGTGGACTGGGTGCGTTTCGGATACGACGACGCATCACTTCAGGAACTGGTCGAATACGTCCTGCGGACGATGCAGTCGTTTTTCCTCGCGCCCGGCGACCCGAAGCGGAGCGACGAAGAACTGCGGCGATACCTACGGCGCTGGATGGGTTCTGCGATCATCGCCCAGGGAAATTCTGTCAGTGGTGACCCGATCAGCGCAGAACCAGAGTCAAAACAACCGCGCTGACGCACGCGGCGATGACGACGGTCAGTGCGAACAGGTCGGCGAGCTGAGGGCGCTTGGGGTACGCCGCGATCAAACCGGTGCCCCCGCGAGCGGAGATCGCTTCACCCATCTCGGCAGAGCGCCGAATTGCCACCGACATGGTCGTGGTGATCAGATCGACTATCGAATTGTCGGCAGCGCTGTTCACCACAGCTTTCGGGCGTAGTCGTCGCGCCGCCACCAGGGTGAGCATCTCGTCGATCAAGAGCGGAAGTGAACGAATGCAGAGGGCCGTCGCGATCGCCCACTCGTCGACCGGGATCTTGAGGAATCGCAGCGGTCTACCGAGCGTTGCCAGTGCCGGCGCCACATCGCTCATCGACGTGGTCCATGCCAACATCAGTGAGACGCAGAGCAATACAAGACCGAACGTCACAGCTTGCAGGTAGATGAACACTGCGTCGAGGCCGATCGGAAGATTGATCAACGCGCCGAGCAGGATCAGCGCCCACAACCACCACGGAGGTCGCGGAACTGCAGTCGGGGGGATGCGTCCGATCACCGCGGTCAGCAACAACAATCCGAGTACGACGCCGATCGCCGGCCAGGACGGAGCGGTCACGACCACGATGCTGACGAGAACGACGGCAACGATCTTCGTTCCGGCCCACAATCGGTGGATCGGCGATGAAGTCGGGACTTCGCGCAGAAGTGTTGTCACGTCGTCGATCCTTCCAAGGCGCTGCTGGCGGCAGGGTCGAGGATGCGACCCTCCGACAGTCGAATTGTTCTGCTGCACACGGCGTCCATGCCGTCGACATCGTGGGAGATGACGACTACCGCGGTTCCGTTCCGACGAATCCACCTGAGTACGTTCAGGATTTCGTGTCGACCGGGTGGATCGAGACCGGCCAGCGGTTCGTCGAGGATGAGTACCCGCGGTTGGCGCACGAGGAGACCGGCCAGGACGACGCGTCGCATCTGTCCGCCGCTCAACTCGTCGATGCTGCGGCCGGCGATGTGACGGTCGAGTCCGACGGCGTCGAGCGCCCACGAGACTTGCACCGATCCGATCTCCGGACCTCCAGCGGCCTCGATGTCTTCGGCGACGGTTCGGCGTTGCAGCTGCAGTCGCGAATGCTGGAACGTGAGACCGACGATGCCGAGTTGGCGTGAGACGGGTTTGCCGTCGAAGACTGCGGTTCCCTTGCTCGGTGCGATCAAGCCCGCCATGATCCAGGCCAGAGTCGATTTACCGGAACCGTTGCCGCCCAGAACCAGCAGCCCGTCGCCGTCGCCGATTGTGAGATTGACGTCCGACAGTGCGCGCCGCGACCACGGAGTCCGGTCGTTGTACGTGTGGGTGACATCGGTGAGTTGGAGGACAGCTCGAGTGCTGACCGGCCACGGCGCAGGCGGAGGACCCCCGAACGTCGACGTCATCCAACCTGGTTGGTGATCGATCTGCCGTCCGCGTTGTAGTTGAATCACCCGATCTGCGTTGCGGGTGTCGGCGTGGTGATGGGTGACCAGTACCACGGCCATCGGGTGGCGTCGCGGAAGTTCGGCAAGGAGCGAGACCAATTCCTCCCGGCCGGCCTGATCGACCATCGCGGTGGCTTCGTCCGCGATCAGCAGAGCGGGGCGCCGCGCCAGCGCGGCTGCAACAGCCAGACGTTGCATCTCGCCACCGGACAGCCCGGAGGTCTCACGCATACCCATGCCCGCGAGTCCCACCTCGGCCAGCAGTGCATCGACGTCGGGATGCGACTCGGGGGGGAGCCCCCAGACGACGTCGTCCGCGACGCGGGTTCCGAGGATCTGGCTTTCGGGTCGTTGGAGGACGACGGCGGTTCCGCCGTGTCGGCCGAGACCGGCGGACCCGGGTCTCGTCAGCGTCCCGACAGTCGGCGCGCGACCGGCGAGCAACCGGGTGAGTGTGGACTTGCCCGAGCCGTTGTGGCCGACGACGGTGACGAACTCTCCTCGTCGCACGGTGAAGTTGACGTCGACGAGGGCCGGTGTCGTTGCACCCGGATAGGTGAAGCCCACGTGATCGAAAGTGACCGGCAGCGGATCGATCGGACGGTCGTCGGGTGCTGTCTGGAGCGGGTCGGCCGAAGGGAGTGCAGCCAATCGGTCGAGGACGGCGCCGAGGACGAAATAGGAGACGACGGTACTGAGGACGATTCCGGAGATGATGGACACGCCGATCCACAACCACCAGTAGTCGATGATCGAGCCGATGCTGTTCTCGATCCATTCGGCTGCGCCGACCAGTGTGGGGGCACGCTTCAAGATCTCGGCCACGCCCAACGCGGTGTTCTCGAGCGAGGTCAACAACAAGGTGCGCAGCGGAGCGAGAACAAGCAACAGGACTATGGAGAACAACGCCAGCGCGGGCCCGATGACCAATGACGACAGCAATGCGGAGACGAAGCCGAGACCGCGCCGCTTGACCGTACCGATGATTCCGCCGAGGAGAGCGCTCAATGCGACCGCCGCCGCAGATCCCGAACCCGCCGCGACAAAGGCGACTGCCGTGGCCGAGATACCGGCCGTCGTCACGGCGCGGACTCGGAAGCGCTGGGCAACAATTCCCATCGGAACGGCGGCCACGAGGTTGAGGGCGCTGGCCATGGGGATGACCGTGGCAATCACGGACAACGCGACCGTGAATCCGGCCATGACGGCACCCGTTGCCAACTCGAGTGGTCGAAGGTTGCCGGTTTCGCGGACTTGCGGACGGTTGCTCACTACGTCCAGTGTGCCAGTGGTGACATAACTCCCGCCCGACTGATGGTGAGCGCATCGGGGTGATTGCGTAGGCTTCACCTCAAACAATGCATCGGACGGAGCGTGGAAGACGTGAGTGCAGCACCCATCAGGGTCGGGGTTCTGGGAGCCAAGGGCAAGGTCGGTCGAGCGATCTGCGAGGCAGTGGAAGCTGCTCCCGATCTGGAACTCGTCGCTCAGGTCGACACCGGTGATCGCATCGAGACGTTTGTCGACACCCGCACTCAGGTAGTGGTCGATTTCACGCACCCCGACGTCGTCATGGGAAATCTGGAATTTCTCGTGGCCAACGGAATTCACGCAGTGATCGGCACCACCGGTTTCGACGAGTCCAGGCTTGCGACTGTGCAGTCCTGGCTTGACGCCCAGCCGGCAACGGGTGTTCTGATCGCCCCGAACTTCGCCATCGGTGCTGTGTTGTTGATGCGCTTCTCGGCTGCCGCGGCGCGCTTCTTCGATTCCGTCGAGGTTATCGAACTTCACCACCCCAACAAGGCAGATGCTCCCTCGGGCACCGCATACCGAACGGCCGCCATGATCGCCGAGGCTCGCGCGGAAGCAGGCGTCGGACGTAGCCCTGACGCCACCACGACCGAGCTCGAGGGTGCGCGCGGAGCGGACGTCGACGGCGTCCGGGTTCACTCCGTGCGGATGGCCGGACTGGTCGCGCATCAGGAAGTGATTCTCGGAACTCAGGGCGAGACACTGACCATTCGCCACGACTCGATCGACCGGAATTCGTTCGCGCCGGGCGTTCTGCTCGGTGTCCGCCAGATCGGCTCGCGTCCGGGTCTGACGGTCGGTATCGATTCCTTTCTCGATCTATGAACAAGACCACTCGCACCGTCGCACTGATCGTCGCGATTTGCATTGCGCTCGCGGTGTACTTCGTGCTGCTCGGCCAGCGCGGAATCCAGCTCATCCAGGACGGTGGCGGCGCCGCGATCGGTCTCGGGATCGGCGTGCTGATCCTGCCGTTCCTGGGGCTGTGGCTCGTCATCGCCACGCTCCGTGCCGGCTTCACGCACCAGCGCCTCGCGCAGCAGATTCACGACGAGGGCCTCGCTGTCGACGCGTCTGCGCTTCCGAAATTGCCTTCGGGCCGGATCGAGCGAGCGGCTGCCGACGAGTTGTTCGCCCAGATCAAGGTCGACTGGGAAGCAGACCCGGACAACTGGAAGCAGAACTTCCGACTTGCTCGCGCCTACGACTATGCCGGTGACCGAAGCCGGGCTCGGGAAACCATGCGACGGGCAGTCGAACTGGAACGCCGTTCACGAGGCAAGTAGGTGTCTACGCCGCGAAGCGGGGCCTGCTGAGACGCTACCGCTCCGGAACAGTTGTGGGAGATGACGGATCCGGAGTGGTGGGGTCGAATGGCGGCGGGTTGTTCGGGTCGAAGCTCGTCACCGGCACCGAACAGGTCGCGCCCACTTCGGGATACGTGTTCGGGTTGACGCGCAGAGCCGAGACGAACTGATCGATGCGCGCGTCCGCGGCGTTGTCGAGCTTGAGCTGACGGCCCCAAGACTGCAGCGAGATCGGCGAATCCAGGGTCGGATACGGCGACATCAACGTGTAGCTCATGCCCTCGACTCGCTGTGCCAAGCGAGCCTGATCCTCGCTCGAGACGAGGTCGGGGTTGTACGTGATCCACACGGCCCCGTGCTCGAGAGAATGGACCGCATTCTCGGTCCGAATCGCTTGTGGATAAACAACTCCGGTGCAGTTTGCCCAGACCGAGTCATGACGGCCGCCGAAGGGCGGTGAATATGTGTACGCCACGCGTTCGTTCGGGCGTACGTGTTGGGCTGCTGGGTAGTCGACCGTGACAACTCCGTCGATGGCTTCGGACGGATCCGGGTTGTCGATGCTCGGAACAAACGCATCCGGGCGCGGTGATCCTTCGAGGGAATTCGCACACGAAGCCAGTGCGAGAACTGCCGAGACCACCACTGTCGCTCGAAGTTGTTTGTTCACTCGGCCATGATAGCGGCGCCTGTCCGCTTTCCCGGGGACGCGAATCGACTACGACCCGAGAGAGCCGCTCGCTCCGCCCGACAGTGCGATGTCGCTGGCGCCGCGAAGAATTCGGATTGGTGGTAATGGCCCTCGGTATGCCTCGGAGCCACTGATCAGATCACCGGCAGCGTCGAACGCGATCGCCTCACCTTGTGGCTCATCGGGAAGGGAGACGCGAATCGGGTTGGTGTTCAACGCTTTCACGATATCGCCGTCGGGAGCTGCGTACAGGTAAGCGTCGGTATACGTGCGGAGCGCTACCACCGTGCCGTCCTTGCTCACGGCGCCGCCGGTGACAGCCATCGTTCCGGCGTGGGGGACGGGCCCACCGGGTGTGAGGGTGGGAGTAAATCTGAGCTGACCTACTTTGGCCAACATGGTCGGCGAGCCCGTACTCAGATCCTGAACCTGCTGTCGCTCAGCGGTTGTGTAGACCACGCTTGCACCCAGGTAGTCCTTGGTGACGATGACGGGAACCCCGTCGCTCTGGATCAGTAGTGTCTCGGCGTCGTGCGCGCCGTCGGGATAGACCAGGGGGTAGGAGGTCGCCGCACCTGAAGCCGGATCGAGTTCGATCAGCCCGACCGACGTTCGTACCGCGTTGTTGTCGCCGATGTCTGCCAGCCACAGGTGGCCGTCGGGAGTCGACGACAGATCCTCGACGTCGACACGAGGGGTGCCCACGCTGATCCAGCGCTGCACGTGGCAGTTCGAATCGAGTTCGGCGACCCGATCGTCGGAGCCGCTGTCGCCGATTGCGTACATCCCGGCCGCGGTGACGGTGAGTCCGGACAGCTCGGAAAGGCCTGCATCGGTGGGTGTGCACAGTACGTCGAAGACACGGGCCTGTTGCGCCGCCGCAGGAACGGTGTGAACGCCGACAATCGCGGCGGCGAGAACAACCGATCCGGCAGCCCAAGCAACTGAGTGGGCGAGCGGTCGATTCCAGATCACTATGCAGTCCTCCGGGCCGAAGAATCGGGACTTAGTACCCAAAGAATACTGGACGTCCGTCTCACTTTGACCGAAACTGCAAGAAATCGCATCTGCCGAGACGCCGTGATGCGTCAGTGATTCACCGAGTGAATCCGCGTGCAGGAGGGGATACTCGACTCACCGGAGATCGGCGGCGACGAGCAGGAAGTGACGAAGCGATGGCGAAGAGTGAGTCCGACAAGCAAGGCGCAGATTCCCCGTCTCGGTTGATCGACAAGCGAATCGAGGAACTCGGAGACTGGCGGGGCGAGATGCTCGCCCGGATACGAACTCTGATCAAAGAAGTGGATCCGGATGTGGTGGAGGAATGGAAGTGGCGAGGTGTTCCCGTGTGGTACCACGCCGGAATGATCTGTACCGGTGAGACTTACAAGAGCGCAGTGAAGGTGACCTTTGCCAAAGGCGCATCACTCGACGACGCTTCAGGACTCTTCAACTCCAGCCTCGAGGGCAATACGCGACGGGCGATCGATTTCCACGAGGGCCAAGCCGTCGACGAAAAGGCGTTCAAGGCACTCGTTCACGCCGCGATTGCCCTGAACACCTCGAAGAAGTGACGCCCTGTCAGAGATGATGTTCAGCGAGGTCGAACGCACTGAGTAGCGTGCGGAATTTTGTACTGGTCTCTCTCAATTCGATTTCCGGGTCGGAAGTAGCGACGATGCCGCCGCCGGCGTAGGCCCGCGCCGAGAGGCCGTCTGCTGCGATCTCGGCGCAACGAATAGCTACCATCCACTCGCCGTCTCCAGTCCGGTCGCACCAGCCCACGGCACCGGCATAGAACCCACGATCGGCTTCGGTTGCGGTGATGTGCTCGCGTGCGGCGACCGTCGGTGTGCCGCAGACAGCGGGAGTCGGATGCAGCGCCATTGCGAGTTCGAGCGAGGTCAGGCTCGGGTCGATCAGGACACCTTCGATCTTGGTCCCGAGATGCCACAGTTGCGGTGTCCGAAGGATTTCCGGTGCGCTGGGTGCATTGAAGGACGTGCACAGTGGTCCGAGTATCGCGCTGATGGAGTCGACGACAAACGCGTGTTCGGCCAGATCTTTGGTCGACGCGCGGAGTTGCTCGGCATTCGCCTCGTCCTGATCCGAATTCGGATGGCGTGCAATCGAGCCCGCCAGCGGGTGGCAGGTGACGACGCCGCCTCGCCTTTCGATCAGAACCTCGGGCGTCGAACCGACCAGCGAACGCCCGCGGTACTTTCCTCCGGCGGGGGACAGGTCGACGCAGAAACCGTTGTGCGCGTGATCGAGTGCAATCAGTTTCTCGGCCAGAGCGGCGGGGAAGATCGTGGACTCGGCCTCGATGGTCAGGGAGCGTGCGAGGACAACTTTGTCGAGTTCGCCTGCTCGAAGTCGTTCGATGGCTCCGCGGACCCTGTCGGTGTGGATCTGCGGGCTGGGTTCGAATCCGGCTACCCGCGAAGTGGGTAATGACGGGATGTTGGAGTGATATAGATCACCGCGGACTCGTGTGAAACTCAGTGGCGCGGTGAGGGCGGACGGCGTCTCCGGGGAGAACGGCAGGGCGCCGACGACCGAGTCGATGCGCCCGGTCTTGAGGGCTTCGGCAGCGTCGAAGGCCGAGTCGAATTCTTCGACTACTCCCGAAGTGCGGATCGACGTTTGCCTACGTGAGAGCAGGAAAACGGAGTCCGTTTCATCGTCAGTCCGGTTGTTGCGCAACGGGAATTCGGAGACTTCGGCGAGTGCTGACATGGACACCCTTCCAGTTCGACAGATTGCTTGTTATGTTGAGGCTAGCCTTAGTTTGGGTGAATTTGTGTTGCGAGCGCCCGGGTTGTGTACTTCCGTACCGTTATGGTTAGGCTGGCCTAAAGTCAAGGCGTGCGGACGGGGTCGACACGAGGGTTGGGTTGGCTCGATCTGAGCGCGTCGACCACTACTCGAGGAGACCGATGAGCAACACCGTGGACCGTGACCAGATCGTGCGCGACGTCGCCGAGGTTCTGTCGATGAGGGCAGAGCAACTCGGCGACGACGCGGACCTGGGTGACGAAGGCCTTGACTCGGTTCGCTTGATGACGCTCGTCGAACGGTGGCGGGGAGCGGGCGCGGATGCCGACTTCGCGGAGTTGGCAGAAGAGCCCACGATCAATGCCTGGGTTCAGGTCCTGTGCCCGCAGTGAGCGAGCGCCGAATCGCCGTGGTCACCGGTGCTGCGGCGGGGATCGGCGCCGCAGTGGCCCGTACGCTTGCGCGCGACGGGTATTCGCTGGCGTTGCTCGATCGCGACGACGTCGAATTGAAGCGGGTAACTGCGGAATTGGCAGAAACAATCGTCGAAGGCGCCGATATCGAGAGTCACGTCGTGGACGTGACCGATCGGCAGGCAGTCGACGCTGCAGTGGCCTCGACGATGGACACGTTCGGCCGGATCGACGCGCTCGCGCACGTCGCCGGAATTCTCGACACCGGATCGGTGCTGGACTCCGATCCGGACCAGTGGCGGAAGATATTCGGCGTCAACGTCTTCGGATTGCTGAACGTGCTGCAAAGCGTGGGACTGGAAATGCGTCGCCGTCGGGCCGGGGCGATCGTGGTCGTCTCGTCGAACGCGGCCGGTGTCCCACGTATCGGGATGGGTGCTTACGGTTCGTCCAAAGCTGCTGCCACCATGTTGGTTCGAACCGCTGGACTGGAGCTGGCTACTGACGGCATTCGTGTCAACGTGGTCGCTCCGGGATCCACCGACACAGCGATGCAGCGGTCACTGTGGTCGGACCCTTCCGACGATTCGGGTGCCGACGCGGTCATCGAAGGCAATCTGGCGAGCTATCGCCTGGGTATTCCGCTCGGAAAACTGGCCACCGCAGACGATATCGCGGACTCGGTGCACTTCCTGCTGTCCGACCGGGCGGCCCACATCACCATGCAGGCGCTGTACGTCGACGGTGGAGCGACGCTCAAAGCGTGAGACGTATTTGCTGACAGTACTTTCGAACAGGAGTCACTTGCATGACCTCGAGGATCGCTCGCGAGCCCTTGGCACCCGTCGCACAGTATCCACCCGATTTGGTGACGTATTATCGGGGACGAGGCTATTGGACTGACGAGACGCTGGCCGGATTCGTCACGGCCGCGGCCGCACGGCATCCCGACAATGAAGCGGTGGTCGGCAGCGATGCCTCTGGCACACAGACACGGCTGACGTATTCCGACCTCGATCGTCGCAGCTCGGCCGTGGCCGGAGGCCTGTCCGGCTTGGGTGTTCGCGCCGGTGACCGGGTGCTTCTGCAGCTGCCGAACATCGTGGAATACGTCGAAGCATTGTTCGGTGTGTTGAAGCTCGGCGCCCTGCCGGTATTCGGGTTGCCGGCGCATCGCCGAACCGAAATCGGATACTTCTGCCAGTTCGCTGATGTCGCTGCCTATATCGTCGCCGACCGTCATGGCGGGTTCGACTACCGCGCGCTGGCGCGTGAGGTGAACGAAGGCCTCGAGACTCCGCCTGTTGTGATCGTGGCCGGTGACCCCGAAGAGTTTGTCGGTTTCGATTCGCTGCGCGGATACGAGGTTCCCGTTCTTGCCGACGTCGATCCGTTGTCGGTCGCCTTTCTTCAGCTTTCCGGTGGCACGACCGGTGTTCCGAAGCTGATTCCGCGAACGCACGCCGACTACCTCTACTCGGTGCGAGCGTCCAACCCGATCTGTGGCGTCGACGACGCGACGCGCATGTTGGTGGTTCTTCCTGCAGCGCATAATTTTCCGATGAGTTCGCCGGGCATCCTGGGTGTTCTCCACGCGGGCGGCTCCGTGGTTCTGGCGCCGGACACCATGCCCTCCACAGCTTTCGGTCTGATCGAATCAGAGCGAGTCACGCACGCTTCCTTGGTTCCACCGATCGCGTTGGCCTGGATGGCCGCCCCCAGTAAGGCAGATCACGATCTGTCGAGCTTGCGGGTTCTCGGCGTCGGCGGAGCGAAGTTCAGCGCCGAAGCCGCTGCACGCGTACCCACGGAGTTGGGCTGCACCCTCCAGCAGGTGTTCGGGATGGCCGAGGGGCTGGTCAACTACACCCGCCTCGACGACACGCAAGAATTGATCGTCAGCACTCAGGGCCGGCCCATTTCACCCGACGACGAGGTTCGTGTGGTCGACGACGAAGGCGCGCTCGTCGCGCCCGGAACCACGGGGCACTTACTGACTCGGGGTCCGTACACGATCCGCGGCTATTACCGGGCGGATGCGCACAATGCCGAGGTCTTCGACGCCGAAGGTTTCTATCGCACCGGCGATCTGGTCAGCGTCACCGATTCAGGACATCTGATAGTCGAGGGGCGCGCAAAAGACCAGATCAACCGCGGCGGTGAGAAGGTTGCGGCCGAGGAGATCGAGAACCACCTGCTCTCGCATCCGGCTGTCCACGATGCGGCCGTCGTCGCCGTTCCCGACGAGTACCTGGGCGAACGAACCTGTGCTGTTCTGGTGATTTCCGGAGATGCACCGACCGTCGGCGAGATCAAGCGATACATACGAGGCCGAGGCGTTGCGGCGTACAAGGTTCCGGATCGAGTGGAGTTCGTGACCGAGTTCCCCGTCACCGGCGTCGGAAAGACCAGCAAGGCGGCCTTGCGCCGTGTTCTCAGCGAATCGATTGCCGCACAGACTCTGTCGAGTTGATCGGTTCCCACCCCCACATTTTCGAGGAGATTCATCATGGCGCTACCCACAGCAGTGCGATACGAGATGCCCACCGAGTTTCCGCAGAATCGGGTCGACTGGACTCTCGATCCTTCCCGAGCGGTGTTGCTTCTGCACGACATGCAGGAATATTTCGTGAACGCGTACGACCGAAGCGTCGACCCGCTCCAAACCGTGGTTCCGAACATCGACCGGCTTCGTTCGTCGGCGCGAGCTGCCGGAATCCCGATCGTCTACACCGCCCAACCCGGTGATCAGGATCCCGAGGAGCGTGCGTTGCTGTCGGATTTCTGGGGACCGGGTCTGAAGGCAGATCCCGCTCACACCGACGTGATCGCCGAGTTGGCTCCGCATTCGGACGACGTGATGCTCACAAAATGGCGCTACAGCGCCTTCATCAAGACGGATCTGCGTGAGCGGCTGCGCGAGAGTGGGCGTGACCAGCTGATCATCACCGGAATCTATGCCCACATCGGTTGCCTGACTACCGCTTTGGACGGGTTCATGCAAGACGTGCAGATCTTCTTCGTGGGCGACGCGGTAGCCGACTTCTCCCTGGACGAGCATGTCGGTGCGCTCGAGTACGCGGCCGGGCGCTGCGCCTCGGTCACCCGAACCGACGACCTGGTCAAGGCGATGAGCGCGGAAACCGTTTCGGCGTAGGCGTGAACGGCGACGGGTGCGCCACCCGTCGCCGTATTGTCAGATGTGTGAAGACTCTGTTGGTGGTTCACCACTCGCCCTCGCCGACAACCCACGAATTGTTGGATGCAGTCCTGGCCGGGGCTCGCGATCCCGAGATCGAGGGCGTCGAGGTGAAGGTGATGCCGGCGTTGGCGGCGACGGTGCCCGACGTCCTCGCTGCTGACGGCTATCTTTTCGGAACCACCGCCAATTTCGGTTACATGTCGGGCGCGCTGAAATACTTCTTCGACACCACGTACTACCAATGCCTCGGCGCGGTTTCGGATCGACCGTACGGCCTGTGGGTTCACGGCAACAACGACACTGCCGGTGCAGTGTCCTCGGTGCGCAAACTCGCCACCGGGCTCGGATTGGTCGCGGTGGCGGATCCGCTCGAAGTGACTGTGAGCGTGGACAAATCTGTCCGCGATGGTTGTTATGAACTGGGCGGAACCGTCGCGGCAACGCTGATGAACTAGCCTTCACTTTCTCGTTTCGATTCACGAAAGAGACTGTCCCGCAAGCGGTTGTAGAAGCGCGTGTCCTCTGATTAACGCGTCGGGAGCCGTCGGTTCTCGGGTCACCGGCGAGGCGGATTCCCCGATTCATCGACATTTAGTTTAGGCTACCCAAAACGACGTTAGGTCACCCTTGGGTGACGTGTGTCCACAGACGAGGGGATCAGTGTGAGCGTTCTTCCAGGTTCGAACTCCGGAGCGGCGAGCGAAGCTACGTTTGCTCTCACAGGAGCTCAACTCGGGATTTGGAACGCACAGAGGCTTGATCCCGAATCTCGGAGCTACCTCGTCGGCGAGGTGCTCGAAATCTCGGGTGACGAACCGATCGACACCGAACTGCTGACAGCCGCCATCACGGCGACGATCGGTGAAGCCGAAACCATGCGGCTGCGGATGATCGAGACGGCGGACGGCCCGCGTCAGTACATCTCCGACGAGCCGGTTGGCATCATCCCGATCACCGACGTCCGTGACGAGCGTGATCCCGTAGCCGTGGCGCACGCACTGGTCGACGCCGAGCGCAGCCGGGCGTCCGAGTACTGCCGCCTGATGGTGGAGCGTCCGCTGTACACCTACTCGCTGATCAGGCTCTCCGATCGCGAGATCTGGTGCATCCAGCTCTATCACCACCTGATCGTCGACGGATACAGCGCAGCAATGATTTCGCGCCGAGTCGCCGCGCACTACACGGCCGCGAAGAAGGGAACCGAGGTCGCGCCAACGCGATTCGGTTCTATGACAGATCTGGTCAGCGAGGACGAGGCGTACCGGGCTGGCGAGCAGTTCGCGGAAGATCGTGACTACTGGCGTGATGTCCTGACGCCGTTGCCCGCGTTGGACGGACGCGGCCAGCAGGTCACCGGTCCGGCGGAACGAACGATCCAGGTTCGCGAGATCATTACCGCCGACGCCCTCAACCGCCTCAAAGAGGTGGCAGACGCGACGGGAACAACGTGGGCCGAGGCACTGATCGCCTGCTACGGCGCGTTTCTCCACCGACTGCTCGGCGAGACGGATGTTGTCATCGCGATGCCACTCATGGCGCGCGTAGGCCGCACGGCACTCAAGACGCCGGCCATGGCAGTCAACGTTCTGCCTCTCCGGTTGACGATTCGCAGCCACGATCGACTCGGTGACCTGAGCAAGCAGGTGGCCGCCACGATGAAAAGCCTGCGCGCACACCAGCGCTACCGCGGTGAGAATCTTGCTCGGGACCTGGGCGTCGCCGGAACCGGCGCACTGCTTCACGGGATCGGAATCAATCTCAAGGCTTTCGACTTCGCCCTCGATTTCGCCGGCGCTGTGGGTGTACTGCGTAACGTCGCCGGGGGACCGCCGGAGGACCTGGGTTTGACGGTGACGCCCATTGCGGACGGCGAAGTTCTACTCGGATTCGAAGTGGACGCGCGTACCAATACTCGGGAATCGGTTCAGCGTCGCCTCGCCGGTTTCGTCAGCATCGTCAACGCGATGGTCGGGGAGGGAGATCCTGCCGTCGGTCAGGTGGAGATGATGCCTGCGGCCGAAGCCGCGCGGATTCTCGCCGGCCGCGAAACTGCACCGCTGCCCGGCTCGGTCGAACTCGTTCCCGACGTGTTCGACCGCATCGTCGTCGAGCACGCGGATGACACAGTCCTCGTATGCGGTGACGAACGTTTGACAGGCGCAGAACTCGGTGGCCGCGTCCACAAGCTCGCCCGGTTGCTTCGGGCCCGCGATGTCGGCCCGGACGACATTGTCGGACTTGCGCTTCCGCGTACTTCCGAGATGGTGGTGGCTCTGCTCGCGACATTGAACGCGGGCGCAGCGTACGTGGCCCTGGATCCGCAGCACCCGGCCGAGCGGTTGCGAGATCTGATCGACGACGCGCAGCCGAAGGTCGTGATCACCACTTCCACTCTGGCCGAGCAACTCGTCGGAGGTTCTCGGCCCGACCCCCTCGTCATCGATTCCGACGCAGTCCGCGAAGAACTCCGTGCTAATTCCGAGCTTCCACTCGAACTCGGTGAACTGGCGACAGCACGGCATGGTGATCACCTGGCGTATGTCATCTACACCTCGGGATCGACAGGCAAGCCCAAGGGTGTGCTGGTCAGAGGCGGTGGATTGGCGCACCTGCTTCACCACCATCGCGCCACCATCTACCGGGACACCGCCGAGCGCGTCGGGAACCGTCAACTGCACACCGCGCACACGGCGTCGTTCGCCTTCGATGCGTCTCTCGATCAACTGTTGTGGCTGCTGTGTGGTCATCGTGTGCACGTATACGACGAGGAACTGCAGAAGGACGCGGTTGCTCTGGTCGCGGCGTTCGAGCGAGATTGCGTCGACGTGGTCGACACGACGCCGTCGATGGCGGCAGCGATGGTGGACAACGGGTTGCTGCGTACGCAGCGGTTGCAGCTCCTCGTCGTGGGTGGCGAGGCGGCACCGCCCGCACTGTGGGACGCGATCATCGAATCCGGTGTTCCGGCTCGAAACCTGTACGGCCCCACCGAAACGACGGTCGACGCGATCGCGACCACGGTCGAAGGTGCCGGACCGCGTATCGGGTACCCCCTCGCGGGTACCCGTGCGTACCTGCTCGACAGCGCGCTCGAGCCGGTCGCCGACGGTGAACGAGGTGAGCTCTACCTGGCGGGACCGCAATTGGCCAGGGGCTACCTCGGCCGCGCCGGCGCGACCTCCGAGCGTTTTGTCGCAGATCCTTTCGGGGCTCCGGGAGATCTGATGTACCGCGCCGGGGACGTGGCGCGGTGGGTGCCGGGGCGGGGCTACGACTTCATCGGTCGCAGCGACAAGCAGGTGAAGATTCGCGGACATCGAGTCGAGTTGAGCGAGGTCGAGGCTGTTCTCGGATCGGTACCCGGAATCGGCGCCGCTGCCGCGCTGATCCGTACGGATGGGGGACGGCCCAGCCTCGTCGGCTACGTTGTAGCCGCCGCCGGCGCGACGCTTCCGCCGCAGGAAGAATTGCGCCGTGACCTCGCCGGTCGCGTACCGGATCATCTGGTTCCCGCCGCAATCGTCGTTCTGGACGAACTGCCCGTCACGGTGAACGGAAAGCTCGATCGTGCGGCACTACCTGCCCCGGCTGCCGAATCGGAAGGTCGCGCTGCATCCACACCACACGAGGAAATCCTCTGTGACGTGGTGGCCGAGGTGCTCGGCCGCGAACGCGTCGGCGTGGACGAGGATTTCTTCGGCCTCGGTGGTGACAGCATCACGGCAATCAGTGTCAGCAGTCGACTGCGGGTGCGTGGTCTGATCGTTGCTCCCAAAGAACTACTGGCACAGCGAGATCTGGGAACCATCGCCGCTGCGGCGCGTGAGATTGCCGATGACGCCGACGCCGTAGCCTCGGTTGCGGACGTGGCGACCGGCACCGTGATCGCCCCGCCGATCGTTCGAGCACTGATCGACAAGAATCCGACAGACGAGGCAATCGCGGGCTACGCGCAATGGACCGCAGTGCGCATCGACGACAGCCTTTCACTGGGTGACCTGCAGTCCGGCGTGCAGACGATCCTCGATCACCATGACGCTCTACGCCTGCTCCTGCGCCGTGACAACGACAGCGGCACTGCCGAATTGATCGTCCGGGACGCCGGTGCAGTGCGCAGCGAGGGACTCGTTCGCGAGGTGTCCGACACCTCCGAGCCGTCCCGGATCAGAGAGCTCGCGGAGGCGTCGGCGGCGAGTCTCGACCCACGCGCCGGTGAACTCCTGCGAGTCGTACTGGTCAATACCGAGGCCGGTCGACCCGACCAATTGATCGTCGTGGCTCACCATTTGATCGTCGACGGTGTGTCCTGGCGAATTCTGCTTCCAGACCTCCACGAAGCTACCGATGCAGCGCGCGAGCGTAGGTCGGCCCGGTTGGCTGCAGGCGGAAGTTCGTGGCGTCGATACGCAGGGTTGCTCGCGGAATTCGGGGCCTCTGGCAGCAGGGCGTCAGAGCTCGAGTACTGGAAGTCCGCGTCGGTACAGGCGGACGACGAGCCGATCGGCAGTCGTCGTCTCGACCCGAAGATCGACGTGACCGCAACCGCCTCTCGCACGACAACCATTGCGCCCCCGGCCGTCACCGACGCGCTGTTGACCACGCTTCCGGCGGCGTATCGAGCCAAGGCCGACGAAGTGCTTCTCTCGGGTTTGATGCTTGCCTTGCGCTCATGGCAGCACAGTCGCGGCCTGACTGGGCTGCCCGCGCAGACAGTTACCGTCGAAGGTCATGGCCGCGACGCGCTCACCAGCGACACCGACTTCGCCGGAACCATCGGGTGGTTCACCAGTGAGTTCCCCGTCCGGGTTCCCACCGATGCACTGCTCACCGCAGACGATCTTGCCGACGCACTGAGCGGCGGAGCAGCTGCGGGACATCTCCTTCGTGCGGTGAAGGAGGCAAAACGCGCCGTACCCGGAGGCGGAGTCGGCTATGGAGTTCTGCGGCATCTGGATCCCGACACCGCACCTGACCTTTCCGCGTGCGCTACACCCGAACTGCTGCTCAACTATCTGGGCCGCTTCCCGTCCCTACCCGGAACCGGATGGCGATTGCCGGAGCAGGATCCATTCGCGGTCATCGAGCCGGCGACGAAGATTATGTCGGAAGTGCTGGCGCTCAACGCATTTGTCCGAGAGGACGACTCGACGACGCTGGCGGTCGAATGGACTGCGGCGGGTTCAGTGCTCGACGGCGCGACGATCGTCGAGCTGCAAGAGCATTGGGAACGTGCGCTCGCTGCCCTGACCGCGCATGCCGCGCTCTTCGAGGGTGGTTTGACGCCTTCCGATTGCTCGGCGACGATCTTCGGCCAGGGCGCGGTGGTCGATCAGGCAGGGATCAACGAACTCGAAGCCGTCCACGGACCGCTTGCCGACGTCCTTCCGCTCTCGCCGCTACAAGAAGGTCTCCTGTTCCATGCGGTCCGTGACGGAGCCGCAGACGTCTACACGCTCACTGCACGCTTCGACCTCTCCGGGCCACTGGACGAGGCGAAGTTGGCCGACGCGTTCGAGACCGTGATCGACAGGCACCCGAACCTTCGCGCCGCGTTCCACTACGAGCAGTTCGCACGGCCCGTTCAGATCATTCCGCGCGGCGCAAAAGTCGAGTGGCGTTCGGTCGATCTGACCTCCGTTCCAGCTGACACTGCATTCCGCTCTGCAGATCAGCTCGAGGACGAGGCCGCCAAGCATGTCTTCGACGTCAGTACACCGCCTCTGCTGCGTGCACTACTGGTTCGGCTGCCCGGCGGGGTGCACCGTTTGGTCCTCAACGCGCACCACCTGCTCACCGACGGTTGGTCGACTCCGATCGTCCTGCGCGAGCTGATGAACGTCTACCACGACGGCGACAGCCGCCTCCCTGCGCCGACGCCGTATCGCGACTACTTGGCATGGATCGCCGGCCGTGATCAGGACTCTGCCCGCGCAGCGTGGAGCGAGCGTTTGCGTGGGCTCACCGCGCCGACTCTCGTTGCCGATGCCGGAGCGCCGCGAAGTGTGCCCGTCGCGCTCGAGGTTCCTCTCGCGACATCGGACGCCGAAGCGCTGATCGAACTCGGCCGTGCGCGAGCGCTGACGGTCAACACCCTGGTTCAGGGTGCGTGGGCAGCAGCGCTCGCCGAAGCGACAGGACAGTGGGACGTCGTGTTCGGGGCCACGGTGTCCGGCCGACCTGCCGAACTCTCGGGGGTGGAGGGAATGGTCGGGTTGTTCAGCAACACGATTCCGGCCCGCCTCGACATCGTCGCGCACCGGCCTTTGCTCGATCAGTTCGTCGGTCTGCAGAACGCCCAATTCGACATCGTGGACGTCGAACACACCAGTTTGGCCGAGATCGAACGCATCGCCGGAATCGGGCAACTGTTCGACACGCTCCTGGTGTTCGAGAACTTCCCGAACTCCGGTGCGGGACAGCCTGCATCGCACACACTGCGGGTCGAGGGATTCACCAACCGCGGAGTCACGCACTATCCGATGACGTTGATGGCGCCGCCGAGCACCGGTCTGGATCTGGTTCTGTACCACGATCCGGCAGTTGTCTCCGACGCCACGGCGCAGCGAATGGTCACACGGCTCGCGGAGATCCTGCGTGGGTTGCTGACCGAACCGACAGCTCCCGCATCCGCGGTGCTCACGGTAGTCCGACAGGCAGCGTCCGTTGCCGTTGCGGTGTCTGCCGCGAAAAATGTCGCTGTCACGAAAAAGGTGGCCGCGTCCGATCCTGCGATCGATGTCGATCCCGCGGTCGTGGATGCAGTGTGCGCCTGTGTCGCAACGGTGTTGGAGATTCCCGACGTCGATCCGGGCGACAATTTCTTCACTCTCGGCGGTCACTCGCTCACTGCGATGCGGTTGGTGGGAAGCCTGCGCAAGCTGGGAATTCGCGTCGTCGTCTCGGATGTCTTCGACACCCCGACCCCCCTCGGTCTTGCCGTGGCCGCACGCGTCGATCGGACGAAGTTCTCGCCGGATTCGGTCGTTGGCGTCGATCGACCCGTCGTGACCGTGGCGACGTTCCGCGCCCCGGCGGTGGCGGGAAATCCTGATCACGAGCGGTACTGGGTTCGCACGCTCGCGGACCTGCCCCTCGAAACGGACCTTCCGTATGACCGCCCGCGCGGCGAAGAGTACCGCCCGCACACCTACCTTCGTCAGCTACGCGATGCCCGGTTCGGTGACGAACCAGGATTCGACGCGGTGCTGTTGGCCGCCGTGGCGGCGACGCTGAACAGCTTCGGCGGTGGTCGGGACCTTGCGGTCGGACTGGTCTCGGAAGGGACTGACACCCTGATTCGGGTCGACCTGTCCGGTCGGCCGAGAATTGCCGATGTCGTTCGGCGAGTCGATAACGCTGTCTCCGAGGCACTTGCGCATTCCGATGTCAGCCTCGACCGAATCGCCGATCTACTCGGGCGTCCGACGAGCAGCCTGTTCGCTGCCCGTGTCGGTCACTCGCCCGGAAAGAGCGTCGACCTCGAATTCGTCCGAACCGCAACAGAACTTCGATTGACGGTTGATGCCGGGCTGTTCGACGCCGCGACTGCGGACGCATTGCTCGACGGTGTGATCGCGGTCCTCGGTCACGAAATCAGCACTGTCGTCGCGGATCTGCGACTGGCGGAAAACAAGCCGGATCGCGACCCGGGCCGACGCGCGACGTCGCCGTCGGGGATCTCGCAGTTGTTCGCTCGACACGTCAGCCGCCACCCCGACGACATCGCGGTGATCTCCGGCGAGGTCGGAATTACCTACGGGGAACTGTCGGCGCGCGTCGACGAGCTGGCCCGCGAACTTCTCGCGGTCGGCGCCGGACCCGAGAAGGTAGTCGCCGTCGCGCTGGATCGAAATGCGGATCTGGTGGCCGGACTGCTCGCGGTACTGCGCATCGGCGCTGCGTACCTGCCACTCGACGTCGATTACCCGACTGAGCGGCTCGAGTTCATGATCGAGGACGCGGCTCCGGTGTGTGTCCTGACCAGTATCGACAGCGCCGGGCAACTTCCGTTGACGGTCGCCACGAGTGTCTTCGTGGACGGTGAGTTCACCAACTCGGGTGTCGTGCTTCCTCCGCCGCCCGCGGCGGGTGATCACCTCGCCTACATGATCCACACCTCCGGTTCGACGGGTCGCCCCAAGGGCGTGATGGTCTCGACGGGCAACCTCGCAGCCTTCGCGGACACGGTACTCGAGGATTGCTGGATCAGGCCGGGCGATCGCATCGTCGCGGTGACAACGGTGTCGTTCGACATCGCGGCACTCGAGTTGCTGTGCCCGCTCGCGGCGGGCGCGACTGTCGTGATCGCAGACCGCAGGACGGTTCGCGACCCGGATGCGTTGTCGGCGTTGATCATCGCAAGCGATGCGACAGTGATGCAGGCAACGCCGGCGCTGTGGCGAGTGGTCACCGAACACGAGAACGCAGTCGGACTCGCCATGGTGCGAGCCCTGGTGGGAGGGGAAGCCCTCCCGCAGGATCTGGCCGACGATCTGGTGGCCAACGCTGCTTCGGTCCGGAATGTCTATGGACCCACCGAGGCCACGGTGTGGGCGACATCTTCGGTCATCACGACCGGCGACCGAGTCACGATCGGTCAGCCCTGGACTGATGTGCACGTGCGAATCCTCGACGACGACCTGCGTGAGGTTCCGGAAGGCGTTGCGGGCGAGCTGTATCTGGGCGGTGCGCAGGTGGTCCGCGGATACCTGAACCGCCCCGATCTGACCGTCGCTCGGTTCGTCGCCGATCCTTCTCTGCCGGGGGCACGCCTCTACCGCACCGGCGATCTGGTCCGACGCCGGCGCGGGGTTTTGCACTTCCTTCGTCGTGCTGACGATCAGGTGAAGGTTCGTGGTTTCCGCATCGAGCTCGGCGAGGTCGAAGGCGCGCTCGGATCGGTGGCAGGTGTGTTCCGCGCGGCAGCCACCGTTCGCGTCGATGCGGCGGGTACCGGAAGTCTGCACGGATATGTGGTTCCCGAAGGTGCAACCACGCTCGATTCGGTACTGGTGCGCAAGGAGATTGCGCGGCTCCTACCCGAACACATGGTGCCGCAGACCATCACGGTGCTCGAAGCACTACCACTCACCCTCAACGGCAAGGTGGACCGGAAGGCATTGCCCGACACCGCGCCGGATCGTGTGCCGAGCCCACTCGTAGCCGTCGATGCGGATCGTCGGGCACGGCTCGAGTCGCTGAGCCCGGGCTGGCAGGACGTGCTGCCACTTGGTCCCTTGCAGGAAGGCATGTACTTCCAGTCGGTTCTCGACGGCGCCGGCGGCACGGATGTCTATCACATGCAGCCGCGATTCGAGTTCTCCGCCGATGCCGCCGTCGACGTTCGCTCACTCCGAGCAGCGGGGGATGCGCTCTTGCGACGCTATCCGAACTTGCGGGCCGGTTTCACACACGCCGGGTTCGACGCTCCGGTGCAGTTCGTGCCCAGGGAAGCCGAAATGCCTTTCCGTGAGGTCGATCTGAGCGCAGTCGCACCCGAGGACTTGGATATCGAGGTCCGCGCCGTCGACGAGGCCGAATTCGGCAGGCTGTTCGACTTGAGTGCGCCGCCACTCATTCGAATGGTGTTGGTCTGGTTGCCAGGTGGGGGAGCGCACCTCGTCTTCACTCAGCACCACCTGCTGACCGACGGTTGGTCGCAGACCTTGATGTACGCGGAGTTGTTTGCGCTCTACGAGTTTGCTCGCACACACGGCACGGACCCGGTCGGACTCGACGGCGCGCTCGACAAGCCTGCGGACTTCCGTGATCACCTGCGATGGATCGCCGAAGCGGATCGCACGGACGCCATCTCGTCCTGGAAGGACTACCTCGCGGATCTCGAGCAACCCACACTCGTGGGTGGTACTGGATCAGGCGGGCGCGCTCCGTTGCCGGTGTTCACCCGGGTTCAGCTCGAACAGAGCATCACCGAGCACGTACGCGAGTTGGCCAGACGTAGCGGAGTGACGCTCTCCACCGTGGTTTCTGCGGCGTGGGGCCTGGCATTGCGCGCAGTGACTGGCCGTGACGACGTGGTCTTCGGATCGACGGTTTCGGGACGTTCACCCGAGGTCGAGGGCGCCGACCGCATGGTGGGCTTGGCGCTCAACACCATTCCGGTACGTGTCCGGGTCCGGCCCGGCGAGGAGATTTCGGCGTTGCTCGGACGCCTGTTCCGCGAACAAGGTTCGCTGCTGGGGCATCACCATCTCGGGCTCGGCGACGTGCAGCGAAGTGCAGGGTTCGCCACGCTCTTCGACACGCTCTACGTTTTCCGCAACACCCCTCGCGACGAACAGGCGCGGCGAGACACGTTCGGTCGCAGTGGAATCGTCGGGTTCGATGCGGTGGACGGCACGCACTATGCGCTCACGCTCGACGTGGATCCGGGTGTCGGGGATGCGCCGATGGCGCTCACACTCGAAAACCGTCCTGACCTGATTCCCCACGACGTGGCTCGGGACATCCTGTCCCGCACCATCACGATCCTCGAAGTGATGGCGAATTCCGATACCGCCACGGTGGCGGACACGGCGGTTCCGTTTTCGCGCACCCCCGCGGAATTCGCTTCGGAGCACGTCGTGATGCCACGGCCGGACCAGGCCGGCGGTAGCGTGGACGCACTACTGCGCGAAAGGGCAGCGGCAACTCCGGACGAGACGGCGCTGGTCTTCGGAGACGTCACACTGAGCGCAGCCGAGATGAACTCTCGGGTGGACAGACTGGCACGGATACTCGCGTCGGCGCTGGGGCAGTCGGTACCAGGCGGGGGACCGACCCGTGTTGTCGCGCTCGCGCTTCCGCGTACTGCCGATCACGTCGTCGCAATCTTCGCCGTCATGAGAACCGGAGCGGCCTACCTTCCCTTGGATCTGGCTCACCCGCCGGCACGCCTGCGCGAACTCATCCTCGACAGCGATGCGGCGCTGGTAGTCACCACGACTCAGACGTTTGACCTCGTTGTTCCCGATGGACAGGCATGTCTGGTCCTCGACGACCCGGACGTGGCCGGGGTACTCGACGGGCAGTCTTCGGCACCAGTTGTCGACGAGGCCGCGGTCTGCGGGCCGACCTCACCGGACCAGCCTGCCTACGTCATCTACACCTCGGGCAGTACCGGAAAACCCAAGGGCGTCGTGGTGGGTCACCGCGGGTTGACGACGATGTATCACAATCACAAGGCCGAGATATTCACTCCGACCGAAAACAGTGTGGGTGGCCGACGTCTGCGCATCGCGCATACAGTCTCGTTCTCGTTCGACATGTCGTGGGAGGAACTGTTCTGGTTGCTCGCGGGGCACGAAGTTCACGTGATCGACGAGCAGGCGCGACTGGACCCCGCGTCTCTGGTGAAGCATTACCGCGAAGTCGGTATCGACGTCGTGAATGTAACACCCTCGTATGCACGGGAACTGATGGCCGCCGGTCTCCTCGACGGTGAGCGGACGCCGGTGTTGGTGATGCTCGGCGGAGAAGCTGTACCTGCCGAGTTGTGGTCGCGATTGCGCGATCAGGACGGTGTCGACGGGTACGACCTTTACGGGCCGACGGAGTTCACGATCAACGCGATGGGATCCCCGGTTCAGGGGAGCGAGACACCCTGCTTGGGTCGTCCGATTCTGAACGCGTCTGCGCGGGTACTCGATTCGGGTCTGCGGGAGGTAGCGATCGGAGCGGCGGGCGAGCTGTACATGTCCGGAGACGGAACGGCGATGGGTTACCTTCACCGGACCGCGTTGACCTCCGCTGTGTTCGTTGCTGATCCCTACTCCGTCGGCAAGCGCATGTACCGCACGGGTGACGTTGTACTGCGTCGCCGCGACGGCGAACTCGAATATCTGGGTCGCGCAGACCATCAGGTCAAGATCCGAGGCATTCGGATCGAATTGGGTGAAGTCGAATCCGCGCTGGCGTCGTTGCCGGGAGTGTTGAGAGCGGCAGCGTCAGTCCGTAGCGAAGGCGGTGCGCTGCCGCGACTGGTCGGCTACGTCATCGAAGAACCCGGCGCTGATCCAGTCGATCTGCGAGCTGCGTTGCGGGAAAGCGTACCGGCACACCTGGTTCCGTCGGACATCGTCGTCGTGGATTCGATCCCGTTGACGCCCAACGGAAAACTGGACCGCGGTGCGTTGCCGGCACCCCCCGCCCGAGCAGCGGCCCGAGCACCGCGAACCGAGATGGAAAGGCAACTGTGCCAGGTCTTTGCGCGGGTACTCGGCGTCGAGGCAGTCGATCCCGAAGAGAGTTTCTTCGATCTCGGCGGCGACTCGCTTCGAGCCATGCGACTGGTGGGGGAGATGGAGCACGACCTGTCGGTGAGCGTCGGTGTGGGAACGCTGATGGCCCGTCCGACAGTTGCAGAACTTGCAGTACACCTTGACGAGTCGGCGTCCGAAATCGATCTGAGTCGTGATCGCCTCCTGACACTGCGAGCCGAAGGCAGCGGAGAACCACTGTTCTGCGTGCATCCGGCCGGTGGATTCGCTTGGCCCTTTGCGCCTTTGACCGGTGTTCTCGAGGCCGACCGTCCACTGTTCGGCCTGCAACTGCCCACAGTTGCCGGGGAGCCACTCGAACCGACGAACGTGGACCAACTGGCAGCGATGTACGTCGACACGATTCGCGGCGTGCAACCGAGCGGGCCGTACCACCTGCTCGGCTACTCGTTCGGTGGCAACGTCGTTGCCGCGATGGCGGCTCAGCTGGTCGATATCGGCGAGACAGTGGAGTTCGCTGGTCTGATCGATACTCATCCACTGGGAGATCGTGACGATCGCGGTCGCGACGATGCCGACGACCGAGATCTGGCCGCCGCCCTGCCACCCGAGATCCTCACTCAGGCACCGGGACTGGTCGACGCAGTTCGGGCGGGTTTTGATGCCACTCGTTTGCTCGTGGCCAGCTCGACCGACACAACCTACGACGGACCGGTTACTCTGATCACCGCCGACGCCGAGGCGTCCGGACAGCTGCTGGCTGATCGCTGGCGCGCAGTCCGCGGGGACCAGGACATGGCAGTACACCATCTGCCGTACGACCACGCCGGTTTGGTGACCCCAGCCGGGTGGGCGGCGATTGCCCCGCTGCTCGACAGCTATTTGTCGAAACGCACGGCCACATAGTTCGAAAACCACACAGTTGAAACACAATGGGAGCTCAATGATGAAGTCCACACCGCCCCTCGCGATACGGAGTTGGCGACGATTCGTCGCCATCGCAGGGTTGCTGATCGTCGCACTCGTGGCGATGATCGGTTGCAGTAGCGATTCGAACGACGAACCGACCAAGGCTGCAGAGCCCACGACCCGCGTGATCGAGACCGAGAAGGGCTCGGTCACCGTGCCCGCGTCGGCGGAGCGCATCGTGGTTCTGAGCGGCGGTCTCGCCGGATACCTGTACGCCCTGGACGCACCGGTGGTTGCCACCGATACCCGCGTCCTCGGTGTCACGAACCTCGACGGTGGATTCCCGCCGGCTTGGGCGGACGCCGCAAAGGCGCAGGGCACCAAGGAATTGCCGGCCGGCGAGCAGCTCAACATCGAAGCCGTCGCGGCGGCTGAGCCCGACCTGATCATCGGCGGTGGCCAGGGAATCACCTCGGTTCAGTCCGAGGAACTCTACGATCAGCTCACTGCTATCGCACCCACCGTCTTGGTCCCCAAGACGGTCGCCGCGTGGGACAAGCAGCTCGAAATCGTCGCCGACGCGGCGGGCCGTTCCGACCAGGTTCCGGCACTGATGAGCGCATACGAGGACAAGGTCAAAGAGGTCAAGGGCAAGATCAAGGTTCCCGAGGGCAACGTCGTCTACTTCCTCTCGGTCTCGAGCAACAAGCCGTACCTCGTTCCGCCGACGGCCGCGCTGCCCGCGATGCTCGCCGAGCTCGGTTTCAAGGCCGACGACGTCATGGCCAAGGCCGGCAACCCGCAGCTCTTCGGCTCGGGTGACTCGTTCGAGGTCAGCCCGGAACTGCTCTCGCAGGTCGCCGATGCTCCTGTCGCCTTTGTGATTCCGGTGTCCGGTCGCCCGATGGCCGAACTTGCCACCGATCCGCTTTACTCGCAGTTGCCGTCCTTCAAGGCAGGCACGACGTTCGAGCTCCCCGCCAGCAGCTACCGTCCTGACTACGACGGCGCAATGGCTACCCTCGACCTGATCGGCCAGACCTTCGCATGACTCGATTCGGTGGGCTGGTGATCGATGTTTCACCCTTGCGGACCAGCCGTCCCTTCAGGTACGCCTTTTCCGGGCGATTGATCTCGCTGCTCGGGATCGGACTGCTCGTCGTAGCCGTCCCCGCGCAGACGTACCAGCTCACCGGCTCGACCTTGCAGGTTGCCGGAGTGTCCACGGCGATGGCCATCGCCATGTTCTTCGGCAGCCTGTTCGGCGGCGTGCTCGCTGACCGTTACGATCGGCGACGCACCATCCAGTTGGCCCGCAGTGCTGCGGGTCTCGGCTTTGTCATTCTCGGGTGCAATGCGCTCTTGCCACACCCGTCGATGTGGGTCATCTACGTCGCGGCAGCTGTCGACGGCTTGGCCGGCGGTGTCAGCAGCTCGGCCTTGATGGCTTTGATGCCGACGTTGTTGCCGCGCAACAAGATGGCTGCGGCCGGCGCTTTGGTAGCGCTGACCACCGACATCGGGACGATGATCTCGCCGGCAATCGCCGGCGTGATCATCGCCTCCGGCGGCATTCCCGCGACATACTTTGTTGCTGCGGTGGCCACCGCAGCAACTGTCACGTTGTTCCAAGCCATCGGCCCTTCTCCTGCACCGGGCACGAATCACGAAAGCCCGATGCGCGCGCTGGTGACCGGCGTGAAATTCGCCGGCACGCACACAGTCATTCGCGGCATCCTGATCAGCGGTCTGTTGGTCATGTTCGTCAGCGGGCCGATGGTGTTGCTGCCTGCCTTCGTCGACCAGGTCCTCGGCGGCGGACCCACCATGCTCGGTCTGCTCTACGGCGCCCCCGCTGTCGGCGCTGTGGTCGGTTCCCTCACCAGCGGTTGGACCGGACGAGTCCACCGCAACGGCGCCGCGATGTTGATCTCTGTTGCGCTGATGCCTCTCGGCCTGGTGGTACTGGGTGCGTCGGGAGCAGCGATTGTCGCGTTCCTGGGCCTGGCCGGATTCGGCCTCGGCCGCGCACTCAACGACATTCTGAGATTTGCAGTCCTTCAACAGAACACGCCGGACGAATTGCGCGGACGCGTGTCCAGTCTGTGGATGGTGCAAGCCGTCACGGGTACGGCGATCGGTTCGATGGCAGCCGGGTTCCTCGGGCAGTGGCTCGAGCCTGGCGCCGCGCTACTGGTCTTGGGGCTCGCCGGTGTGACACTGGGCCTGGTTCTCCTGGCAGCATTGGGTTCGGTGCGCCGGGTAACTTCGGAGATCAACGAAGTCGATCTCTCCGAAAACACTGTGCCGGTGGGGAATGCTCCGCCGGAAAAGGAAGGTAGTTCATGAACCGAGGAGACCACCTCGCGACCATCGCCGAAGTTCTGGCGGGGACCACCGGCGCAAAAGTGCCGTACCCCATCGGTATTCGCGAACTCGAAGTTGTTCGCAGCGAAATGGTCGGGACCGGACTGTTGCGTCTGACCTTGGGTGGACCGGAGTTGGCGGGCTTCGAATCGCACGCTCCCGACGAGCATGTTCGCCTGGTCTACCCGGATGCAGACGGAACTTTACGTCTACCCGAACGCGACGGATTCAGCCTGAAGTGGCCTCGTCCATTGCCGATCTCGCGTGAGTACACCGTCCGTCGATACGACGCCGAGGCGGGGGAGCTGGACCTCGACTTCGCGCTCCACGAAGGTGGGTACGCCTCTGATTGGGCTCAGGCGGCGACCGTCGGCACTCGGGTGCACGTGGCAGGTCCGCCCGGTGGCGTCGTGGTTCCGTGGACGTACGACCGCTATCTGCTGGCCGGTGACATCACCGCCCTTCCTGCCATTGCTCGTTGGCTCGAGATGATGCCCGCTGCTGCCGCCGGGTGGGTGTTCGTCGAGATCACCGACCCTTCACAGGAAATCGAACTCACTGTTCCGGAAGGCGTCGAGGTGCGATGGCTGCACCGCGGTGACGTCCCAGCCGGTCACTCGGATCTGCTCGAGCAGGCAGTACGGACGGTCACCGTGCCCGAAGGTGAGCGTGTCTACGCCTGGATCTCCGGTGAGGCCACCAGTCTCAAGCCGATTCGCAGATTCGTGCGCGACGAACTCGGCCTGAGTTCGGGCGACCACCTGATCACGGGCTACTGGAAGCGCGGAGTCGCAGACTTCGACGAGGACGACGACCACTGAACATCGGTTGATGCCGGTTTCGGCATCGTCACCGCGACAACGAGTCCGACAATCGCAACGATTGCCGCCACTCCGAAAGCTGTGGCGAATGCCGAGTGCTGGGGAAGGCCGCCGGATGAAGTCGCGCTCGCGATGATCCCGGCGGCAATTTGGGTTCCCACAGCAGAACCCAGCGATCTGGCGATCGTGACTATTGCCGTCGTGACACCTACGCGGTCTGCCGGTGCGCTGTCGGCGGAGATGACGAACACTGCCGTCGACGCGGCGGCAACGCCGGTACCCGCAAGGATCAGCACCACAACGATCTGCCACATCGTTGTTGCAAAGACGCCGACGGCGCCGCTCAGGCCGAGGAAGGCAACTCCCGCTACCGCAATGGCTTTCGTGCCGACCCGTTGTGCGAGCTTTCCGGAGATCACCGACGCGATGACCGCTGCGCCGTAGCCGACGCACAGCAGGAAGCCGATGGCGCTGGTCGACGCACCGCGGCCGAATCCGCTCTCTGCCGGCACGGCGAGTTGTTGCGGAAGTAGATAGACAACAGCGCCGTAGGTGAACCCGAAAACCACGCCGACGACCACGGCGCTCCACATCGAACGATGCCGCATCATCGTCAGGTCGACCATCGGCTCGGTTGTCCGGCTCTGATACCTGGCCCAGATCGCGAACACGGCAGCGGAAGCGAGAAGCAGCAGCATCGACGTCGGTGCGCCCCACCCGTTGCTCGATGCGCTCGCCAGCCACGCCGTCAGCGTCAACAATCCCAGAGCCAATCCGCCCGCTCCCGGCCAATCGAGTCGGCCGCCGACGTTCGACATGTGATCTCGTGGTGTGCTCACGGCAAAAGCAATTGCGCCGAGCAAAACGAACGCGGTCGGAACTGCATACATCGCGGTGCGTGAGACGTTTTCCGCGACGGGCCCGGACAATACGACTCCCAGAGCGCCGCCGGCCACTACAACAGCCCCGAGCAAACCCGTGGCCGTCTTCAGTCGGTCCGAGGATAAAGTGCGTCGTAGGACCACGAAGCTCACGGGAAGCAACCCGAGCCCGAATCCCTGGAGAAATTGGCCGAGGACGAACAGCGGGAAGATCGTTGCGAGAGCGGACACGCTGCCGCCCAGGACAACGATTGTCGTGATCGCGAGCAAGGTGGGGCGGGCGCCGTACACGTCGGCTATTCGCCCGGCCATCGGCGTGACGAGGACAGTGCTCAACGTCAGAGCGACGGATGCGAGCGCTCCGACGTCGGCCGTCACTCCGAAGTCTCTCTGTATCAGGGGGAGTGCGGGGACGATGATGCTTTCGAGCGCGGCCACGGCAGCGATCAGCAGGGTCAGGCTTGCGATAGTTGCTACCGGTCGCGGCTGATTGCCGGAGACGCTCTCTGTGGTCATCGTGCTCTCTTTCGATCGGGGAGTGAGGAGCTTATGGACGCGACGAAACGCCGCCCCTCCAAGAGCCCGGAAGGGTTGTGGCACTGGATATATCGGGCTGTGAAGTAGACCGTCTCTTTATTTCGTTACGCGTACCGTTATTGTGGAGAAATGTAATCGGATTCAGCGCACAAAGCAAGAGTCGGATGGGGTGGAAATGGTGTCATGTATCGCCAGATCGCAACGGGCAGACTTTTGCTGCCACCGTCGGTTGGTGTCAGGTGATGTGACGATGGGGCTCATTTCTCGATGAGCATGACGCTGGTCACCAAAATGCTTCTCCGAGCAGGGAGTTCATCTACCGGACACATCCAAGGTCCCCGTTTGAATGCCGGGTTTGTTAGCTTTCTGCCTGTGACGCGACGTCACGGAAAGTTCACGAATCATGGAGGATCATCATGGGTTCTATTTCAACGATCATCGGAATCTTCGAGCTCTACAAGCTTCTCGAGCCGCTGCTGAGCTCGCTGAGCTGATTCAGGTGTGATTTCGCTGTCGAGCCGGGGCGCCGAGGGACTCGGCTCGACAGCGGATCTCGAGGATCCGGCGCGATCAGGACCCGTGGAACGGATGTCGGCACCGGCAGAATTCCATCGCTCCGGTGTAGTGGTCCATCACCAGGATTTCTGCACACCGAGCGGGCTGCGGAGCGAACCTGAGGCAGCGCTCGATCCACCCACGCTCCAGCGAAGGGGCGGGGTGCGCGCAGTTCCCGCATCGGCCGGGACGTTCGGCGACACGTACGGAACCGTGGTGCTCCGGGGGCATGCCAAACATCTTGGTGGTGCGATGTTTCCAGGGCAATGGTTCGGCTCGAGCGGAAGCTATGTCACGAAAGCCCGGCGGCGATATCCGAGGACCGAACCCGTTGAGCTGCGCTACCTGGATCCCTGATAATCCGATTGCCCAGACTGAGTTTTTTGGTGCAAGTTGCGGCTACTGCGCTGACGCCCAGAAATTCTCGGACTATCTGGGCAACGATCATGTGGTGGTAACCGCGAACAGAATCCGATCCGGCTCGCGTTGCATACGGGTGATCGCGACGCGGCCCCCGATCCAAGCACCAAGTGCACCAATCGCAACAGCGACAGGGATGGCGAAATAGTTCACCGGGTTCGGTAGCAGCGCCCCGAGTAGAACGCCGGGCGCCGTTGTCGCGGCGAAGATGACGATGGCGAGGATGATCAGTCCGAAGGACGAGCCGTTGAAGGACCCGCGGGTGTTGAAGGAGAACGTCTTCTTCATCTCCGGAACCGGGTAGGGCGCTTTGGCGGATATCGCCACTACCAATCCTGCACCGACTCCCATCATCGAAATGCCGACGGCGAGCGGCACGGCCAGTCGGTCGGTCCCGAGGTCCCCGAAGATCCGTACAGCAGCTGTTGCGACGACCACGAAGGGTGTCATCACGATTGCCCACGCGATTTGTCGGCCCCGGACGTCAGCGGCAGCGGCTTCGGGGATCATCACCAGATGCCAGATCGATGCGCCGTCGAATCCGTACAGATTCGATCCGGCTGCCATTGCCAGGTAGATCAGGAACCAGGCACCCCATGCGGCGGAGAAGGGGATCGATGACGAGATCAGCGGTCCGAAGCCGGAGACCAAGGTCATGATGGCAACGGAGAGCAGTTGTGTTCGTCGGCGCATGTCTCCGTGCCAGAGCGAAAGCTCGCGAGAGATGACGGTGCCCAGTCGGGATGCGCGCCAACCGGTTCGAATGTCGCGGCCCTGGTTCTTCAATTGCACGGAAGTGGCGCCCGCTGATTCTGCGACCTTCCCGTTGAAGTAGCGAACGACCAGGCGTTGCCATGACCACAGCAGTGCGAGATCGACCAGCACCAGGGCGAGGACTGCTCCGGCGGCGAGGAGCCAGGCGCCTCCTGCTGCTGCGTCGACACTGGTGATTCCCCACGCGAACGGGATCGAATGCGCGACCGTGAGCGGCCACGTGACGTCGCCGTCCACGACCGTGCCGAGGCGACTCTGCAGCGGAAATTGCAGCAGATACAGTCCGCCGAAGAACGTGCCGAATGCCAACAGTCCCAGTTCGCGGCTGCGACGACTCCGCAGGAGCTGCGACATCGCCAGCATCGCGACCCGTGAGGTGCCGACAATGAGCAGGACCGTTGCGGGCCAAGCGATAATGGCCAATGGCAGTGCGGCAGGGTGGTGTGTAGCGGCATAAATTGGAATCGCTGCTGCAGCCAACGCGGTAATCGGCACGGTCATACCGACCAGCGACGTCGAGAACAGTGCTCTGGCGAGTCGGACGGGTTCCAGGGGGAGTAGTTGGAAATGTCTGGGGTGAAGATTGTCATCTGACAGACCAGACATGATCGGCATCAAGATCCACATCACGGCGATAGCCGAAAGTGCGAGACTGGTTGTGCCGCTGACGAGATCGGGAGAAACACCGTTCTTTCCCGAAGCTCGTAGGCACAGTAGCGCTGCCCCCAGAACCCCGAACAACGCTGCAATGACCTTGATTACAGCTCTTCCACCGGTGAACTGACGTTTGTAGAGGGTCATGCGCATGCGGAGAACAGTGCGCCACACAGAGACCGACGGGTTCCAGCGTGTCGGTGAAAAGCTGGTGGTGGTCATGCGCGCATCCATGACAGTCCGTCGGGATTGGGACTGCGGCTACCGACAAGGCGAACGAATGCCTCGTCGAGAGTGTTGCCTGCGCGCACCTCGTCGACCGTTCCTGAAGCCACGACGCGACCGTCTGCGATGACTCCGATGTGAGTACACAGTTGTTCGACAAGGGCCATCACGTGACTGGAAAGAATGACCGAGCCACCTGAGTGGACGAACGAGAGCAGAATGCTCCGAATTCCGGCCGAAGAAATGGGGTCGACAGCTTCGAACGGCTCATCCAGTACCAGTAAGCGAGGGCCGTGCAGCAAGGCCGAGGCCAACCCGATTTTCTTCGTCATGCCCGCTGAATAATCGGCGATGACCGTTCCACCTGCATCGGCGAGATCGAGCGCGGCCAACAGTTCGTCGCGTCGTGACGCGATGACGTCCTCTGGCATACCGCGCAGGCGTCCGAAATAGGTGAGTAGTTCATGGCCGGTGAACTGGGCGGGTAGCGCCAGACCGTCGGGTAGGACGCCGAGCAGACTCTTCGCTGCGACAGGGTCGTTCCACACGTCGTAGCCGTACACCAGGCTGCGACCGTAGTGCGGGCGAAGCAATCCGACAGCCATCGACAGTGTGGTCGTTTTTCCCGCACCATTCGGCCCAACCAGACCGAACAACGAACCTGAGGGCACCGCAAGGGAAAGGTCGTTCACAGCAACTTTCGCGCCGAACGCCATGCAGAGGTGTTCCACTTGCAAAGCCATCGGTCCGGGAGGTAGCTGTCCTGTCTCGGGGAGAGGGTGCATCGATCGAGGGTAACTGTCCGGAGCCATGTGCGCGGAGACGGAGCGGAGCGATGCAGGCTGCGTGCACCGAATGTCATTCCTAGGTGAGGGTTGCGACATGAGTCGCTGGTTCGCAAGGGGAGCGGATGGCAGGAGTCGAACCTGCGTGGACGGTTTTGCAGACCGCTGCCTTGCCGCTCGGCCACACCCGCATTGATCCAATTATGTTCGTAGTGAACAACAGTCGCCACCATTGTGATCAGGGTGAGTTGATCGCCGTGTGACGGATCGCAGGGACTGCGGGGGAAGTGCCGGGTCAGGCGCGGGAGAACACCGCGACCAGGAATTCGGAATCCTCCTTGAACGGGCGAAGATCCCACGTGGAGAGCAGCAGATCAGCCTCGAGGCCACTCGCGGTCGCGTCGGCGAGAAACTCGGGGAACTCGTAGCCACGGCCGGCACCGAATCCGATGACTACTCGGCCGCTCGGAGCGAGATGACGAGCAAATCCTGACAATACTGCTTGCCTGGTGGACGGCGCGAGAAACGCCACCACATTGCCTGCCGACACGATGACGTCGAAATCCGCCTCGACACCGCGGGCCGGCAGATCGAGTTCGGCGAGATCGCCGACAAGCCACGTCGGTCCGGGGTGGTCTTCTTCTGCGGCAGCGATGAGAACCGGGTCGACATCGACTCCGACAACCACATGCCCGACGTCGTGCAGATAACCGCCGAGTCGGCCAGGCCCGCACCCTGCATCGAGAACCCGGCCACCGCGTCCGAGCATCGCGTCGATCAAACGTGCTTCCCCGACAATGTCCTTGCCGTCCGCTCTCATGGAACGGAAACGCTCGACATATCGTGTGGAATGCGTCGAGTCGGCTGCAGTGATCTCTTCCCACTGGCTGGGGATGCGCTCGTTCGGGGCGTGTGCAGTCATCTTTCGAGGGTACCGACAGCTCACCGGGTGCCGACGACCGTCCCGTCTGCGGCATATCCGACGAGGGTTGGACGAGGGGACGTGAGCGACAGGGGAATCCATCCGTAGAAGCGGTCTTCGGCAAGAATTGTCGGATAGATCTGGCCGTCTGCGGTGTGAAGTTCGGCTCGGACAGCACCTCCTGCTCCTGCGTCGTAGGTCGCCTCGTGCGGACCGGCCTCGTACCCGGCGCCGCCCCCGAATGAATCTGCGCCGTACAAGTCAATTGATCTGCAGCCGTGTCCGAGGCCGATGAATTTCGACGGACCAACCTTGTCGATGTCGGCTGACGCCTCGAAAACCGGGGCGACGCACCTCCAGCCATTAGCGCCGTGGGCGACAAAGACGCTGAACAAGGTTCCGTCAGGTCCGGGAATGGACCCGACCCGCTCGGCGGTGGACGGATCTATTCCGCCGTTGGTTCCCGGCATCGTCTGCCAACCCGAGTACATGTCGGTGAACGCTTTCGGCATCATCCCCGTGGCAGCGGCGCAGCCCACCACCACTGCTGCGCAGATCGCCGCGACGAGAACGATGGCACCGACGCGACGGCGTGGAGCTTTGGTTGCCCCAATGTTGTTTTCGGTAGCCATGATTCGGGTGCGTGCGGCATCTTGGACGTTCTCGGGCCAGAGTTCGGCGGAAACCGTATCGCTCGGCCGCAGCTTCTCGAGCGTGGTGAGCGGATCTTTGGTCATGGGGTACTCCCGTGTTCGGCGGCAGCGCAAGGTCGGGCGGTGTTCATCGGGATTACGGTGTCGGATTCTGAAGTCAACCCGGCGCGCAATCGACGCCGAGCGCGAAAGAGACGAACATGCATGGCCGGAACCGAACACCCAGCGACCCGCGCGGCTTCGGTGGCGGTCAACCCGTCCCAGGCAGTCAGGAGCAGGGCTTCACGTTCGGTGACGGTGAGTGTTGCCAGTGCTTCGAGCAGTTCCGTGCGTTCGGTGACAGTGACGTCGGCGCCCGGCGTCGATGCCGCAATCTGCTCGATGCGTCCCATCTTCTCGGTGAGCGCGTCAAGGCGCCGAACGCTGCGACGGTTGTTGTTCACGGTGTTACGAGCCACCACCAACAGCCACGGCAGTGCATGCTCGGGCACTTCGTCCAAGCGTCGCCAGGCAACGAGGAACGTCTCGGAGACAACCTCCTGCGCGCTGTGATGATCAACGTGGCGACAGGTATACGCGAACACCCGACCGGCGTAGGCGTCCCACAGGGCGGTGAACCGCTCTTCGCCGCTCGGCGGCGGTTGTTCCTCGGATTTCGGGGTCATATGAAGAGATGTCCGGCTGGTTGCTGATCCTTACAGCCTCTGAGCTAATGGACGGTTTGGCGTGTTACTCCGGCCGAGAACTCCCACTGTCAGAAGCAACAGAGCGAGGATGTACAGCGTCATGATCCAGATGCCCGCAGCGGCGGGCTGCCACTTGTTCGCCTGGCCGAGCAGGATGAGGGCGTCAGAGGTGAGGAACAGCGCGCCGCCGATACCGGTGATCGAGTTGTACGTCAGTGCGGTTGATGCGGTTCCCACCAGGATTGCGGCGTACACGGGGACGGCAATTCGAAGTTCAGGTTCGAGACCGGTCCAGGTGTACGACACAAGAGCGATCCCAGCGACGGTGTAAGCGCACAGAAACCATGGCCGCCTTCGTATCTCCCGAAGCGCGCCGTGTGAGAGAAAGAATCGGATGAAGCAGAGGTGACCGATCGCGAAGGCTGCCATCCCGATGACAAACGTGGTCTCCCAGATCAGGAACAAATCTCCGAAAGCACAGGCAATCAGTGCAGCAGCAACAATTCGAGGTCCGCGTCGGGCGACAACCCAGGCAGCCAGAATCGGAGCGAGCATGACCTTGGTGATCCCGTCCCAGGGCGCAGCATCAGCGGCATTGAGGATCAGATGGACAATCGCTACCGCTGAAAACCCCACGAACCATGGCGACCGGATGGTGCTCGGCAGTCCGGCGTCGCAATCAGATTCACGCATCGGCTCAGTGTAGGAAGTCCGCTGCACGCTCGGCGAGGTCGAGCGCCGGCTGGGGGAGTATGCCGAGGATGAGCGTGACACCGGCGCCGAGGCCGATCACACTGCTGGTCAGTGCACTCGGCACCACGACGGTCGGAGCGTCTGCGGCCGATTCGGTGAAGAACATCAACACGATCACTCGCACGTAGAAGTACGCGGCGATCGCGCTGCACAGGACGCCGACGATCACGAGAGGTGCGGCCCCGCCCTCGGCTGCCGCGCTGAACACCGCGAACTTTCCGATGAACCCACTGGTCAACGGGATTCCGGCGAAAGCCAACAGGAACAGTGCAAACACAACTCCGACCAGCGGTGAGCGCCGGCCCAATCCGGCCCAGCGCGAGAGCGTCGCGACCTCACCGTCTGCGTCCCGAACCAGACTCACGACGGCGAACGCGCCCACGGTGCTGAATCCGTAGGCCAGTAGGTAGAACATCGCCGAGGCCAGGCCGGCGTCCGAATCCGCAACCACAGCAGTCAGAATGAATCCGGTGTGCGCGATGGCCGAATACGCGAGCATCCGCTTCATATCGGTTTGCGTCACAGCGACGATCGATCCGACAACCATCGTGAGAATCGCGACCGCCCACATCAGTGGACGCCAGTTCACGTACTCGTTGGGCAGAGCCACATAGAAGACACGAAGGATGGCACCGAATGCGGCGATCTTGGTCGCAGTAGCCATGAAACTGGTGATCGGCGTCGGCGCCCCTTGATAGACGTCGGGAATCCACGAATGGAACGGCACGGCACCGACTTTGAACAGTAATCCCACGGCCACGAGTGCTGTCCCGAGCCACAGGAAGGCGTCGGTACCCGACCCGCTGCGTGCTGCGTCGGCGATACCGGAGAGCGTGACCGTCCCGGCATAGCCGTACAGCAACGCGATTCCGAAAACGAAGAACGCCGACGAAAATGCCCCGAGCAGAAAGTACTTGAGCGCAGCTTCCTGGGAGAGCAGGCGACGTCGGCGTGCCAGACCACACAGGAGATACAGAGGCAGTGAGAACACTTCGAGCGCAACGAACATCGTCAGCAGATCGTTGGACGCGGGAAAAAGGAGCATGCCGCCGACAGCGAAGAGGGTGAGCGGAAAGACCTCGGTCTGGGCGAGACCCACCTTCACTGCTTCTTGTTCCGCAACACTTCCGGGGACGCTCGACGCTTGAGGGGTGAAACCGCCGAGCGCGTCGTGTTGCGCGATCACCTCGGCGGTGTTGCCCGAGCCTCGCTCGGCGATCAGCAGTACTGCGGGGATCGACACGAGAAGGATCGTGGCCTGCAGGAAAAGGGTCGGACCGTCGACCGCTACAGAACCCATCATCGCCGTAGACCGCGTGCCGGCGAGCAGAAGCACTGCCACGAATGCGGCCGCCAAGCCTGCGACACCGAGGACGAGTTGCACGGGGTATCGAAAACGCCGGGGTGCAAATGCCTCGATGAGTACGCCCACAACCGCAACACCGAACACGATCAACATTGGCGAGAGCAAGCTGTATTCGACACTGGGTGACGCCGTGCCGGCTGAGCCGAGGATGGTCACGTCGTTGAAGGAACTCATTTGTGGGCACCTCCTTCGTGGTCGGCGACGAGCGGGGTCGGAATCTCGTCGACGACCGTATGGCTCACTGCAGGAGTGATGACGTCCAAGGCAGGCTTGGGGTAGATGCCGAGAAGCAACAGGAGTGCGATCAGAGGGGCGACCACCACGAGTTCGCGTCGAGCGAGGTCGCGGATCGTTCCCTGCCCTTCCTTCACAGGTCCGCCCATCATGCGCTGGTAGAGCCAGAGTATGTAGATCGCGGACAGGACAAGCGCGGCAGTCGCCGCGATAGCGGCCACGTGGTATCGCGAGTACGTCCCGATCAGCACCAGGAACTCACTGATGAACGGCGCGAGACCCGGCAGCGACAGCGTTGCCAGCCCCGCAACGAGGAATGTGCCGGCAAGTACGGGTGCAACTTTCTGGACGCCGCCGTACGCCGCGATCGATCGAGTACCTCGCTGCGAGACGAGGAATCCCGCAATCAAGAACAGAGCCGCAGTGGAGACTCCGTGATTGACCATGTACAGCGCGGAACCCGCCTGGCTCTGGCTGGTCATCGCGAAGATTCCGAGAATGATGAAGCCGAAGTGCGAAATCGACGTGTAGGCGATCAGTCTCATGACGTCTGTTTGCGCGATCGCCAGTATTGCGCCGTAGACGATCCCGATAACGGCGAGCGTGATGATCCACGGTGCAAAGGTCGACGACGACTCCGGGAACAGTTGCAGGCAGTAGCGAATCATCGCGAACGTGCCCACCTTGTCCACGACCGCCATCATCAACACTGCTGTCGACGGAGTCGATTCCACCGCGGAGTCCGGCAACCAACTGTGCAGCGGCCAGAGCGGTGCTTTCACCGCGAACGCGAACATGAATCCGAGGAACAAGGCGTTGAGCACCCCGGGTCCCACACCGAGTTCACCGCTGTTTGCCGCTGAGGCGATCGCCCGGAAGTCGAAAGTGCCGCTGGCGAAGGGACTCTCGTCGCGCGTGGTGACCACGTACAGGCCGATGACCGCAGCGAGCATGACCAGGCCGCCGAGGAGATTGTAGAGCAGAAACTTCACGGCTGCGCGAGATCTGCCCACTCCGCCGAACCCGCCGATGAGGAAATACATCGGTATCAGCATGGCCTCGAAGAAAATGTAGAACAAGAGAATGTCCAAGGCGCTGAACGAAATCATCACCATGGACTCGACAACAAGGATCAGCGCGAAATAGGTGTGCGGCATTCTCTTGGGTGATGCTGGGTCTGCCGGGACGTCGTTCCAGCCCGCGATCAGTAGTAATGGCACCAGCACTGCGGTGAGAAGAACCAGAACGAGTGCGATCCCGTCGAGTCCGAGTGCGTAGCTGGTGCCGAAAGCCGGTATCCAGCTGTGGCTTTCGACAAACTGAAATTGTTCGCCGCCGCGGTCGAACGCAACTCCGAGAACGGCGGCGACCACCAGGACTGCCACGGACACAGCCAATGCGAGATACTTCGCAAATTGGTACGACCGTGCCGGCAGAGCGAGGACAACACCCGCTCCGATGAGCGGAAGCAACCAGAGCACCGTCAGCGCGGGGAAGCCGGTATTGGTCACAGAGTCGCCCACCGCCGCTTCGATCACCACAGTGTCACCGCCATCATTGTCGCGACCACGAGTGTTGCTCCGACAAACATCACCAGCGCGTACGAGCGAACAAACCCGGTCTGTAGCTTCCGCGTGAGCGCGGACAGCCCGGTGACGACCACCGCAAAGCTGCCCACGACGCCGCCTATTCCCTTGGTGTCGAACACTTCCAACGACTTGGTGAGTTGTTGTCCGGGCTTCATGAACACCGTCTCGTTGAAGGCGTCACCGTACAGATCGCGGCGAGCCGCACCGGTCAACGGTGAAACCGGAGTCGGTGCCACAAGTGGAATCTCCCGGGTGGCGTACTCGCGATACGCAATCGCGACGCCGGCGGCAACTGCGAGCAGCGCCAGCGCGGTGATCGACCATGCGGGTATCGGCGGTTCGACGTGATGTGAGCCGACAACCGGTTCGAGCCAGTTCTGCAAGCTGGACCCGATGGTCAGGAGCATCCCGGCGCCGACGGACCCCACCGCCAGGATGATCATCGGAGACGTCATCACTGCCGGAGATTCGTGAGGTTTCTGGTTCTCCCAGCGGGCCTTCCCGAAGAAGGTCATCAGCATCACGCGGCTCATGTAGAAGGCAGTGAGGGCCGCACCCAACAGGGTGACGATGCCCAGCACAACACCCTTGACGCCACCCTCGCCGATCGCAACCTCGATGATCTTGTCCTTGGAGAAGAACCCGGCAAACGGCGGAACACCGATGATGGCAAGGTATCCGAGCCCGAACGTGACAAAAGTCAGTGGCATGAACGCTCGAAGTCCGCCGTAGCGCCGCATGTCGGTTTCGTCGTTCATCGCGTGCATCACCGAACCCGCGCCGAGGAACAGGCCCGCCTTGAAGAATCCGTGGGTGATCAGATGAAGGATTGCGAAGGCGTATCCAGCTGGTCCGAGGCCCGCCGCCAGGACCATGTATCCGATCTGACTCATGGTCGACGCGGCGAGCGCTTTCTTGATGTCGTCCTTCGCGCAGCCGATGATCGCACCGAACAGCAGCGTCACGGCACCGACGATGACAACCACGAGTTGAGCGTCGGGTGCGAGATCGAAGATCGGATTGGCGCGCACGATCAGATAGACGCCGGCCGTGACCATCGTGGCCGCGTGAATCAGAGCCGAGACGGGGGTGGGGCCCTCCATCGCGTCGCCGAGCCACGACTGCAGTGGCACCTGCGCGGACTTCGCGCATGCAGCGAGGAGGAGCATCAGGCCGATCGCCGTCAGGACACCTTCGCTTGCACCAGACGCGTCGGCGAAGACGCTGCTGAACGAGAGCGAGCCGAACGTGCTGAACATCAACATCATCGCGATCATCAATCCGATGTCGCCCACCCGATTGACGACAAAAGCCTTCTTGGCAGCGGTCGCCGCCGACGGCTTGTGCTGCCAGAAACCGATCAGCAGGTACGACGCCAAACCGACGCCTTCCCAGCCGACGTAGAGCCCGAGGAAGTTGTCGGCGAGCACGAGGAGCAGCATCGCAGCGAGGAAGAGATTGAGGTAGGCGAAGAACTTACGACGCTCGGGGTCGTGCGCCATGTAGCCGACCGAGTAGATGTGGATCAGCGAACCTACACCGGTGATGAGCAGGACGAAACACATCGACAGTTGATCAAGCTGCAGTCCGAACTCGACCTGAAGACTGTCGACCGGGACCCAACTGAACAGGTGCTCGGTGACGGTGCGGTCGGCGGTGTCGCGGCCGAGCATGGCGATGAAAAACACCACTGCGACGACAAACGACGCGAGTGCCATGACGCTGGCGAACAGGTGGCCCCACGCGTTCGTGCGACGACCCGCCAGCAACAGGACAGCGGCGCCGCACAGGGGCAGGGCGGGGAGCAACCAGATGGCGGACGTGATTCCTCCTGACATGTCAGTACTTCAGCAGGTCTGCGTCGTCGACGGACACAGAACGCCGAGATCGGAAGATGATCATGATGATTGCCAAGCCGACGACTACTTCGGCCGCAGCTACCACCATCGTGAAGAAGGCGAAGATCTGGCCGTCCAGATTGCCGTGCATGCGCGCGAAGGTCACGAATGCCAGGTTCGCGGCGTTGAGCATCAATTCGATACACATGAACACCACGATGGCGTTGCGTCGCAGGAGGACTCCCGCAGCCCCGATGGTGAACAACAGGACCGACAGATACAGGTAATTCTCGGGATTCATCGCGCAGACTCCTCACCGGTACTCGGATCCGGGGAACGCGGAGTGAGTGCGCTGCTGACGGAGAGCGTCGAGAACGTTCCGTCGGGCAACAGTGCCGGCATGTCCACTGCGTTGTGACGTGCGTACACGCCGGGACTGGGGAGGGGAGTGGCCGAGCCCTTGTCGGGATCACTCTCATCGCTGCCCAGGTACGCGAATCGTTGCTGCGAGAGTTCGCGTTGGCTGAGTGTGGCTCCGATCTTCTCCCGATGCGCGAGCATCATTGCACCAAGTGTCGCCGTGATCAGCAGTGCGCCAGTCAGTTCGAAGGCCCAGACGTAGCGGATGAAGATGAGATCGGCGAGAGCGTCGATGTTGCCCTGGTCGAGTCCGGTGAATCCGGTGAAGCCCGAGATCGACGCATTTCCGAGTCCGCCGATGAGGAGCAGTCCGAATCCGACACCGATCACGATCGCGCTGACGCGTTGTCCCCGTAGCGTTTCGACCAAGGAGTCCGAAGAATCCACGCCGACCAGCATCAGGACGAACAGGAACAACATCATCACTGCGCCGGTATAGACGACGACCTGGACGACACCCAGGAACAGTGCGCCCTGCACGATGTAGAAGACGGCCAGGATGATCATCGTCATTGCAAGGAAGAGCGCAGAGTAGACGGCCTTGGGGGCGGCGACCACGCCCAAAGCGCTGATCACCGCAAGGGTTCCGAGGATCCAGAACTGCACCGCCTCGCCGGTGGAGGTCGATGTCATCGTTCCCTCCGCCAGGATCGTGGTCGTGACCGACGCGATCATTTCTCGGTCTCCGGGTTCGGCTCTTGCTCGGGTGCTGGCTGTTCGGGAGCTGCTGTGATGTCGCCGCGGTAGTAGTCGTCCTGAGTTGTGCCGGGACGCAGCGCGTGTGGTGGCGCTGCCATGTCGGGTTTCAGGGGCGCGAGAAGGCGGTCCTTCTCGTAGATCAATCCGGCTCGGTTGTCGTCGGTCATCTCGTACTCGTTGGTCATGGTGAGAGCCCGAGTGGGGCAAGCCTCGACGCAGAGGCCACAGCCGATGCACCGCAGGTAGTTGATCTGATACACCCGCCCGTAACGCTCGCCGGGGGAGAACCGTTCTTCTTCGGTGTTGTCAGCACCCTCGACATAGATCGCGTCGGCGGGGCAGGCCCAGGCACACAGTTCGCAACCGATGCACTTCTCGAGTCCGTCCGCATACCGGTTGAGTTGATGGCGACCGTGGTATCCGGGCGCGGTGGGGCGCTTCTCCTCCGGATAGAACTCGGTCTCGGGCTTCTTGAACATTGTCGAGAGCGTCACTCCGAAACCCGCGATAGGTCCGAGGAAATCAGGCATGGGAGTCCTCCGATGTGTCGGAAACATCTGTCCGCCGCGGCGGTGGCACCTTCTGACCCGGTAGTTTTCGGGTCGGCAGCGTTTGACCAGGTAGGGGTGGAACCGGGAAGCCGCCCGACATCGCATCGAAAGGCCGGGTCCCCGAATCGGGCACCAACGCGGCGGTTCGGCGTCGGCTGCGGTAAGTCCCGGCCAACACGATCAGGAGCGCAGCTCCGAGAACCAGTGCGACGCAAAGAAGTACGACCCAGGTGTTGTAACCCTCGTTGCGGAACGCACGAACGGTCGCGATCACCATCACCCACACCAAGGCAGCGGGGATGAGAATCTTCCATCCGAGATTCATGAACTGGTCGTAGCGCAATCGAGGAAGCGTGCTGCGCAACCAGATGAAGACGAAGAGGAAGCCCCACACCTTGGCGACAAACCACAGCACCGGCCACCAACCGGAATTGGCGCCGTCCCACAGGTTGAACGGGAACGGTGCGTGCCACCCGCCCAGGAACAGTGTCGTGGCCAGAGCGGACACCGTCACCATGTTCACGTACTCGGCCAGCATGAACATCGCGAACTTGAGTGAGGAGTACTCGGTGTGGAACCCACCCACCAGTTCACCCTCGGCCTCGGGAAGGTCGAAGGGAGCCCTGTTGGTTTCGCCGACCATGGCTGTCACGTAGATCAGGAAGGACGGCAGGAGGAGAAAGACGTACCAGGCACCTTGTTGGGCGCTGACGATGCCGGACGTGGACATCGTGCCGGCGTAGAGGAAGACTGCGGCGAAGGACAGCCCCATTGCTACCTCGTAGGAGATGACCTGCGCGGTCGATCGAAGTGCGCCCAGTAGTGGATACGTCGATCCGGACGACCAGCCGGCAAGCACGATCCCGTACACACCGATTGAAGTCACGGCGAGGATGTAGAGAACTCCGACCGGAAGATCGGTCAGTTGCAGGGGTGAAAGGGTTCCGAAGATCGACACCTGCGGACCGAACGGGATGACGGCAAAGGCCATGAACGCGGGCACGACTGCGATGACGGGCGCGAGGAGATAAATCGGTTTGTCGGCGCCGGTCGGTGTGATGCCCTCCTTGAGGGCGAGCTTGATTCCGTCAGCGAGACTCTGGAGCATTCCACGGGGGCCGACGCGGTTCGGTCCGACACGCATCTGCATGCGTGCCATGACCTTTCGTTCCGCGTAAATTGCCACCAGCGGTGTGAGTACGAGGAACACGAAAATGGCGAGAGCCTTGCCGATCACCAACCACCACGGGTCGTGCCCGAACGCCGACAGGTCGACCGGAGCTGACACGGTCCCGTACTCGTGGGTGGTCATTGCGCTCCCGCCTTCGCAATCTTCACCACGGAACCCGCGGTAACGCAGAGCGTTTCGTAGATCGTGCTACCCGGTGAATTGAGCGGGAGCCAGACTGTTCGAGGCGGGAGTTCGGTGATCTCCAACGGTAATGTGATGGAACCGGATTCAGTCGACACCGCAACGTGATCGCCGTTGTCGGCGCCGATCTCGGCAGCGGTCTCGGCAGACAAACGTACGAGTGGGAGCCGTGCCGTACCCGCCAGGTTGGGCTCGCCGTCTTGCAATCGGCCGTTGTCGAGCAGCATTCGCCAACTCGACAACACTGCCTCGCCCAGTGCCGGTGTGGGCATGGTGCCTGACGGGACCTGAGGCGAGGTGGGGCGCGATCCGTACCAATCGCCGAGGCGATGTATCTCCGAGCGTGCGGAATCTGCGTCGGGTAGGCCCAGATCGATGCCCATCTCGGCTGCGATCGCGTGGAGAACGCGCTGATCCGGCATCACTCCTGTCGTTCTCAACGCAGTGTCGAACACGCGCTCGCGGCCTTCCCAATCGAGGAAGGTTCCGGGCTTCTCGGCGACCGGTGCCACCGGGAAGACGACGTCGGCGAGTTCGGTGACTCCGCTGTGACGGATCTCCAAACTCACCACGAAACCTGCTGCTTCGATCGCGGCCCTTGCCTTCGCCGGGTTCGGGAGATCACTCAATTCGACGCCGCCGACAAGAAGGGCAGCAGTCGTCTGCCCCGGACCCAGCAGACTCGCGGCGTCGCGCCCGTCGGATGCCGGGATGGAGGCCCCCCACACTGATTCCACCTCCCGACGTGCTGCCGGGTCCGCAACGGGGCGTCCGCCGGGAAGCAATCCCGGTAGTGCGCCGGCCTCGACGGCGCCGCGATCACCAGCGCGGCGTGGGACCCAAGCCAAACAAGCTCCTGTCGCTTCGGCGAGACGTACCGCCGCGGCGAAGCCGCCCGCCACCTCACTGAGTCGTTCGCCCAACAGGATCACTGCACCGGGCTGCCGGAGGAGCTGGCCCTCCTCGCTGCTGGGGTGAGACAACGAATCCATCAGAGCTGCTTCACTTCCGGGTACGGTCCGAAGCAAAGAGCCGCCCATCTTCTGCAGGCCGCGCGTAGCGAATGGCGCGCTGGAGAGCACCGTCGTCTTGCCGAAACGTGCGGCCTTGCGTAGCCGCAGGAAGATGATCGGTGACTCCTCCTCGGGCTCGAGAGCTACCAGCAATGCGGCCGGGGCCGACTCGAGGTCCTGGTACGTCACCGACTCTTCGAGTGTGCGGCCGGCGACGTGTGCTGAGAGGAAACCTGCCTCTTCGGCAGAATGAGCACGGATTCGGAAGTCGATGTTGTTGGTAGCGAGAGCAACTCGCGCGAACTTGCCGTAGGCGTAGGCGTCCTCCAAGGTAGAGCGTCCGCCGACGAGTACGCCTGCGTCACCGCGGGCCTGCGCGAAGGATCGCGCAACGAGGTCGAGTGCCATGGGCCACGACGCCGGAATCAATTCGCCGTCAGCGTTGCGGATCAGGGGAGTGGTGATCCGATCACCTTGGGTCGTGTACGTGAATGCGAAACGGCCCTTGTCGCAGTTCCATTCCTCGTTGACTTCGGGGTCGTCCCCGGCGAGACGGCGGAGAACCTTTCCGCGACGGTGGTCCGTGCGCTGAGCACATCCGTCGGCGCAGTGTTCACACACGCTGGGGCTGGACACCAGATCGAACGGTCGCGCCCGGAATCGGTATGCCGTACTGGTAAGCGCGCCGACCGGGCACACCTGGATGGTGTTGCCCGAGAAGTAGGACTCGAAGGGCTCGTTGGCGTAGATCCCGACCTGTTGAAGCGCGCCGCGCTCGAGGAGATCGATGAACGGGTCGCCGGCGATCTGGCCCGAAAACCGTGTGCATCTGGCGCAGAGGACGCAACGCTCGCGGTCGAGCAGGATTTCGGACGAGAGTGGGATGGGCTTGGGGTAGGTCCTTTTCTCCTCACCGAACCGGGATTCGGTGCGACCGGTCGACATCGCCTGGTTTTGAAGCGGACACTCGCCGCCCTTGTCACACACGGGGCAGTCCAGAGGGTGGTTGATGAGCAGGAGTTCCATTACCCCGCGCTGCGCCTTCTCCGCCACCGGTGACGTGAGCTGTGTGGTGACGACCATTCCGTCCGCAACCGGTGTCGTGCAGGACGCCACCGGCTTGCGTTGACCTTCGACCTCCACGATGCACTGTCGGCACGCCCCGACCGGGTCCAGAAGAGGATGATCGCAGAACCGCGGAATCTGTGTGCCGATCATCTCTGCAGCGCGAATGATCAACGTGCCCTTGGGTACCTGGAGTTCCCGGCCGTCGATGGTGAGGGCGACTAGATCAGTGGGCGGTGCCGTGTCGGTCTTGGTGGCGTCGTTCTTGGTAGCGTCGGCTGCAGTCATGAGACGAACGCTCCTGTCGCGAGAACGGATCGGCGAGGATCGAACGGGCATCCGTTGCTGTCGAAATGCGCTACGTATTCCTCGCGGAAGTACTTCAGGGAGGACATGATCGGGCTGGTCGCTCCGTCGCCCAACGCGCAGAAGGATTTTCCGAGGATGGTGTCCGAGATGTCGAGAAGTTTGGTGAGATCAGCTTCAGTACCTGTTCCGCCTTCGAGCCGACGCAGGATCTGCACCAGCCAGTACGTGCCTTCGCGGCACGGCGTGCATTTACCGCAAGATTCGTGGGCATAGAACTCGGTCCACCGCAGCACCGCACGCACGATGCAGGTTGTGTCGTCGAATATCTGCAGTGCTTTGGTGCCGAGCATCGATCCCGCCGCGCCGACGCCCTCGTAGTCGAGTGGGACATCGAGATGTTCGTCGGTGAAGATCGGAGTCGAGGATCCGCCGGGAGTCCAGAACTTGAGGGTGTGCCCGGTGCGAACGCCGCCCGCGTAGTCGAGAAGTTCTCGCAACGTGATGCCGAGCGGCGCCTCGTACTGGCCGGGAGTGGTGACATGACCAGAGAGCGAGTACAACGTGAACCCCGGCGACTTCTCGCTTCCCATCGACCGGAACCACTCCGGGCCGCCCAGGACGATCGACGGCACACTCGCGATGGACTCGACGTTGTTGACGACGGTCGGGCAGGCGTAGAGGCCGGCGACGGCGGGGAATGGCGGCCGCAGTCGAGGCTGACCGCGTCGTCCCTCCAACGAATCGAGGAGGGCTGTCTCCTCACCACAGATGTACGCGCCTGCTCCGGCGTGCACGACGAGATCCAAGTCGAATCCCGAACCGAGGATGTTGCGGCCCAGGTATCCGGCCGCGTAGGCCTCGGCCACGGCGGTCTGCAGACGTCGCAGGACCGGGACCACCTCGCCCCGGACGTAGATGAACGCTTTGGCCGCTCGAATTGCATACGCCGCGATGATGACTCCCTCGACCAACGTGTGTGGGGTCGCCATCATCAACGGCATGTCCTTGCATGTGCCCGGTTCGGACTCATCGGCATTGACGACGAGATAGTGAGGCTTGCCGTCTCCTGGCTTGTCTTCGGTGCTCTGTGGGATGAAACTCCACTTGAGGCCCGTCGGGAAACCGGCGCCACCGCGCCCACGAAGGCCCGCGTCCTTGACCGTTTCGATCACGGCGTCGGGGGACATGGCTAGCGCTTTGCGTAGGGCTTGGTAGCCGTCGTGACGAAGGTAGCTGTCGAGAGTCCACGAGTTCGGTTGATCCCAGTAGCGACTCAGGACGGGGGCGAGTGTCATGTCACTTCCCTTCGTCGGGAGCGTCGGCTGCTGAGGCCGAGCCGGGTGGGTTGTCGTCGTGAGATCGGCTGATACGCAGTCCGGCAAGAGTTGCCCCGCCGATTGTTTGTGCTTCGGCTGCTTCGATTCGCGTATCCGGGAAACCGGCCAAGGTGCGTGCGGTCTGTCGGAACGAACACAGTGTGGCACCGCGACTGGGTGTCACGCGCTCTCCGGCGCGGAGCGCATCGACGAGTGAGCGCGCCGATTCCGGAGTCTGGTTGTCGAAGAACTCCCAGTTGATCATCATGACGGGGGCATAGTCGCACGCCGCATTGCACTCGATGTGTTCGAGGGTGATCTTGCCGTCGGACGTCGAGATGGAGTGTCCGCCTTCGTCTCTGGAGCCTGCTGACCCGAGATGCTCTTCGAGTGCTGCGAGGATGTCGTCTCCGCCCATGATCGCGCACAGCGTGTTGGTGCAGACTCCGACCAGATACTCACCCGTCGGACCACGGCGATACATCGAGTAGAAGGTGGAAACGGCGGCAACCTCGGCGCCGGTCAAACCCAGCTTGGCACTGCAGAAATCGATCCCGGCCGGGGTGATGTACCCGTCCTCGGACTGCACGAGATGAAGGAGCGGCAGGAGGGCTGATCGACTGGTGGTCGCCGCGGCGTCAGGCTCACGGTAACGAGCGATGACGGTTTCGGCATCGGCGTCGAGTCGGGCGAGTACGTCAGGCGGATAACTCGATCGTGCGCCAGGGCGTACCAGTTGCGTGGGCTCGTCCGGGCGCGGCCCGAGTTCGATGAACACCCGTGACGAGCCGTTCGGGCCGGTCATCGGTCCACTCCGCCCATGACGGGATCGATACTGGCAACCGAGGCGATCACGTCGGACACCATGCCTCCCTCGCACATCGCCGCTACCGCTTGAAGGTTGGTGAATGACGGATCCCGGAAATGGACGCGGTACGGCCGGGTTCCCCCGTCGCTGACCATGTGCACACCCAACTCGCCACGCGGGGACTCGACGGCGACGTACACCTGGCCGGGCGGCACGCGGATTCCTTCGGTGACCAGTTTGAAATGGTGAATCAGACCCTCCATGGACGACTCCATGATCTTGGCGATGTGCTTCTGCGAATTGCCGAGGCCATCCGGTCCGACAGCGAGATCGGCAGGCCAGGCGATCTTCTTGTCGTCCACCATGACCGGCCCCGGTTGCAGTTTGTCGAGGCACTGCTCGACGATCTTGAGGGACTCCTTCATCTCCTCGACACGGATGACGTACCTTCCGTAGCAATCGGATCCGTCGTGCGTCACGACGTCGAACTCGTAGTTCTCGTAGCCGCAGTAGGGCTGCGCTCGACGCTGATCGTGGGGGAGACCCGTGGCGCGTAGGACCGGCCCCGTCACGCCGAGCGCCATGCAGCCGGTGAGATCGAGATATCCGATTCCCTGGGTGCGGGCTTTCCAGATGGAGTTGTCGCTGAGCATCAGTTCGACGTCACGCAACCGTTTCGGTAGGACCTTCAACAGTTCTCGTACCTTCGCGACCGACCCGTCGGGTAGATCCTGAGCGAGACCACCAGGCCTGATGTAGGCGTGATTCATCCGCAGTCCGGTGATCGTCTCGAACACGTCCAGAATCAATTCGCGTTCGCGGAATCCGAACAGCATCGCCGTCACGGCGCCCAGTTCCATTCCACCGGTTGCCAGGGCGACAAGGTGCGACGAGATTCGATTGAGCTCCATCATCATCACGCGAATGACGGTGGCTCGCTCGGGAATGTCGTCGGTGATGCCGAGAAGTTTTTCGACTCCGAGGCAGTACGCGGTTTCGTTGAAGAACGGTGACAGGTAGTCCATTCGAGTAACGAAAGTGACGCCCTGCGTCCAGTTCCGGTATTCGAGATTCTTTTCGATTCCGGTGTGCAGGTAGCCGATTCCACACCGAGCTTCCACGACTGTCTCACCCTCGATTTCGAGAATGAGGCGCAAGACGCCGTGAGTGGACGGATGCTGCGGGCCCATGTTGACCACGATCCGTTCGGCCTCGCCGGTTCGCTGGCGAGCGGCCGCGGTGACGATGTCGTCCCAGTCCTGACCCGATGCTGTGACGACGGTTTCCGTCGTGGCACCGGAGTTGCTTCCTGTCGTCTCGTTCATCAGTTGTACGACCTACGCTCGTCGGGTGGAGGAGTCTGGGCGCCCTTGTACTCGACCGGGATACCGCCGAGCGGATAGTCCTTGCGCTGTGGGTGGCCCTTCCAGTCGTCGGGCATCTCGATACGGGTCAGGGCCGGGTGACCGTCGAAGACGATCCCGAAGAAGTCGTAGGTCTCACGCTCGTGCCAATCGTTGGTGGGGTATATCCCGACGATGGACGGAATATGTGGATCGGAGTCCGGCACGGACACTTCCAGTCTGATCCGGCGGTTGTGCGTGATCGAAGCAAATGGATATACGGCGTGGAGCTCGCGACCGGTGTCCTGCGGATAGTGGACTCCATCGACACCCAGGCAAAGTTCGAAGCGCAGTTCCGATTCGTCGCGCAGTCTGCGCGCGACCTGCGGGAGGTGAGACCGTTCGACATGCAGCGTCATCTCGTCTCGAAAGATCACTACCCGCTCGATTGCATCGGTGAAAGTGCTGCCCCCGCTGCGCAATGCGGCATCCAAGGAGTCCGCAACTTCGTCGAAGTATCCACCGAACGGTCGAGAGGCCTTGTCCTCTACTGAGATCGGCGGGGCGAGCCGGCTGTAGCCCGAGGTGTCACCACTGCCGCGGACCCCGAACATCCCCCTCGATCCGTTGTTGCCCGCGGTCATCGCAGAAGCCCCTTCATGTCGATGGTGGGGGTGGATGCCAGTGCGGCGCGCTCGGCTGCCGCGCGTGCCTCTTCGCGGTTCACGCCGAGGGGCATCTCCTGGATCTTTCGGTGCAGTTCGATGATCGCGTTCAGGAGCATCTCCGGCCGCGGCGGACAGCCGGGCAAGTAGATGTCGACCGGCACGATGTGGTCGACGCCCTGTACCACTGCGTAGTTGTTGAACATTCCGCCGGACGACGCACACACACCCATGGCCAGAACCCATTTCGGCTCGGCCATCTGGTCGTAGACCTGACGAAGTACCGGCCCCATCTTTTGACTGACCCGCCCGGCCACGATCAGAAGGTCTGCCTGTCGCGGCGACGCGCGGAATGCCTCCATGCCGAACCGCGCCAGGTCGAAGCGACCTGACGTGGTTGCCATCATCTCGATCGCGCAGCACGCGAGCCCGAAGGTGGCAGGCCACAGTGATCCTTTGCGGGCATACCCTGCCAGGCCCTCGACAGTGGTCAGTAGAAATCCGCTGGGGAGCTTTTCTTCGAGACCCATATCCGACTCTTTTCAGTCGTAACAGCTGCGGTGTGACCGGTTTTGTCTGACGTATGTGTGCTGTACCTGTGTCCGCTGGCCTAGTCCCAACCGAGACCGCCTCGTCGCCATTCGTATGCGTATGCCACCGAGACGTTGACTATGAAAAGGCCCATCGCCGCGAGGCCGAACAGGCCGAGCGAATCGAAATGCACCGCCCACGGGTAGAGGAAAACGATCTCGATGTCGAAGATGATGAACAGCATTGCCGTCAGATAGAACTTGACGGGAAACCGCCCGCCACCGGCGGTACGGGGTGCCGGTTCGATTCCGCATTCGTAGGCTTCGAGTTTCGCCCTGTTGTACCGCTTCGGGCCGACCACGGACGCGAGAACAACCGACACCACAGCGAAGGCCATCGCGATGACCCCGAGGACGAGAATGGGGATGTAAGCGTTCATGTCACCCGAACTCCTCTCCGCTGTGCGGATGTCCGCCCAGCCCGAAGGTGCCGTTCGATTTCGATACTGCCAGCAATTCGATACTTATGTGACCTGCGACACCCACACTAGGGGAGGCCTCCGACATTGGGTTCGTTTTCGGGGTGCCGAGTTTCGCTCTCGAAAGTCCGAAGTAGTCGGCGCCGCAACGAATCACCGCTGCAACGGGTGCTCACCGGCTCAGTTGTCGACGCAGAAGCGCGATGACGGTGGAAGCAAGTTCGATCGGATCTATCGGCTGCGGCACTGAGGCTTCCGCTCTCGACCACGACGCCAGCCACGCATCGTCGGGTCGACCGGTCAGTACGAGGATCGGTGGACAGTCGGCGATCTCGTCCTTGAGTTGTTTCGCGACGCCCATGCCGCCCGCCGGACTCGCCTCGCCGTCGAGAATGGCGAGGTCGATTCCGCCGGCATCGAGCTTGGCTACGACGATCGGTGCCGTCGCGACCTCGATGTAGTCGATGGTGGGCATCGACGGATGTGGGCGCTCTCCGAGAGCGAGCCGAACTTGCTCGCGCGTGTGTGCGTCGTCGCTGTAGACGAGGATGCGCACGGGTGCCATGGAGTTGGGCTCTGCGGTCTCGGCGGACACGCGGCCGACGTTACTCCGGGCGGTCCCTGGCTACCGGCGAATCTTCAACATCGGCAGGGACTTCCGCGAAAACACAGCTCGGCTTCACGGCAAACGGCCCCTACCCGGCGATGAACGCCGGAAGTAAGGGCCGCCTGAATTGCGTGTGCGCTCAGAAGTTTTCGACGAACTTCGTCAGGCCCTTGCTCGCTGTTTCCAGCGCCGTCTTCTGTGCCTTCTTCACCAGGAAGCCCGGCAGCGGGATCTTGGGATCGATGGTCAGTTCGAAGGTGACTTTGGTTCCACCGTCGGTGGGAGTCAAGACGTACGAGCCGTCCTGCTGGTTCTGCTGACCGCTCTCCACGAGGGTCCAGGTCACCTTCTCGTCGCCCTCGAAGGTGTAGTCGACTACCTGCTCGTCGTTGATTCCCAGAATGGACACGGCCATGCGAACGCGATGGGGGCGACCGTCGTCGTGGGTGCTCTCGATGGTGATCTTCTTGTGTGCAGACGACCACTCCGGCAGCCGATCGACGGCTGCTACGGCCTTCATCACCGTTTCCGGATCAGCCTTGATCTCGAATTCCTTGACGCCCGAAACGGCCATGAACGTGCTCCTTCTCGCCTTGCGGCAACGGTTCGTGATTACTGCAGTTGCGCAATTAGATCATTCGGTGATCGGGTTGGCGTCGAGCTAGTCCATGCCGTTCTTGCGCATCTGGTCCCGCAATGCGCCCTGGACGGCTTGTGAAACCCACGAGTTGAGGGAGACTCCGTTCTGATTGGCGGCCTCCTCGGCGCGGGCTTTGATCTGTTCCATCATCCTCAACGTCACCCGGCTGATATCTCCGCTGACGTCGTCGAACGAGTAGGTTGAGTCCTTCTTCTCGTCGTCTGCCTTCTCGTTTGCACCTTCGCCGCCGGTCGAGTTCGGCGGGCGAACGACGTCGACCAGTAATTCGCTTCCGTCGAGATTCACCTTGACCTCTCGGTCGCCCAGCTTCGCCCCGATCTCCTTGGCCAGTTCCGTCGCCGCGGCCAACAAGACCAGGCGGACCGAGGGTTCGATGGCGGCGGACAACGACGCCGCAATCCGGCGCGTGTGATCGTCGCCGAGTTCGGCTGCAGTGGCGAGGTCGTTCTGCAGCTTTGCGGTGTACTCCGAAATGTCCATGACACCACAGTGGCGTCAAAAGTGACGTCAGTCAAGGATGTGATGACGTCACTCGGTATCGAGGGCGGTCGACCGCTATAGAGTTGCCCAGCACCTGAGGCGAACGGCGCCCGGGTTTCGTGCTGGTCGTTTCGTGCTTGTCGAGGAGTGGGTTGTGCCGAACACGGTGTCACTGAAAGTGCAGTTGGTGGCGAAGTCCGAGTTCTTCCCGCCCGAGGACATTCCGTGGGAGACGGACGCGGATGGTGGCGAAGCGCTGGTCGAGTTCTCCGGTCGAGCCTGCTACCAGAGTTGGTCCAAGCCGAATCCGCGAACCGCAACCAACGCCGGCTATCTGAGGCATCTGCTCGAGGTCGGACACGTTTCGGTGCTCGAGCATGCGACAGTGAGCTTCTACATCACCGGTATCTCGCGCTCGTGCACTCACGAATTGATTCGTCACCGGCACTTCTCGTACTCGCAACTCTCGCAGCGATTCGTCCGTGAGAACGATGCAAACGTCGTCGTGCCTCCTGCTGTCGAAGGTGATCCCGAGCTCGAAGCACTGTTTCTGAATGCCACCGACGAAAGCCGTCGCGCTTACGGGGAACTGCTGACTGCCCTCGAAGGGAAACTGCAATCGGTGCCCGGTGCCCCGATGCGGGGCAAGCAAGCCAGGCAGGCTGCGCGCTCGGTGCTGCCCAACGCCACCGAGACGCGCTTGGTCGTGACCGGGAACTATCGGGCCTGGCGGCACTTCGTCGAGATGCGTGCCACCGAACATGCGGATGTCGAGATCCGGCGAGTCGCGGTCGAGTGCCTGCGTCAGCTTCGTGATGTCGCGCCAAATGTGTTCGGGGACTACGAGATTCTTCGCGGAAGCGACGGATCGGAAATTGCCGTCAGCGCATTTGCGGCCGAGTCGTGACTCGTGTGCAGAAGTAAGAGCTGAACCGGGTAACCTTCTGACCATGACCTACGGTGATTCCGCTTCTCTTGTCGAGCGTCCGTTCGGCACCATTTCCGTTGCGATGGTGACCCCGTTCACTGCCGACGGGAAGTTGGACGTCGACGCGGGAGTGCGCCTCGCAGCCCATCTCGTCGACAACGGCTGTGACGGCCTCGTTCTTGCCGGTACCACCGGTGAATCTCCCACCACCACCGAGTCCGAGAAGCTCGACCTGCTCCGCGCAGTGATCGACGCCGTCGGTAACCGCGCGAAGATCGTTGCAGGCGCCGGCAGCAACGACACCGCTCACAGCGTCGAACTCGCACGTGACGCGGCTCGCGCCGGAGCGCACGGTCTGCTCGTCGTCACCCCGTATTACTCACGTCCGCCCCAGGCCGGACTGTTTGCACACTTCACCGCCGTCGCCAACGCGACCGACCTGCCCGTCATGTTGTACGACATTCCGCCCCGCTCCGTCGTTCCCATCGAGACCGAGACGATCCGCCGACTCGCCGAGCACCCGCGAATCAAGGCCGTCAAGGACGCCAAGGGCGACCTCAACGCCGGCGCAGAGTTGATCGGCACCACCGAGCTTCAGTTCTTCTCCGGCGACGACCCGCTGAATCTGCCGTGGCTCGCTGTCGGCGCCACCGGCTTCGTCAGCGTCATCGGCCATCTTGTTCCGGGTCGTCTCCGTGACCTTCACACCGCGTTCGTGTCCGGCGACATCGCCCGCGCACGCGAGATAAACCTCAGTTTGATCCCTGTGATTCGTTCCGTTGCCCGCCTCGGCGGTGTCAGCGCTTCGAAGGCGGGTCTGCGACTCATCGGAATCGATGTCGGAGAACCACGCCTTCCGCAGGTTGCACCCACTAAAGAGCAGATCGACGGTCTTGCCGCCGATCTGCATGCGGCAGGAGTTTTGTAAATGACCCGTCCCCCCCGACGTCGTAGTGCCAGTCGTCAAGCCGGTCCGCCTTCGCCTCCGGCTCCCGAAACGGCCGCAAAGGCCGCACCGGTAGAGGCACCAGCTGCGCCGGCGGCAGAAGCGGCCCCCGCCGCAGCCGCCCCGCCCAAGAAGGCCGCAGCAACCAAATCTGCAGCAACCAAGTCCGCTGCCACCAAATCTGCTGCACCCAAGAAGTCGACCGAAGAGAGGTCGCCGCGCAAATCTTCCGGCGGTAACCGACCGGCAGCATCGAAGTCGGGCAACGGGCGCGGAAACAAGCGCCCCGAGAACCGTCCGGCCGTCGATCCCACGGGTCGCCTCGGAACACCCCCGAAGGCGCCGGCATCGGGTCTGCGCATCGTCGCGCTGGGCGGCATCGGCGAAATCGGTCGCAACATGACGGTGTTCGAGCACCGTGGCAAGTTGCTGATCGTCGACTGCGGTGTGCTGTTCCCCGAGGACCAGCAGCCTGGCGTCGACCTGATCCTCCCGGACTTCCGCTACATCGAAGACCGTATGGACGACGTCGAAGCCGTCATCTTGACTCACGGACACGAGGACCACATCGGTGCTCTGCCGTTCTTGCTGCGTCTGCGCGCGGACATTCCGGTCATCGGCGCGAAGTTCACTCTCGCTCTCGTTGCCGCCAAGTGCCGCGAGCATCGCCTGCGTCCGAACCTGGTCGAGGTCGTCGAGGGAAACACCACCACCCATGGCCCGTTCGACTGCGAGTACTTCGCGGTCAACCACTCGATTCCCGACGCTCTCGCGATCGCGATTCGCACCGACGCCGGCGTCGTACTGCACACCGGTGACATCAAGCTCGATCAGCTGCCTCTCGACGGCCGCCTGACCGACCTCGCCGGATTCTCCCGCCTGGGCGACGAGGGCGTCGACCTGTTCCTCGTCGACTCGACGAACGCCGAGGTTCCGGGATTCGTCACGCCCGAGCGCGAAATCGGGGGAGTGCTCGACAACGTCATCGGCAAGGCGAAGCAGCGTGTCATCGTGGCATCGTTCGCCAGCCATGTGCATCGCATCCAGCAGGTCGTCGACGTAGCCGCTCGGTACAACCGCCGCATCGTCTTCGTCGGCCGCTCGATGGTCCGCAACATGCAGATCGCCCAGGATCTGGGCTACCTGACGGTGCCCGACGGCCTCGTCGTAGACATCGACACCGCCGCCACCCTTCCCGACGATCGCCTGGTGCTCATTTCGACGGGTTCGCAGGGTGAGCCGTTGGCAGCGCTCTCGCGGATGGCGCGCGGCGAACACCGTCAGATCAACATCCGCGCCAACGACCTTGTCGTTCTCGCGTCTTCGCTGATCCCGGGCAACGAGAACTCCGTTTTTGCCGTGGTCAACGGTTTGGCCAAGCGCGGTGCCACCGTCGTGACCCAGCAGAGCGCCAAGGTTCACGTCTCGGGCCACGCGTCCGCCGGTGAGTTGCTCTACCTGTACAACGCGGTTCGGCCCACCAATGCCATGCCCGTCCACGGTGAATGGCGGCACCTACGTGCCAACGCCGCGCTGGCAAAGGCAACCGGCGTGCCGGAAGAGCGCATCGTATTGGCCGAGGACGGCGTCGTGGTCGACATGGTGGACGGCCTCGCCGAGATCGTCGGACGCGTACCGGTCGGACACGTCTACGTCGACGGTCTGTCCGTCGGCGATGTCGGTGAGCCGACGCTGTCCGATCGTCTCGTGCTCGGTGAGGGCGGCTTCATCGCGATCACCATCGTCATCAACGAGTCGACGGGCCGTGCGGTCAGCACCCCCGAGGTGTCCGGTCGCGGCTTCTCCGACGATCCGACTGCGCTCAAGGCTGCCGCGGATCTCGTGGAATCGGACCTGGCCCGGTTGGCGAGCGAAGGCGTCATCGACGCTCATCGCATCGCGCAGTCGGTGCGCCGCGTCGTCGGACGCTGGGTTGCGGACAAGTACCGCCGCCGTCCGATGATCATTCCGACGGTCATCGCGGTTCCGTAGATTCGGCACAGCAGGTCGCTTCCGCTCGAACCCGGTCCGGTTCGAGTACTTTGGCGAAGGTGACCTTCGCTCATGACGAACGACTCGCCCTGGTGGACAGCATGGTCGAATTCGGCCCCGATGCTCCGACACTGTGTGGGGAGTGGACCAATCGTGACCTGGCAGCACATCTGATAGTCCGGGAGCGGCGTCTCGACGCCGCTCCCGGAATCATGTTGAGCCCTCTTGCCGGTCACACCGAGAGCGTGCGTAAGGCCGCAGCGGCGCGTCCGTGGGAGGAGATCCTCGACGACGTTCGGAGTGGGCCGCCTCGGTGGTCGCCGATGTACTGGCTCGACGCGCAGGTAAATACCACGGAAATGTTCATCCACCACGAAGATGTACGACGCGCACATCTGAACTGGGCGCCGCGTCCGTTGTCGGAGGGTCGGCAGGCTCAGCTGTGGAAGTACGCCCGGCAGATCGGCAAGATGGGTTACCGCAAAGCCGCTGTCGAGGTCATTTTCGAACTTCCGTCCGGCGAGAGTGCGGTCGTCCACAAATCCGGCTCTCGCAGTGTTGTCCTGCAGGGTGAACCCGCCGAGTTGCTGCTGCACGCTTTCGGTCGCAACGAGGTGAAGATCGAAGCCAAAGGTGAACTGGCCGACGTTCAATCCGTGATGGCGCTCGATCGCAGTTTCTGATGGCCCCCTTCTGCCGGAGCCGAGCTCGACAGACGGGTTGTGAAGATCACGTTTCGCACTCGCCACCAGTGTTGCTGGTGTTGCGGATGGTCCAGATGGGGTCGCACAGACTAGCCTGAACTCCATGGCAGGTAAGTCGAGCGCCCGGGGATCCAGTACAAGCACGTCTACGTCCAGGGCATCGACCAGGTCGTCAGCCTCTACTCCGAGCGCGCGCGCAACCGCAAAACCTCGTGCCTCGCGCACCACGCGAACCGTATCGACTCCTCGAAATGTCACGACTTCGGCCAGGGCTGGTGGGCGCCCCGCGTCGGGCAAAGGCTCCAAGCCGGCGCCCAAGAAGGCGTCCGGTACGTCGTCGGCCGCGCGCCGCCCGGTATCGAAAACCTCTCAGCGGGCCAGCCCGTTGGCCGCTGTAGGCAAGGGAATCGGAGCCGGGTGGTCCCTGGCTGCCCGCGGCGTCGGCGCCACCACACGCACCGTCAGTAAGGTCGGCGAGATCGAAGCCGGCCACCGCCGCGACGGAATAGCGCTCGGCCTGATCGCATTCAGCGTCGTCATCGCCGGTGGCGTCTGGTTCAAGGCCGGTGGTCCGATCGGCGGCGGCATCGACACCCTCGTGCGGGCGATCTTCGGCGCGGCCTCGGCCGTGCTCCCCATCGTCGGCGTCGGCCTCGCGATCCTGTTGATGCGCACCGAACCGAAACCTGAGATCCGGCCCCGACTGATCATGGGATCGCTGCTGGTCGGTCTGCCGGCGCTCGGCCTCTGGCACATCATCTCGGGTTCACCGACAGACGCCACCGGTCGCTCCAACGGCGCAGGGTTTGTCGGATACGTCGTGGGCGGCCCGCTCACCAACGGGCTCACCGTCTGGCTGTCTGCGCCGCTGCTGGTCATCGCCGCCGGATTCGGAATCCTCCTTCTGACCGGAACGACTCTGCGTGAGGTGCCGAGCAAGTTCCAGTCCTTCTTCGGCGCCTCGTATCGCTCGGATGAATACGGCGACTACGGATCCGAATTCGACGAGGACGGTGAGCACCACTACGGCGAATCTGCTTACGATCCTTCACTGTTCGACGCCGACGGCTACCCGGTCGACACCTACGCCGAGCCGCCGCTCAAGCCCGCCAAGCGGACCAGCCGACGCGCACCGATCGACAACTACCCGACGGACGAGTTCGAATCCGGAGACAAGAAGACCGAAGTCCTCGGTCTGTGGAACGCCGACGACACCGCAGTACCCGACGAGCCCGTCGCGGCTGCGGCAGCGCCCGTGGTGGAGACTCCGGCGCCGCGCCCCAAGGTGCCTGCGCGTTCGGTCCCCATCGCCAAGCCCGTGCCGAAACCCGAACCGGAGCCGGAGGAGAAGGAACACTTCGTCACCGATCGGGTCACCGACGGCGACTACAACCTCCCGCCGACGACGTTGCTGATCGAGGGAGACCCGCCCAAGCTCCGCAGTTCTGCGAACGACGCGATGATCGAGGCGATCAGCGAAGTCCTCGAACAGTTCAAGATCGATGCCGCTGTTACCGGTTTCACCCGCGGACCGACGGTGACACGCTACGAGGTCGAACTCGGCCCAGGCGTGAAGGTCGAGAAGATCACCGCGCTCGCCCGCAACATCGCGTACGCCGTGGCAACCGACAACGTCCGCCTCCTGGCCCCCATTCCGGGTAAGTCCGCGGTGGGTATCGAGGTACCGAACTCCGACCGCGAAATGGTCCGCCTCGCCGACGTTTTGAACGCGCCGAGCACCCGACGCGATCACCATCCGCTGGTGATCGGTCTGGGTAAGGACATCGAAGGTGACTTCGTCAGTGCGAACCTCGCGAAGATGCCCCACCTTCTGGTGGCAGGTTCGACCGGCTCGGGTAAGTCGAGCTTCGTGAACTCGATGCTCGTCTCGTTGCTCACCCGAGCAACGCCGGAAGAAGTACGGATGATCCTCATCGACCCCAAGATGGTCGAGCTCACGCCGTACGAAGGTATCCCGCACCTGATCACGCCGATCATCACTCAGCCGAAGAAGGCAGCGGCAGCGCTGGCCTGGTTGGTCGAGGAGATGGAACAGCGCTACCAGGACATGCAGGCCAACCGGGTGCGTCATATCGACGACTTCAACTCCAAGGTCAAGTCCGGCGAAATCACCGCCCCGCTGGGCAGCGAGCGCGTCTACCGTCCGTACCCCTACATCCTGGCGATCGTGGACGAGCTGGCAGACCTCATGATGACCGCGCCGCGCGACGTCGAAGAAGCAATCGTCCGCATCACGCAGAAAGCCCGTGCTGCCGGTATCCACCTGGTGCTGGCAACGCAGCGCCCGTCCGTCGACGTCGTCACCGGCCTGATCAAGACCAACGTGCCTTCGCGTCTGGCGTTCGCGACGTCTTCACTGACGGACTCGCGAGTCATCCTCGATCAGCCCGGCGCCGAGAAGCTCATCGGTATGGGTGACGGCCTCTTCCTGCCCATGGGCGCGGGTAAGCCGACCCGTATGCAGGGCGCGTTCATCACCGACGAGGAAATCTCGGCGGTTGTCGACTTCGCGAAAAACCAGGCCGAGCCCGAGTACACCGAAGGTGTCACCGCACAGAAGGCCGGGGAGAAGAAAGACGTCGACCCCGACATCGGCGACGACATGGATGTCCTCCTGCAGGCCGTGGAATTGGTCATCACGAGTCAATTCGGTTCGACGTCGATGTTGCAGCGCAAGCTACGAGTCGGGTTCGCCAAGGCCGGCAGACTGATGGACCTCATGGAAAACCGCGGCGTCGTCGGACCCAGCGAGGGCTCGAAGGCACGCGAGGTGCTCATGAAGCCCGAGGAGCTCGACGGTCTGCTGTGGTCGATACGCGGCGGCGACCCGGATGAGGCACCTGCAGACGAGTAGGGACACCTCGGCGGACAAGCCGTCGACAGACGACCGGAGGAACCCGTGCATGTGACGCCGTTGGCTTGGGGAATCACGATCGTGGTGATCCTCGGCCTGTTCGTCTTCGACTTCTTCGCCCACGTCCGCACGCCACATGCGCCCACGTTCCGGGAGTCCGCATTCTGGTCGACGGTCTACATCTCGATTGCCATCGTCTTCGGCCTCGTCGTGATGTGGATCTGGGGCACCACGTACGGCGGTGAGTACTTCGCCGGCTACGTCACGGAGAAGGCGCTCTCGGTCGACAATCTGTTCGTCTTCGTGATCATCATGTCGACGTTCGCCGTCCCGCGAGAGTTCCAGCAGAAAGTCCTGCTGATAGGCATCGTCCTCGCATTGGTGATGCGCGGAGTCTTCATCGGAGTCGGCGCCGCCGCCATCAATGCGTACAGCTGGGTGTTCTACCTCTTCGGTGCGTTCCTGATCTACACCGCGTACACCCTGATCCGCGATCACGGGCATGAGAAGGAAGCCGAGGAGAAGCGCGACAGTCGCATCATCTCACTCGTGAAGCGGGTGCTGCCGACAACCGAGGAATACGACGGGGACAAACTGATCACCCGGATCGACGGCAAGCGCGTCGTGACACCGTTGTTGTTGGCGCTCATCGCAATCGGGTTTGCCGACGTGCTCTTCGCACTCGATTCGATTCCGGCGATCTACGGTCTGACCCAGGAACCGTATCTGGTGTTCACCGCCAACGCCTTCGCGCTGATGGGTCTACGGCAGCTGTACTTCCTGATCGGTGGGTTGCTCGAAAGGCTGGTCTATCTCTCGTACGGGCTCTCGATAATCCTGGCGTTCATCGGTGTGAAATTGGTACTTCACGCGTTGCACGAGAACACCCTCTCGTTCGTCAACGGAGGTGAACACGTCTCCGTCCCGGAAATCTCCACGGCACTCTCACTCGGAGTGATCATCGGAGTATTGGCGGTGACGACGGTCGCGAGCCTGTTGAAGACTCGCGACCGGGCGGGGGAGTAAGCCGGGGCCGGGGCTCTCAGGCGCTGAACTGACCCAACACCGGAACCCACTCGGTGATCCGGACCTTCTCGATCAAATCGGCGATCGCGAACGGATCGTGGGTGAAGAGGAGGGAAACGGTGTCGGCGTCTGCGGCGTCGACGATGATCAGCGCGCCGTTTCCATCTGCAAACGGGCCGGATGACAAGACGATCGAGCGGGAAACCAGATCCGCGAGCCACGCGCGGTGATCGCTACGGACTTCGTCGCGCTGAGCGTTCTTCTCGGGCGCGTAGGTGTATTCGACGAGGAACAACGACATCGTGAACCGCTTTCGGGGCTGGTGATCGAGATGGTGGTGTGTGAAGAGTCTGAACGGTTCAGAGAGTCAGGAGCATGCGAGTATTGCCGAGTGTGTTGGGTTTCACATAGCTCAGATCGAGGAACTCGGCGACGCCGGCGTCGTAGGACCGACACATTTCCGCATAGACCTCGGCGGTGACGGGGGTGCCGTCGATCTCCGCGAATCCGTGACGGTGGAAGAACTCGGTCTCGAACGTCAAAACGAACAACCGTTCCAACTCCAATTCCTTGGCGACCTCGATGAGTTTGTCGACGACGTGGAAACCTGCGCCCTGGCCTTTGGCAGTCGGATCGACTGCGACGGTGCGGATCTCACCCAGGTCCGCCCACAGCACATGCAGTGCGCCGCAAGCGATTACCTGGTCACCTCGCTCGGCGACCCAGAACTCCTGGACTGCCTCGTACAGCGTCACGAGATTCTTCTCGAGGAGGATCTTGCCGGCGTAGATGTCGATCAGACGCTTGATTTCGGGGATGTCCGACGTTCGCGCGCGACGCACGATCAACTGGCTCTCGGTATAGGTCGGCGCGGTCGAAGTCATGTGGTGCACATTAGTCAATGGCCCTACCGATATTCTAAGTCGCGTGCCTGTCCGCCCCACGCAATTCCCGCGCCGCTCGGCTTTGTCCCGGGTTCGGCTCACCGCCTGTGCGGTGATCCGATGAGTACCCCGCGCGATCAGACCGACGCCCATCGCGCCGCCGTCGGCCCGTCCGACGGCACACCTGTCGCGGACAACCCGGTTCCGTTGCTGAACATCGCGAACATTCTCACGATGGTCCGAATGGTTCTCGTTCCGGTTTTTCTCGTTGTTCTGTTCGTCGACGGCGGACACTCGACGTGGTGGCGTCTCGGGGCAATGGGCGTGTTCATCGTCGCCGCGATCACGGATCGGATCGACGGCCAATTGGCTCGGAAGTACGGTCTGGTCACCGATTTCGGCAAACTCATGGACCCGATCGCGGACAAGGCACTGATCGGCGCCGCGCTGATCGGTCTCTCGGTTCTCGGTGACCTGTCGTGGTGGGTGACCGGAGTGATCATCGCCAGAGAACTCGGAATCACGCTGTTGCGGTTCGCGGTACTGCGGCACGCGGTCATCCCGGCGGGCAAGGGCGGCAAGCTCAAGACCCTCGTGCAGGCCGTCGCGATCGGGTTCTACCTGTGCCCGCTGCCGAGCAGTTGGGACATCGTCAGCGGATTGCTGATGGCTGCTGCCGTCGTGCTGACGGTGGCGACGGGAATCGAATACATCGTGCAGGCGATCAGGCTTCGCGCCGGAGTTCGCGCAGTCGAGTCATGACGGACCCGCTGCTCGCACTCGGAGTGGTCGAACTCGTCGACGCCCTTGGCGCCGCGAGGCAGACTGTCGCCGCCGCCGAATCTCTGACGGCTGGCTTGTTCACGGCTGCGGTCGCGTCCGTGCCAGGGTCGAGCGCGGTGCTGCGTGGGGGCCTGGTCGTGTATGCGACCGACCTGAAAGCGACGCTGGCGGGCGTGGATCCCGAGCGTCTGGCAACGGACGGCCCCGTGTCCGAGAGCACCGCCGTGGCTTTGGCGCTCGGCGCCCGGACGAGGTGCGGCGCCGACTGGGGTATCGGACTGACCGGAGTCGCCGGTCCGAGTGAGCAGGACGGACACCCGGTCGGAACGGTGTTTCTCGGTATCGCCGGCCCGGACGGAACCGAATGCGTACCGCTCGCGCTCGGCGGCGAACGGTGGGAGATTCGGACAACCGCAGTCGCAACTGCCGTGTCGCGGTTACGTGATCGTGTCGCAGAGCGTGCGGCACGATAGGCTCGGGAACCAATCGGATGTGTTCGGACGTTGACGATTGTGAAGACGTACGACCATGCACGATGAGGTCACGGATGAAGGAGGAGCGAGATGGCGCTGCTATTGCGTGAGGCAATCGGTGACAGTCTCCGGCGTACGCGCGTTTCGCAGAGCCGCACGCTACGTGAGGTGTCGAACAGCGCGCGTGTGAGCTTGGGCTATCTGTCCGAAGTGGAACGTGGGCGTAAGGAAGCATCGAGCGAATTGTTGGCGGCGATCTGTGATGCGCTCGCAGTCCCACTGTCCGACGTGCTGGTCGACGTGAGCGAGACCCTGGCCACGAAGAAGAGCGCTCCGGTAGCTGGTCGGCAGGTTGCCGAACCTGCCGTGTCTGCTTCCGGCTCTGTCTCGGCTTCTGGTTCGCCGACTATCGCACGCGACACCCGCGTCGTGATTCCGGCACCGAACGCTCGAAGGTTGGCGGCGGCGTAGCCACTACCGGCCGTAACCGATAGATTTTGTACGTAACCGCCGGTTTCCAGCAGGTGGGGTCAGAGCAGATAGGGCGCAGCCCTTGTTTCGGTGCGCGACGGTCGCGCTCCGGGTCGCGTTCGGCGCGGCGCATCAGATGGAGGCAGGATCAAACCAATGGCTAATCCTTTCGTCAAGGGCTGGAAGTACCTGATGGCGCTCTTCAATTCGAAGATCGATGAGAAGGCAGATCCAAAGGTTCAGATTCAGCAGGCGATCGAGGACGCACAGCGCCAGCATCAGGCGTTGTCCCAGCAGGCTGCGTCGGTGATCGGTAATCAGCGTCAACTCGAGATGAAGCTCAGCCGTCAACTCGACGAGGTCGAAAAGCTCAACGCCAACGCGCGCCAGGCCGTCAACCTCGCCGATCAGGCCGCTGCTGCCGGCGACAACGACAAGGCGATCCAGTACACCAACGCTGCCGAAGCTTTTGCGGCCCAGTTGGTGACGGCCGAGCAGGGCGTCGAAGATCTGAAGGCACTGCACGACCAGTCCTTGCAGGCCGCCGCTCAGGCCAAGAAGGCTGTCGAGCAGAACGCGATGACTCTGCAGGCAAAGGTTGCCGAGCGCACCAAGCTGCTCAGCCAGCTGGAGCAGGCCAAGATGCAGGAGCGCGTGAGCGAGTCCCTTCGGTCCATGGACAGCACGCTGTCGGCTCCCGGCAACACACCCAGCCTCGATGCTGTGCGCGACAAGATCGAGCGGCGTTACGCCGACGCACTCGGCTCTGCCGAGCTCGCCCAGAACTCCGTTCAAGGCCGCATGATGGAGGTCCAGCAGGCCTCGGTCCAGATGGCAGGGCACAGTCGCCTCGAGCAGATTCGTGCTTCCATGAAGGGCGAGGCACTGCCTTCCGGCGGCGCAGCAGCCACTCCTGCGACTCCGTCCGTCGAGAAGCAGCCCCCGGCTGCCGGTCAGACCGGGCAGTAGCCGAATCCTCGATGTCGGCAGTGATGCTCTGATGTTTTCTTCACGAGACGGTCGATCTGGGCGCGAGCCCCGGTCGGCCGTTCCCGTTTCCGTATCCGGCGCCTTCGGAGCGTTGGGACGCACCGCGGACACATTGCGCGAGGTCGGACTGTCTGCGGCGGATGCCGCTCGGCGGTGGCAGGACCCGCGCGCCAAATTCGAGCGCAAACGTGCCCGTGCACGTCGACGCGCTCAGCGTTGGGGTTTCATGTCCGGCGGATCAGTGGTCGGCACGGCCGGCCTTGCTGTTGCGTCGGCCCCCGAGTGGTCGGTGGTCGTGGCAGGCGGGGGAGCGGCACTGTTCGCGGTTCCCGCCGTCATCGCGGTCGGCCGTTACCGTTCGATGAGTTCCGGCCCACCGCCGCCGGCGCCGATTCGCCGGCGCTTGCCACCGTCGTCGTCTCGCGCGTTCATCCCGATGTCTCGCCTCATCGGCGCCGAGACTTCGCTGTTCGAGATCTTGAGTGTGCTCAGACGCGCCGACACCATCGACCCCGGTGAGTTGGACGAAATCACTGTTACCGCCGATTCGGCACTGAGAGCGATGTTCGCGGTGTCTTCGGATGTCGTCGCGATGGAACGCGCTGTGGCCGCGACGCCGAAGGTAACCGAACCTCTTGATCCCACCATCGACGGCGCAGTCCGTGAGTTGCAGTCGGGGTTGGATCAGTACGAGGATCTGGTGACTTCGGCAGCTGCTCTGACAGCGCCTCACGGCCCGTCGGCGCTCGTGGGATTCAACCGAGAGCTTTCGGCGCTGCACGCGGCCGCCGAGCGGCTCTCGGCGCTTGCCGACGCCATCGGCGAGGTGGACGACATCACCCGCAAGTACAACTGATCGGCTCTCGCGCCTGATCGATGCACACTGTTCGACATCTCAGTCGTCGGCGCCGCGGGCCGCCAATGCTTCGCCCATTGCGTCCGCGGTCATCAGGGTGCCGACGATGACCGGCACTGCGAAGGATCGCAGCGAGAATCCGAGCCCTCGCGCCTTGCGTGCCTCGGACACCTGTGTGATGACCTCGAACATCAGCGGGATACACCGGATCGTCATTGCGAGGAGCAAGGCGATCCGTTCGGGATTGATGCCGAAGCGTCGCAAGGGTGTCAGAAATCTGGTGATCGCGTCGAGCATCTCGGAGATCCGTGTGGTCAGACCCATGATCGCCGCGAAGGCGATCGAAATGATCAGAACCCCGCAAACGACGGCCGCTCGCTGCCATCCCGCGACTACCAGCTGGAACGCCCCGATGAAGAGCAACATCCACAGCGCCGGACGCAGCTGCCGGATTGCAGTCATCGGAGGAATGCGCGCAATCGCGTACAGGGCCACAACGACGATCGTGGGAGCTGCCAGTTGCCACGGCTCACGCACGAAGATCGAGACGGCGAGGATGGCCACGACCAAGGCGAAGAGCTTGATTCCCGTCGGCATCCGGTGCAGGAGTGAGCGGCCCGGACGGTAGACGCCGAGAGTGGTCACGAGACCAACGACCGGTAGTGATCGATGGAGTCGGCGGGGGAGCCGTCAGCGACGACGCGGCCTTGGTCGACGACCAACACCCGTTCGAAGGACTCGAGGAGATCGAGTTGGTGGGTCACGACGATCAGTTGCTGATCGAGTGACTCGAATACCGAGCTGATCAGCCGAGAGTTGCGAAGGTCGAGGAGCGTGGTGGGTTCGTCGGCGACGAGTACGTTCGGTTCCGTCACCATGATGGCCGCGAGCGCGAGGAGCTGTTTCTGCCCGCCCGAAAGCTGGTGGGTGGGATGGTCGGCGTGCCCGGCGAGGCCGTAGCGTTCGAGCACCGAGGCCACCTTTGCGGCGCGCTCGGCTTTGCCCAATCCGCTACGGCGGAGCGAGAATTCGATGTCCTCGGCAACCGTCGGCATCACGATCTGGTGGTTGGGATCGGTGAAGACGAATCCGACCTGCTTGCGTACGTCGCGGCCCTTCTTCGCCGTGTCCAAGCCGTTGACGTGGACGTGTCCTTCCGTCGGAACGACCAGTCCGTTGATCATGCGAGCGAGCGTCGACTTGCCGCTTCCGTTCGCACCCACGATTCCGATTCGCTGCTCGCTCAGTCGCAGATCTATCTGCTGCAGGACCGTTCGTTCACCGAAGCTGTGTCCGACGTTCTCGAAGACGATCTCACTCATCGGAGATTAATTCGCCACCACGGTCTTGTTCGACGAGATCACCGAGTCGCGCAGTAGTGCCGGGTATGCCCGGTGAACCTGGGACGCGACCAACGCGGTGACGACTGCTTTTGCGGCGTCGAGCGGGATGAAGGCGGCGTTGGCCGACCATGCGGCAACGAAGCTCATGTGTCCGCGGACCATCATTCCAACGATGCCGAACGCGTAGAGAACGACGACGCCGCCGAGAAGGTTGATGCCGATGCCCGCGATGATCCGGTACTTGGGCAGCATCTTGGCGGTCAGCCATCCGATGACAAACGCCGTCGGGATCCAACCGATGAGGAATCCGGCTGTCGGGCTCGATAGAGACACGAGTGCGGTGCGACCGCCGGCAAGGACCGGTAGACCGACCAATCCCAGAGCAATGACCGTCAGGACGGCGAGAACACCCTTGCGCGGTCCGAGTAGAGCGCCGGCCATCATGACGCCCATGGACTGAAGGGTGATCGGCACGCCGGAAATGCCGATGTTGATCGACCCGGGTAGGCCCAGCGCGATGATGAGTGCGGCGAAGACGGCTACATGCGCGAGATCGCGAGCGGGGAAACGGGTCGTAGACACTGCGGACGTGCTCCTTCGGCATACGGGATCGAACTTCGCGAGTTTACGCCAGGAGCAAGCTCCCATGGGTTGGACACCTGACCTGCGTGAGGGCCGGTCTCGGGGTGAACCCTGATCTTTACCTGAACTTGCCGCTGAGCTGCTGCTTTGTCACGCCAGACCTGTCAGGCTGGTTCTACGGACGACGCAGCACCTGTCCGATTCGACTGATTATTCAACGGCACGTTGGAGGTAAGCATGTTTTGGAAGATCGTTTTGGCCGTCGTACTGGTGTGGGTCGCACTCGCGGTGGTCGGTGCGCTGATCAAGGGGCTTTTCTGGGTTCTGGTGGTCGGCGCTGTCGGCTTCGGAATCTACTTCCTGGTGAAGGCGATGTCGGGAAGTGACGACAATTCGCCCGCTTCGCGGTTCTGACGGGCAAGATCTGCCCTATGGAAAACTTCCCCGAGGACTGGCAGCGCGCGATTGTCATCGTGGCGCATCCCGATGACATCGAATACGGCGCAGCCGCAGCAGTGGCGCAGTGGACCGATCGCGGCAAAGACGTGCGATATGTCCTGGCCACGCGCGGCGAGGCCGGAATCGCCGGTCTGTCGCCCGAGGAGTCCGGCCCGATCCGCGAGGAAGAAGAGCGTCGCTCGGCCGCGATCGTCGGTGTCGGTGAGGTGGAGTTCCTCGGCCTGCCCGACGGTCGTCTCGCGGAAGGCTTGGAGTTGCGCTCGACTCTCGCCGCAGCAATTCGCCGCCACCGTCCGGAATTGGTGGTGACGATGAACTTCTCCCACACCTGGGGCCCCGGCTATCTGAACAGCGCAGATCACCGTGCACTCGGGATCAGCGTTCTCGACGCAACTGCCGACGCAGCAAACGAATGGATCTTTCCCTCGTTGACGGCGCAGGGACTGGCGCCGTGGCCCGGTGTTCGGTGGGTTGCGGTCAATACGATGACTCCCACACACTGCGTCGACGTGACGTCGACGGTCGATCGCGCCGTGGATTCGCTCGCGGAACATGCGCGATATCTGGCGGCGCTGAGTTCCACGCCGATCCGGGAACAGGCGCGCGCACAGATCGACATGGTCAGCGGACCGAAGCCTGGTTTCGACGCCGAGCGAGCAGTTGGTTTCGAGTTGTACTATTTCTGATGATCTCTGAGCGAGAGAAATCGCAAGTCCCGACGGGATTACCGGTGACTTGTCCGGTATTGTGTTACACACGATGGTAATCCGTAACGCAGATGACTCATTTGCCCCTCGCAAGGCAGATGGTCAGCGCATCCCCAGCCGCGAGATCGACGACGTGATTCTTGACGCAGCAAGGTCGTGTGTCCTCGATTTCGGAATGCAGCGAACCACACTTGCCGAGATCTCGCGTCGCGCCGGCGTGAGCCGACCGACGGTCTACCGGCGATGGCCGGACACGCGAGCTGTCGTCGCGGACCTGCTCACCCGGGAGATCCGATCGGTGCTGCCCGAGGTGACCTTCAACGGGTCTGCCGGCACGTTGCTCGTGGAGGCGATCGGTGACGTCGTCGGCCAGATTCGCGACCATCCGCTCTTCGTGAAAATTCGGCAAGCTGATCAAGAATTGCTGACGACCTACATCGTGGACCGGCTCGGCGCGAGCCAGAAGTCGATTCTCGAGCTGATCACATCCGTTGTCGCGGCCGGCCAACAAGACGGTTCGATTCGCGAGGGAAGCGTCAACGAGATCGCGGCGATGGTTCTACTGATGGCTCAGTCCGTCGTCATTTCTGCGCCGACTCTCGAGCCGGAGCTTTCCTCCGATGCGTCGGTCGAGCAACTTCGATATGCGGTCGCTGCTTATCTGGCACCCGTCAAGAATTCGGGAGAATAGCTGTGAGCCCCCTAGATTCAGCAGGCAGCGATTCAGCGCTCAACGCACAACGGCGTACTCGTGAACTCGAGCAGTTGGCGAACGGCGATTCGGTCGACGTCCTGGTGATCGGCGGCGGAATCACCGGTGTCGGTGTCGCTCTCGACGCTGTGACTCGTGGGCTCAGTGTTGCGCTGGTCGAAAAGCACGACCTCGCGTTCGGCACCAGCCGCTGGAGTTCGAAACTCGCACACGGCGGCCTTCGGTACCTGGCTTCCGGCAATGTCGGTATAGCGCGTGAAAGTGCGGTCGAGCGCGGCATTCTCATGACGCGCACCGCGCCGCACCTCGTTCGCGCCATGCCTCAACTCGTACCGCTGTTGCCCGAAACGTCGTTCTTCGGGAAGGCCCTGGTGCGTACCGGTTTCCTGGCCGGTGACGCTCTGCGCATGTCGGCGCGAACCCCGGCTTCGGTGCTGCCCAGATCACGGACGGTCAGCGCTGCGCGGGCGCGCGAATTGGCTCCCGCGGTCAAGCAGGAGAACCTACGAGGCGCCTTGACCGCGTTCGACGGGCAGCTCATCGACGACGCCCGCCTCGTCGTCGGTATCGCCCGAACCGCAGCGTCGCACGGCGCCCGAATCCTGACCCGCGTCGGTGCATACGACGTATCCGGAACGTCGGCCACCTTGCGCGACGAGTTGACTGGATCCGAGTTCTTGATGCGTGCCCGCGTCGTGGTCAATGCGACCGGTGTCTGGGCTGATCAGGTCGACTCCAGCATCACCCTGCGCCCCAGCCGCGGGACGCACCTGGTGCTCGATGCAGCGCGATTGGGGAACCCCACGGCAGCGCTGACCGTGCCGATTCCCGGCGAGACCAACCGTTTCGTCTTCGCCCTGCCCGCCCAGCTCGGCCGGATCTACCTCGGGTTGACCGACGAAGCAGCGCCGGGACCGGTGCCTGACGTACCGACGGCGTCCGAGGACGAGATCGACTTCCTGCTCGACACCGTGAACACGGCGTTGGAAGTTCCGCTGACCCGTGGGGACGTCTTGGGGACCTTCGCGGGTCTGCGTCCGCTGCTGGACACCGGTGAAGGCTCGACGGCCGACCTCTCGCGCAATCACGCTGTAGTCCGTTCGGACTCGGGCTTGGTCACGGTGGTAGGCGGAAAACTCACGACGTACCGCAAGATGGCCGAAGACGCCGTCGACGCTGCGGTCGAGGTCGGGTCGCTGAGCGCCGGGGCATGTCGGACACGCGCGTTGCCGCTGGTAGGCGCTGCATCACCGGCGGAATTGAAGAAGATCAAGGCACCCGCGTCATTGGTGGCGCGATACGGCACCGAGGCCGAGGTCGTTGCCGCGGCGAGCGGCGATCGTCTCCGGTCGGTTGCGGACTTGGAGATCTGCGGTGCCGAGTTCGATTTCGCGGTGTCGCATGAAGGCGCCCTCGACGTCGCCGACGTCCTCGATCGCAGGACGAGAATCGGATTGGTGGCTTCGGATCGCGAACGCGCACTGGGTGCGGCGGAACAGGCCTTTCACTCGGTGTGACACTCTGATCCGGTGCGTGTAGCCGTTGTTGCCGGGCCGGACCCGGGTCATGCTTTTCCCGCAATAGCGTTGTCGCTGGCGTTGATCCAGGCCGGCGACGAACCGATCCTGTACACGGGGACCCGGTGGGTCGAGGCAGCGCGAGCAGCCGGCGTGGAAGCCGAGCCGCTCAAGGGCTTGGCCCCGCGGCCGGGAGACGACGATCTTGATGCAGGCGCTCGGATTCATTCGCGCGCCGCCTATATTTCCACCGAACTGCTTCCCGACCTGAAGTCCGTCTCCCCGGATCTCGTCGTTTCCGACATCCTCACTGCCGGAGGCGGATTGGCCGCCGAAAGACTTGGCATCCCCTGGGTGGAACTCTCGCCTCACCCGCTGTACTCACCTTCACGGGGGTTGCCGCCGATCGGCAGTGGGCTCGCGCCCGGCGTCGGAATTCGTGGTCGACTCCGCGATACCCTGATGCGCGCAGCGACGGGACGTTCGATCAAGCAAGGGTTGGCCCAGCGATCCCAGGCCCGTGTCGGTGTCGGACTGCCCGCTCTGGATCCCGGTCCGCAAGCGCGGCTGATCGCAACACTTCCGGCCCTCGAAGTGCCTCGCCCCGACTGGCCGGAGCGCGCTCACGTCGTCGGACCGCTTCTGTGGGAGCCGACCGAGGTGATTCTGGATCCACCGCCAGGTGACGAACCGCTGGTTATGGTGGCGCCGTCCACGGCGCACACCGGCGCAGTGGGAATGTTCGAGGGCACGGTCGAAGGACTCGGCGGAGCCGGTGTGCGGCTGATCGCGTCGATGCTCGACGGGGCTGAAGGTGAGCATCCTGATTGGGTTCGTGCAGGTCTCGGACGCCAGGACGCGATGCTGCGTGACGCGTCGGTGTTGGTATGCGGCGGCGGGCACGGCATGTTGGCGAAGGCCCTGCTGGCCGGCGTGCCGACGGTCGTCGTTCCCGGGGGCGGGGACCAGTGGGAGTTGGCCAATCGCGCTGCGCGGGCAGGGACGTCGGTGATCGTGCGGCCCGCAGATGCTCAGTCGATTCGCGATGCGGTACTGCAGGTGCTCTCCGACGGACGATTCGCGGAAGCTGCGAAGTCTGCTGCCGCGACTGCGTCGCAGGTCATCGATCCGGTGGCGGTGTGCCGACAGGTGGTCAACGGTGGTGTGACGGCGTGAGCACGTTGCGCCTGAATGCAGGTGCACCGCTCTGTGGACTACGGTGGCGGCTGTGCGGTTGACCGAATTTCATGAAATGGTGCGCGAAGAGTTCGGGCAGGTACGAGGCGACTCGATGCTGATCGACCATGTACTCCAGAGTCTCGACGGAATGACTGCCGCGGAGGCCGTCGAAGCAGGCTGGGAGCCTCGCGAGGTGTGGCGTGCGCTCTGTGTGGAGTTCGACGTACCACCCGCCCGCCGCTGATTCTTCGGCGTGTCGAACGTCTCCCATCTTCTGTTCGAACACGTGTTCGTCTATGCTGAACCTGTTCGGTGGTGACGCTCCTTTGGTAACTGCGAACTTTCGATGTTCTACAAACGCGGTGACCTACAAACGCGGTGATCGACAAGCGCTAAAGCAAGATCGAAAAGTCTGTCGGTGGCCGGATCTACTCTGATCGCAACACACCAACAGGGTCGGCTCAGGCAGGCGCTGAAGAGACGGAGTCTGCTCAGGCAGGCACTGAAGACTGAAACAAGGA
>NZ_JASHKY010000052.1:0-12247 GCF_030056935.1 Rhodococcus sp. IEGM 1302 | reverse complement strand
CCCTCGCAGGTGGGAGTCGGTGTCCGTGTCGCTCTGACTTGGAATAAGTTACGCGTCCGCCGAAGTCTTTGACAAATCCACAGGTCAGAGACTCAGAGGTATCCATTTCCCCAGCAAGATTGCCCGTTTAAGTCGATTTTCACGAATTCGGACATCATGTGACGCCGGACACCGTGCCCGGATCGGCACGCAGCGGGAACTCACACCACTTGGACTCGGATACCTGCATCCTCGAACAACGCGACTTGCTTTGCGTCTACTGCAGCATCGGTAACCAGCACGGCCCCCGGCGGTATCGGCGCCCACGCATGGAAAGGACGTTCACCGAGCTTGGCGGAGTGGGCGAGGATGTAGACCTCGCCGGCACGTTCGATCATCATTTCCTTGAGCCGGGTCTGATCGAGCTCAGCTTCACAAATACCCAGGTCAGCGGTAACTGCATCGGCACCGAGGAATGCCTTGTCAAACGACACCCGCTGCAGCGACGCTTCCGCCAGTGGCCCGACGAATCCTTGACTGAGCTGTCTCAGGGTCCCCCCGAGACATTCGACTCGAACACCATCAGCGTCGGCTAACGCCTCGAGCGCCGTCAGCCCTGCAGCGATCACCGTCAAATTCGTCACGTGACGTAAGAACTCTCCCATCGCTCCGACGGTGGTACCTGCATCAAGGAGCACGGTTTCTCCGGGCCGGACCTGCTCAGCAGCCCATTCGGCGATGCCCCGTTTGGCGTCGAATCCCTCCATTGCGCGTTGACGCAAGGAGGATTCCGGATGAGGGTTGAGAGCAATCGCCCCGCCGTACGTTCGAGCAATTACTCCCTGGGCAGTCAACTGACTCAGGTCGCGACGAATCGTGGATGCAGTCACCCCGAATTGGGCAGACAGATCCTCGACACTGGCCAGACCGCTGGTACGAGCGAGCCTCGCAATCTCCGACCGCCTCGCCTCCGACTCCCGGATGGCCATCGCTCCTCCCCCTACAAACCGTGGTTCTTACTTGGAAACGAATGTGCTGGTTGCCAATTCGGCCGCCTGCCGCAGCGCTTCGACCATACTACCGGCCTCGGCGATGCCCTTACCTGCAATATCGAAAGCGGTTCCGTGATCGACGGAGGTACGGATGACAGGTAACCCGACGGTGATGTTGACGCCGGCCTCGATCCCGAGAACCTTGACCGGGCCGTGCCCCTGATCGTGGTACATCGCAACGATCAAGTCGTAGTCCCCACGTCCAGCGAGGAAGAATGCCGTGTCCGCCGGCAGTGGGCCGTGGACGTCGATTCCTTCTGCCTTCAAGAGTTCGACGGCGGGAATGATCTTCTGCTCTTCCTCTCCGTACCCGAAAAGCCCGTTCTCCCCCGCATGCGGGTTGATCCCGCACACGCCGATTTTCGGAGATGGATTGCCCGTGCGCACCAAAGCTTCGTGACCTCGACGAATGGTCCTCTCGACCAGGCCGGGCTCGATCCTGGCAACTGCATCGAGCAGTCCGATGTGAGTGGTCACGTGAATCACCTTGAGCTTGGGGGTCGACAACATCATCGACACCTCCTCGGTACCGGTCAGGTGCGCAAGCAATTCCGTGTGTCCGGGATAGATGTGCCCTGCCGCATGCAGCGCTTCCTTGTTCAGCGGCGCCGTGCAGATCGACTGGACTTCACCGCGTACGGCGAGTTCGCTTGCGACGCGGATATATTGATAGGCCGCATCTCCCGCGACTGCCGACAGTTCACCCCAGGCGAGATCCTCGGGTAGCAAGTCCAGATCGATGACGTTGATCCGTCCATCGATGAATTCAGCATCCTTGATCTCCTCGATCGCGACCACGTCGACGTCGATTCCGAGCACCGTGGCAGCCGATCGCAAACGCTTCGCGTCGCCGACAACAACAGGGCGGCAACGCTTTCTCGTTTCGGCGTCGAGGAGTGCGGGGACGATCACTTCCGGTCCGACGCCGGCGCCGTCGCCCATCGTGACAGCAATCAGCGGCAGTGGAGTGGATTCGATTGACATGGGATTGACCTCGTTGTCTGAAGGAGTAACTGAAGGTGGACTGTCCGGAGCGGCGACCGGGGTGGGGTGCGCGAGAAACTTCGTTATGGAGAAAAGACTGTGTGCATTCCCGAAACTGCCTGGCCGCGTGACGATGTACCGTCCGGTGCGATCGACGGAAAGTACGGCGCCGTGTTCGATTTCGTAAATCGGTGACAGCGTGTCGATCCGCAGGCGGTCGAGAACGCTGCGCGCGGTTTCGCCACCGGTAAGTACCAGGTCGATCGGGTACTCGTCGTGGGAGAATCCTGCATCGACGGCAGCGATCAGATCGGCGAGAGCCGAAACGAGGTGGACGGATTCTGCAGGCACGACAGGTCCACTTACCGAAACCACGACGTTTCCGCGATCCAGTGCGTTCAGAATCGGAAGCGGATCGACCGAATGCGCCAGCAGCTCAGCACTGTTCACTTCGATATGATGCGCCCCTGAATCCCGAAGCAATGCCACTTGGTCCCCGGCAGACGCATCCGCCGTCCCCACGACGACCAAGGTAAATCGAGAATCACGAAGAGATGGGCACGCGACGGGTGACTGCACGGTTCTTCGTCGTGCCACTGCCATCGCGAGCGCCGAGGTTCCTACCAATCGAGAACCCCGAACCTCCTGTGCTGCAGCCACAATCAGTTCCAGATCACTCTCGGTCTCGACGTCGCAGATCGCCACCGACCCGGCTTCTGAGATCGACGCAAGAACCTGGATCAAACGACCGGAGCGAATGTCATCCAGCGATACGCCAGAAGTGATTGCCGACGGGCCGAGCGCCTCTGCAATCGACCGAGGAGTCGGCTTCGACTCCGCGCGCCACAGGTCGGTGGAGTGCAACGCAACCCCATCGACCAACACCACGCCGTCTTGCACCGTGCGCCCTTGTCTGGGCAGTCCGGCGGCGACGATGACCGGGGATCCGTCGCGGGAGAGTTCTCCGACCTCCGCTGCTATGTTGCCCCTGAGCAGGGAATCGATCTTCTTGACGATCTCGGAGCCGTCAGACGATTGCAGAACTGATCTCACGTCCCGAGAGGCTCTGGCGGGGTCGGATCGCCGTGAGTGCAGATCGAAAACCGTCACTCCTGATCCGTCGGGCGCATCTGGGCCGAGCCGAAGCGATATGCCCGAACTGCGGAGCAGAAATCCTGCGGCCGACTCCGCTGCTCCGGAAAGATCATCAGCGATGATTACCAGTGGTTTCATCGAATTCCTCGACCCCCTTTCGGTCTGAATCGAGTTTGCACAGCATCGCAACCGATGCGCGAAGTACGCAATCGAAGTTACGGGACTTGCGCGAAGTGCGCAACAGTGCCATTGTGAGCTGAGTTACAAGCGAGAGCCCGACGCGATTGTTCACCAACAGTCCGCTCGGAGCGTCGCCCCCACGCTGCCCCGTCAGGATCGAAAGGTCACCGATGACCAATACTCGTTTGCGAACACCACAGCTCTCCCGGCGATCCTTTCTGCAGTTCACCGGGCTGATCGGTGGCGCAACGCTTCTGGGCACGACTGCCGCGTGCGCCGGCCCTACCGGGAAACCGACACAGGACACCCTGGTGCTCGGGCTCAACCGCTCGCTCGTCAGCCTCGACAACAAACTCAATCAATTCGACGCAGCAGTCACGGCTCAACGTGGCGTCAGACAAGGTCTCACCCGGATCGGCGACAATCTGACACCGCAACTCGTTCTCGCTGACAGGTTCGAATCGACCGGCCCGACCGAGTGGACGGTTCGACTCCGCGAGGGCATCCGTTACTCCGACGGCACACCTGTGCTGATCGACGACGTCACGACGGCAATGCAGATGTACCAGCAGGTCAGCGGATCGTTTGTCGCACCGCAGTTCCCCGAGTGGCCGACGGTCGTCCCCATCGACGATCGCACCTTCATCCTTCGGACGAATTCCCCGGTGCCGGTTCTGGACTCGCTCATGTCCAACATCTTGATCACCCCGGCCGCTGCCAACGAACCCAACGAACTGCAGAGCGGAATCGGGTCGGGACCGTTCGTCGTCAGCGAATCGAACCGGGGCACCGGCGATTACACACTTGTCGCCAATGACAACTACTGGGGCCCGGCCCCCGGCGTTCGTCGTGTTCAGGTCCGCTTCATTCCCGAAGAGGCCGGCCGCGTCGTCGCGCTTCGGAGCGGCGAGGTCGACGTCATCGACTCGATCAGTCCCGATTCCGCCGAACAACTCGCCGATCTGCCTGGTGTCCAGGTGGACACAGTACCGAGCACACGCATCAACCAACTGTTCTTCAACTTCCGCAAGCCCGCCGATCACCCACTGTCCAATCCGCGTGTCCGAGAAGCTCTCACGTATGCCATCGACGGTGAGTCACTCGCTCGGGACGTGCTGATCGGTTCCGCAGTCCCGGCCACCGGCCCCGCACCGTCGACCTTGGACGGAGCCGTGAAAACCGGTACTTACCAATATGATCCACGGAAAGCGCGGCAAATGCTCGAGGCCGAAGGTGCCGACGACCTCGAACTCACCTTCATCTGGGAAACCGGAGAGTTCACCAACGACGTCTCGGTGATGGAATCGGTACTCGAAATGATGAAGGCCGTGGGAGTACGCGTCAAACTCCAGCAGTTCGAACCGGGCGGTGACATCTCGTCCTGGCGCCAGGGCAAGACCGGCGACTGGGATGTGCTGGGCAACGGCTACGGCAACCAGACCGGACTTGCACTGACCACGTTGCAGGGGATGTACGCCGGCACAGCGGAGAAGGAAGCAACTCGCGACACCTATCACGGGTACGTCTTCCCCGAAATCACCGCGAAGATCCAAGCCGCATCCAGTGAACCAGACCCGACCAAGCGCGCCGCTCTACTCGACGCCGCACAACAAGACATCTGGAACACCTGGCCTTGCCTGTGGAGCTTCGTACCCAACGCACTCCTTGCGAAACGCACTCGTGTACAAAATGTTTCACTGACCCCAATCAACTCCTACGACCTCGGCGCCGTCCGATTGGAGGCCTGAGGCGATGACTCTCACCGCTCCGAAACCGCAAACCGCTCTCGGAATCTCTCCGCGTCGACGCACACGGATCAACCCGACCGTCAAATACGTGCTCAAACGTCTGGCACAGAGCGCCTTGACGATCTTCCTCACGCTCACAACAGTGTTCGTCCTGATCCGAATGGCACCCGGCGATCCTGCCTACGCCTTGGCCGGACCGCTGGCCAGCACCGAGGATCTCGCACAGATCCGTGCTGACATGGGCTTGGACAAGTCGGTGTTCTCCCAATACCTGATCTACCTGTGGGACCTCGTCCACCTGAATCTCGGCACGTCGTACTCGTTCCAGGCGCCGGCCATGGACGTTGTCCTCGGCCGTCTCCCGTACACCATCACCCTTGCCGTCAGCTCCATTCTGTTGACCGCCGTGCTCTCGATTCCGCTGGGCGTGTGGATGGCCCGTCACGCGGACACCAGACGTGAACTCGGTGCGAACGTCGTAGCCGTCGGCGGGCAGTCCATGCCGGAGTTCTGGAGCGGCCTCATGCTGGTGACGATCTTCGCGGTCTTGATCCCCATACTCCCGGCAGCCGGCTTCACCACGTGGCCGTCGTTGATCCTGCCCACCGTCACCATCGCCATCCTTCAGATCGCATTGATCTCCCGGATGGTTCGACGCGAAATGGTCTCGGCCTTCGCTTCTCCGTACATCACCGTCGCACGCTCTCGCGGAGTATCGGAACGCGAACTCACCTGGCGATATGCGATGCGTAATTCGGCGATTCCGATCGTCACCGCGCTGGGCACCAGATTCGCCGGAATGCTGAACGGCGTCGTGGTGGTCGAGGTCGTGTTCGCCTGGCCTGGTGTCGGCTCGCTGGTGGTCCGCGCACTCGAGACTCGCGACTACCCGCTCATCCAGGCCACCGTGCTTGTCACCGCGGTTCTCGCAGTGCTCGTGCAACTGGCAGTGGACCTCCTCTACCCCCTCCTGGATCCACGCGTGCGACTCGGAAAGGGCGCCAACTGATGACTACCGTCTTGGAACCTCCAACAACTCCACGCGCCAGCGCGGTCACCGAGGCAGACTTCGCACGCGCCGGAGCCACGCGCCGTAAGCGAGACAGCCGAGTCAAGATCTGGGCCGGCTCGATCTGCGCGCTCCTGGTGATTCTTCCTGTTGCATTGGCCGGGCTGCTCCCCCTTGCAGATCCGAACCAGACCAACCTGAGCAGTCGACGGCTACCGCCCCTCACCGACGGCCATCTGTTCGGCACCGATCAGTTGGGACGAGATCTGCTCTCACGGATCCTGCACGGCGGCCAGGTGTCTCTGACGATCGGTATTCTCGCCGTGATCGTCTCCGGCGTCATCGGCATCGTCGCCGGATCCGCCGCGGGGTACTTCGGTGGTTGGGTCGACACCGTGATCTCCCGCCTACTCGAAGCACAGCTTTCTCTGCCTCTGCTGATGATGCTGCTTCTCGTTGTTGCGCTGTTCGGCCCGTCCATTCCCGTCATCACGTTTGTCATCGCGATCGCACAGTGGCCCGAAGTCGCACGGTTGACTCGCTCATTGGTACTCGTCGAACGCGAAAAGCCTTACGTAGCTGCAGCTCGAGTCCTCGGACTTACCCGCATGGCCATCCTGCTTCGTCACGTCATTCCCAACATCGTCAAGCAGGCATCGCTCGTCGTCCTGCTGCTGCTCGCGCAGGCCGTACTGCTGGAAAGTTCGTTGAGCTACCTCGGTGCCGGACCGCAACGTCCATTCGCTACCTGGGGACGAATCATCGCCGACGGCCAGGACTACATCACCACGTCATGGTGGATCGTCACGTTGACCGGTCTGATGATCGTGCTGCTGGTCGTCGGAGTGAACCTACTCGGCGATGGTCTGCGCGATCGTCCTGCAGGTTCGAAACGACTGGGCGCAAGCCTGTTCGGGCGTGGCAGCGCCCAGAAAGCGAAGGCGTGAGACATGGGAAATCTACTACGGGTCGACGATCTCCAGATCGAACTTGTCACGGCGAACGGCGTCATCCGAGCCGTCGACGGCGTGTCCTTCTGCATCGACGCCGGTGAAACCGTCACCATCATCGGTGAATCCGGCTCCGGAAAGTCGACGACAGCCATGGGGATTCTCGGACTGCTTCCGGACGATCTTGCGGTTCTTTCCGGGAAAGCCGTGTTCAAGGGTCAGGACATTCTCGGAAACACGAAGATCCTGAACGATATTCGCGGAAAACACATCGCGCTCATCCCCCAGGACCCGATGACGGCTCTGAGTCCCGTCCACACCATCGGTAGCCAACTTCGAGAAGCAGTGCGCCACAGCGGTGTGACCGCGAAGAAGCAACAAATCGAGCGGGCAGTGCAACTGCTCGAGCAGGTACGCATTCCGTATCCGGATCAGCAACTCGACAAGTACCCGCATCAACTGTCGGGTGGAATGTTGCAGCGCGTCCTGATCGCCGGCGCTCTTGCTGCCGGCCCCGAACTGATCGTGGCCGACGAACCCACCAGCGCACTGGACGTAACCGTTCAGGCCGGGATTCTGGATCTATTGCTCGAGTTGCAGGAGCGCACCGGCATCGGAATGCTGGTCATCACTCACGATCTCGGAGTTGCGCGGTTGGTCTCCGATCGCATCTACGTGATGAAGGACGGACGTTTTGTCGAGACCGGTAGTGCCGACGTTCTCGTCGACTCACCGCAAAGCGCCTACACACAAAAGCTTCTCGACGCCATACCTCAACTGGGGCCTTGGGACGGCGACCCCGCCCGTTCAACACAGATCGGAGCCTCGGCATGACCCGCCACGAAACGCCACTTCTCGCCGTCGAAGATCTCGTGGTCGAGTATCCGGTTCCCGACGGAGTTTTCCGAGCCGTGGATGCTGTGAGCTTCTCGGTGGAAAAGGGCAAGACCTTGGCCATCGTCGGCGAATCCGGATGTGGCAAGTCGACCATCGCTCGATCGATCGTCCGACTCCTCACACCGACCAGTGGACGCATTCTCGTCGACGGCAATGACATCGCGCAGATGTCGGAGAAGTCGCTGCGCCCCTACCGCTCTCGCGTTCAAATGGTGTTCCAAGATCCGTACGGATCGCTCGACCCTCATCTGACTGCCGAGGACATCATCGGAGAACCACTGCGCCTCAAAGGTGTTCGGAGCAAGTCTGAACGTGCAAAGGCAGCAGCAGAACTCGTCGATCGCGTTGGCTTGCCCAGCTCGGCACTACACCGGCGTCCGGCGGAGTTCTCAGGAGGCCAACGTCAGCGCATCGGAATTGCTCGTGCACTTGCCAGCGGACCCGAGATCCTGGTCTGCGACGAAGCGACCAGCGCTCTCGACGTGTCGGTGCAAGCGCAGGTACTCGAGCTCCTACGTGAAATTCAGGCCGATACCGGTCTGACGTACGTTTTCATCTCACACAACTTGGGCGTCGTCCGAGAAATCAGCGAGACCGTAGTCGTGATGTCGAAAGGAACCATCGTCGAATCCGGTTCCACAGACACAGTTCTCGCCAGTCCGCGCGAGCCGTACACCCGCGCACTACGAGGCGCTGCTCTCGATCCCACCACCATGGTCGGCATCAAACCACGCCACGTGGTGGCAGCCCTGTCCAAGAACTTGCTAGCCAAGCAGACCGAATCACGAGGAGTTGCCTGATGACCGCCCCACTCGAGCTTCCGAAACTGGTGCTCGGCACCATGACATTCGGAGACACGGTCGACATATCGGGCGCCGGATCGATGCTCGACGCAGCACTAGGCGCCGGTATCTCTCACATCGACACGGCCAACGGCTATGCGGGCGGCGAGTCCGAGCGCATGCTGGCAAAGCTGCTCCACGGCCGACGCGATTCCGTCACTCTGGCCACCAAAGCGGGAATGCCGCATCCCGATGCCGGCGACAACAGCCCACTCTCGACAGAGGGGCTCCGAGCAAGCGTCGAAGGAAGCCTGCGCAGACTCGACACGGACTACGTCGACCTGTTCTATCTCCATCAGCCGGACCGAACCGTCACGCTGACCGAAACTCTCACCACCGTCGCGGAACTGGTTGCCGAGGGCAAGATCCGCACACTCGGCGTATCCAACTTCGCAGCGTGGCAAATCAGTGAAATCAACTACACCGCAGACACAGTCGGAGCTCCCCGACCGATCGTCGCACAGCAGCTCTACAACTTGCTCGCGCGTCGCATCGAAGAAGAATACGCAGAATTCGCGGACGTGACCGGACTGACCACCATGGTCTACAACCCACTCGGTGGGGGCCTGCTCACGGGGCGCCACACCTTCGAGGAAAGTCCCGCCGACGGCCGATTCGGCGACTCACGTCTTGCGTCGATGTACAAGGAGCGATACTGGAACACACAGATATTCGACGCGATCGCTCAACTGACGGCAATCGCAGAGCAGTCGGGCATCTCCCTGACCGAGCTTGCGTTGCGCTGGCTGGTCAGCAAGCCCGTCGCCGGATCGCTGCTCCTCGGAGGATCCAAAGTAACGCACCTCGAATCCAATATCGCGGCCATCGGGCGAGGTCCACTCGACGCCTCGACCGTCGAAGAGTGTGATCTCGTCGGTGCCGCCCTACGAGGCCCCATGCCCAACTACAACCGCTGAAACACCCGACCTTCATCAGGAAGAGTTCTTCACTATGTCAGCACAGGAATTCGCCGCACGCATCCGAGGACGCGAACGCATACTCGGATATTGGTCCGTCATCGACAGCCCGATCTCGACCGAATGGATCGCGCACGTCGGCTGGGACTACATTGCCCTCGACATGCAGCACGGCCTGATCGGCTATTCGGGGATGGTCGCCGGGCTCACCGCCATCGACTCGTCACCGTCCACCGTCGGGATGGTGCGCGTCGAGGCAAACAATCCGACACCTATCGGCCGTGCACTCGACGCGGGCGCTGTGGGCGTCATCGTTCCGCTGATCAACAACGCCGAAGAGGCAGCGGCCGCCGTGGCAGCCGCCAAGTATCCGCCTTTCGGCATCCGCTCCTACGGACCCATGCGCTCGCAACTCCGTATCGGCCCCGTTCCCGCCGACGCGAACCGCGACACCGTTGTATTTGCGATGATCGAGACCCCACAGGGTCTGGCGAACGTCGAAGAGATCTGCGCAGTGCCCGGATTGGACGGCGTGTACGTCGGGCCGTCCGACCTACGAATCGCCGTCGGAGGTAAGCACTCCAACGATCCGGACGTCGCCGAGGAATTCGAATCAGCGCTCACCAGGGTGCGCGAAGCTGCCGCCGTCAGCGGAGTCGCTGCGGGAATCCACACACCTTCCGGTCAGGTTGCGGCACAACGGCTCGGGGAGGGCTACACGTTCGCGACCGTGGCCTCGGACCTGACACATCTGGCGAACATCTCGGCTCAGCATTTGGATGCCGCCAAGTCCTGATCCGGGTACAAAAATGGCGATGCTCCCGCACTTGGTACGGGAGCATCGCCATTCTCGAACAAACTATCTCTGAATCGCCTTGATCTCGAGGAACTCTTCGAGCCCGAACGTGCCGGCCTCGCGCCCGACGCCCGACTGCTTGTACCCACCGAACGGAGCATTCGTGTTGAAGGCGCCGCCGTTCACCTCGACCTGCCCGGCACGCAGTTGCCGTGCGACGCGATCCGCGCGATCGGGGTCACCTGACCAAACGCCACCGGCCAGTCCGTACTCGGTGCCGTTAGCGATCCGCACTGCGTCGGCCTCGTCTTTGTAGCCCATGATCGAGAGGACCGGTCCGAAGATCTCCTCGCGCGCAATGGTCATGTCTTCGGTCACGTTCGCGAACACCGTCGGACCGACGAAATATCCACTGGCCAGACCGGTTTCGCGACCGTCGACAACCGCGGTGGCACCTTCCGACACACCCTTCTCGATGTATCCGCGAACGCGTCCCAGCTGATTCGCGTTCACCAGAGGACCAAGCACCGAAGTCGGCTGAGTCGGATCACCTACCGGGAAATGAGCGGCGACCGCAGCAGCAATTGCCGCTGCCTCATCCACCTTCTCCGCGGGAACCAACATACGCGTCAGCGCCGAACAGGTCTGGCCCGAGTTGATGAAGCACTTTGCGACGCCGTCCGTGACAGCCCTTTCGAGATCGGCGTCGTCGAGAATGACGTTCGCCGACTTGCCACCCAGCTCGAGCGAGACCTTCTTGATGGTGTCCGCGGCGACGATGGCCACTCGCTTGCCTGCCCGAGTCGACCCGGTGAAGGAGACCATGTCGACTTCCGGGTGGCCGGCGATGGCTTCACCCACTACCGGGCCGTAGCCACTTACCAGGTTGAATACACCTGCAGGCAAACCAATTTCGTCGAAGATGTCAGCGAGAGCGTACGTGATGAGTGGCGCAACCTCGGTGGGCTTGAGAACCACGGTGCAGCCCGCCGCGAGCGCACCGCCAACCTTCAAGACAACTTGGTGGAGCGGGAAGTTCCAGGGAGTGATAGCGCCGACAACACCCGCAGGTTCGCGAACAATCAGCGAATTCCCGACCTCGTGAGCGTCGAAATCATAAGTGCGAGCCAATTCGGCAAATGCATTCAAATTCGCGAGCGGCATTCCGATTTGCACGGGCTTCGCGAATCCGATCGGCATTCCCATATCCTGCGAAACCAGCGCCGCAAGATCATCGGTACGTTCGGCAATAATCGCCGCGGCTTTGGAAAGATATTCGGCTCGCTCGCCGCCGGATAGTGCAGACCAAGCGGGGAAAGCCTTTCGTGCTGCCTTCGCGGCCGCATCGACATCTTCGACAGTGCCTTCGGCGACAGTTCCTATCAGCTCTTCGGTAGCCGGATTGAGAACGTCGATCCGACCGCTGCCAGTGGATTCGATCCAGGCGCCATCAACATAGATTTTGGTGCGGTCGAGAATATCGGTCATCGAAGCCTCCGTAGTCATCACGTGTGCACAGGTGAGGTGGGCCCGATCACACGGGGCACCTCTTCCGAGCCTAGCCACGCTCGACGGGTTCCGTGGCAGGTTGGTGTCGCGATTGACCGTCGACTGACGAGACCTGTGGTGCGCGCACGCTTTTCAGTGATGGTGTGAACGTACCGTTCCCCTCGCCCAAGAGGGTGAGCGTGCCGTTCACTCCATGCCGGGGTGCCGGCGGCGTGCCCGCCCCTTTGATGGTGCGAACGGTACGTTCGGTCGATCTGAGGCGACGAAAGTGCTGTTCGCTCGAAGTCGG
>NZ_JASHKY010000020.1:0-102153 GCF_030056935.1 Rhodococcus sp. IEGM 1302 | reverse complement strand
ACGTCGTGACCTACGAAGAGCAGATCCTCACCCGTGACCTTCCGGGTTCGATCCTGATCGTCGGTGCCGGCGCGATCGGCATGGAGTTCGGTTACGTCCTCAAGAACTACGGCGTCGACGTCACGATCGTCGAGTTCCTCGATCGGGCACTGCCCAACGAGGACGCCGACGTCTCGAAGGAAATCGCCAAGCAGTACAAGAAGCTCGGCGTCACCATCAAGACCGGTGCCGCTGTGCAGTCCATCAGCGACGACGGCAGCAAGGTCACCGTCTCGATCAAGGACAACAAGTCCGGCGAGATCGAGACCGTGGTCGTCGACAAGGTTCTGCAGTCCGTCGGCTTCGCACCGCGCGTGGAGGGCTTCGGTCTCGAGAACACCGGTGTCGCGTTGACCGATCGCGGCGCCATCGCGATCGACGACTACATGCGCACCAACGTCCCGCACATCTTCGCCATCGGTGACGTCACCGCCAAACTGCAGCTCGCGCACGTCGCAGAAGCTCAGGCTGTCGTCGCTGCCGAGACCATCGGCGGCGCGGAGACGCAGACACTCGGTGACTACCGGATGATGCCGCGTGCGACGTTCTGCCAGCCGCAGGTCGCCTCGTTCGGTTTGACCGAGGAGCAGGCCAAGGCCGAGGGCTACGACGTCAAGGTCGCGAACTTCCCGTTCGCTGCCAACGGCAAGGCACACGGTCTCGGTGACCCGACCGGTTTCGTCAAGCTGATCGCCGACAAGAAGTACGGCGAACTGCTCGGCGGGCACCTCATCGGACCGGACGTTTCGGAACTGCTGCCCGAGCTGACCTTGGCCCAGAAGTGGGACCTCACGGTCAACGAGTTGGCACGCAACGTCCACACCCACCCCACACTCAGTGAGGCACTGCAGGAAGCGATCCACGGCCTCGCAGGCCACATGATCAACTTCTGACGGCAGGGCCTTCGGCCCCGTGCGCCTTTTCGGTAGTTCGCACTACCGGAAAGGCACACGGGGTTTTTCGTCTTTTGTGTCGAGTTGTGTTGCGAAACCGCCATCTGAGGCCTTCGAGTCGGGGTGTAGGCGCGCAACGCATTAGCGTCCCGAGTCGACCATTCGGCTTTCGAAGGACCACTCATGAAAACTCGTTCCGTACTGCTCGCGGCTTGCGTCGCGCTGACGCTCTCCGCCTGTGGAACCTCAGGTGACTCCGGATCGGACGCCGAAGCTTCGGGTGCCGCCGAGGCGGGGGCGTTCCCCGTGACCGTCGACCACGCCTACGGTTCGACGACGATCGACGCGGAGCCTATGCGCATCGTGACCATCGGATGGAGTGGCCAGGATGCGGTGATCGCACTGAACAAGGTTCCGGTCGCCATGGAGAGCTTCTCCGGCGACGGCATCGAGAACAACATCCTGCCCTGGGACGCTTCGCGTCTGAACGGTGCCAAGCCCGTTCTCATGACGACCAATCCCGATATCCCGTTCGAGCAGATCCTCGGGCTCGATCCCGACGTGATCCTCGCCGTCTACTCCGGCATCGACGAGGGCGAGTACAAGCGTCTCAGTGACATCGCGCCGACCGTCGCGTTCCCCGACCAGCCGTGGGATACGGCGTGGGACAAGCAGATGAGCATGATCGGTGCAGCGCTCGGACAGCCGGAGCAGGCTCAGACGCTGATCGACGAGACCGGGGCGTACTTCGAGAAGCAGGCCGCTGATCACCCACAGTTCCAGGGCAAAACCGCAACGTATGCAATGCGCACCGACGAGGGCCTGATCGTCTTCTGCGGCACCGACCCGCGGATCCGTCTTCTCGGCCAGCTCGGGGTGAAGACCACGCCCGGTGTCGACGCAGTGTGCACTTCCGGCGACAGTTCGGTGTCCGTGGGCATGGAATCCATCGACACACTCGACGCCGACGTCTTCATTCTCGTCGACGCCGACGGCACCAACCTGGACAAGCTCATGTCCTTCGGTCCGTTCGCGAACATGACCTCGGTGTCGAACGGCCGTCTGGTTCGTCTGGTCGGAATGGACTACGCGATGGCTACGTCCGCTCCGACGGTGCTGAGCGTTCCCTACGCATTCGACGAGTTCATCGCTCAGCTCTCGGACAAGTTGAGCTGATTCCGGGCGTCGTACGACGCTTGTGACGCAACGATTTTCGGCACCTGCGATTCGAGTAGTTCGATCAGGGCCGTGATCTTTGCGGCGACGTCGGCGCCGAGTTCGGTCAGGCTGTATTCCACTTTGGGCGGGATGGTTTCGAGTACCTCACGGTGCACGAGGCCATCCCGCTCGAGTGTTTGCAGGGTCTGTGAGAGCATGCGCTCGCTGACTCCGTCGACGCGTCGGCGCAGTGCACTGAACCGGTACGGGCCCTCGTTCAATGCCGCCAGCGCGAGTGCGCCCCAGCGTCCGGTTGCATTCTGCAATGCCGCCCGAGAGTTGCACCCGCGAGCGAAGACGTCAGCCTCGAGCGTTGGGTCCACGACGTCGGCATTCGGATCAGGGGTCTGGGCAGCACGTGAAGGTGAGTCGGTGCTGGTCATGAACCCAGGCTACTACTGCACGATCCCATAGCGCTAACTCGACGTGTTGCACTTACGAAAAATAAGTGCATGATGGTTGGAGAACGCATTTACGCTTCAACCTGGATCGGGAGTTCGCATGAGCATTGCAGTCACCGGCGCAACCGGAAACCTCGGACAACTGGTAGTCGAGTCGTTGATCGAGCGGGGAACCGCCGCGTCCGACATCGTCGCAGTGGTCCGCAATCCACAGAAGGCGGAAAGCCTCGCCGCCCGCGGAGTAGTTGTACGTCAAGCGGACTATGCCGATGCCTCGGCGTTGGAAACCGCATTGGCGGGCGTCGACAAGCTGGTGCTGATCTCGGGAAGTGAAGTGGGGTCACGGCTCGCGCAACACACCAACATCATCGACGCGGCGAAGGCTGCCGGCGTCGGATTCATCGCCTACACGAGCATCTTGAATGCTCAGGACACGCCGATGAAGCTTGCTGCCGAGCACAAGGCGACCGAGGACGTGCTCACTCGGAGCGGTATTCCGTTCGCGCTGTTGCGCAACGGTTGGTACTGGGAGAACTTCACCAACGACCTTGCCGGTGTGATCGAACGCGGCGCACTGGTCGGTGCGGGAGCGGAAGGCAAGATCGCGGCTGCGGCGCGTGCGGATTACGCCGACGCCGCAGCAGTAGTCGCGACCACCGATGGTCACGAAGGTGCAGTGTACGAGTTGGGCGGTGACGAGAGGCTCACCTATGCCGAATTGGCCGAGAAGATCAGCGAGTTTGCCGGCAAGCCCGTCGCGTACCAGTTCGTGGACGAGCAGGCATACGAAGGCATTCTCGAGAGCGTCGGACTGCCTGCACCGGTTGCGCAGATCCTCGCCGATTCCGATGCTGCAATTGCCAAGGGGGCATTGGACACCGAGTCGGGTGACCTGCAGAAGTTGATCGGCCGCAGCAGCACTCCGGTGACTGAGGTGTTGAGGAAGGCCTGACCTGCTGTGCGCCTTTATTAACCGCGGGCGGTTAATAAAGGCGCACAGGGGGCTACCCCATGTGGACTGCACCCTCGGCGGGCAGATCACCCTTCTTGGCGCGGACCAGAACCAGCACTACCGGTGCGATGATCGCCAACAGGATTGCCGCCCAACCGAATGCGGCCGAGTATCCGGATACCTCGGCGCCGAAGAAGTAGTCCGTCATCGAGGCGACGAAGTCCTGCACCGGCTGGGGGAGTAGCGCCAATTGGTCACCAGTCGGGATGGTCGCGTTCGACATGTCGACAGGAATGCCTTCCGGCGGGATCGGCGCCGCGTTGTCGGCGGTGAAGGCCGACTTTGCCGAAGCGTAGATCGTGGTGAACAGTGCGGTTCCGAGTGCGCCGCCGATCTGCAGGGTGGCGTTGACCAGGGCACTGGCAGCGCCGGCGTCGTGGTCGGGGACACCGATCAGTGCGAGGTTCTGCATCGGCACCATCAGCAGACCGAGTCCGAAGCCGAAGATGGCGAGGCCGGGGAACACGTGCGTCCAGTAGGAGCTGTGTACCTCGATCTGGGTCAGCATGAGCAGTCCTACTGCTGCCACCAGCGGGCCGGCGACCATGAGCGGCTTGGGGCCGATCCTGGTGGACAACTGCGCTGCGATGGTCGACGCCAAGACGATGAAGAACGCCATCGGCAGCGATCCGACGCCGGCCATGACCGGGCTGAATCCGAGCACGATCTGCAGGTAGAACGTCAGGTACAACGTGCCGCCGAGCAGGGCGGCGCCCACCAGCATGGAGCCGATCAGAGCAGCGCCGCGATCGCGATGCCACGGAACGCTCAGCGGTAGAAGCGGATTCTTGCTGCGGCTCTCGACGACCACGAAGATCGCGAGGAAGACCAGACCCAGTGCGATGAACAGCAAAGTGTCCGCCTGACCCCAGCCGTGCTCGGCGCGTGTGAATCCGTAGACCAGTGAGCCGAGCCCCAGGGCGATGAGGACAGCGCCGGGAAGGTCGTAGCTCGTGTCGCCGTGCGCTTTGGTTTCCTTGACGATCGGGACAGCTGCAGCGATGGCGATCAGCGCGATCGGGATGTTGACGAGCAGGCACCAGCGCCAGTCGACGTACTGCGTCAGCACTCCACCGAGGAGCAGGCCGATGGCAGCGCCACCGCCGGAGATCGCGCCGTAGACGGCAAAAGCCTTGGCGCGCTCCTTCTCTCCGATGAAGGTGGTGGTGAGCATCGACAGCGCAGCGGGCGCGAGCAATGCTGCGAAGACGCCCTGGCCGGCGCGAGCGATGAACAGTTCGATACCGCTCTGCGCGATGCCGCCGATGCCGGAGGCAACCGCGAAGCCCGCCATGCCGACGATGAAGGATCGCTTTCGGCCCCAGTAGTCGGCGATACGTCCGCCGAGGAGCAGCAGCGCACCGAACGCCAAGGCGTACGACGTGACCACCCACGCGCGGTCAAGGTCGCTGATGCCCAGTTCTTCTTGGGCTGCCGGTAGGGCGATGGAAACGATGGTGCCGTCGAGCACCACCATGAGTTGAGCGAACGCGACGATGCAGAGCACCAGCCAGCGACGTTGATGATTCGGATTCTCGGAGACAGCCGGGATCGGTGGCAGAGTGCCGCCGTCGACGTGGGACGTGGTGGTCATTGGAAAAAGGTATTCCAGCCTTCTCGGGTGAGTCAAACGAAATAGTTCGTTCGGTTACCATCATCACTATGGCTCCCACTGACGTGACCGCGACGAAACAGCGAATCCTCGACGCTGCGCAAGAAGAATTCGGCACCTACGGGCTTGCCGGTGCGCGCATCGATCGGATTGCGAAGAACGGAAACGCCAGTAAGGAGCGCCTCTACGCCTATTTCGGTGACAAGGTCGCGTTGTTCCACGCGGTGCTCGACGTCGACTTCGAGCAGGCGATGGAATCCGTCGAGTTCACCGGTGAAGACATGCCCGCGCATGCCGTCGAACTGTTCGACGCAATGCTCGGCAAACCACAGATTCAACGGATGATGATCTGGGGTCAATTGCAGGGTGAGGCACCACGGATGAAGAAGCTGGCCGAGGAACATTCCAGCTGGGTTCCGCGAATGGCCACGATCCGCAAGGCTCAAGAAGACGGCCTCATCTCGAAGCACTGGGACCCCCAGGACCTGATCACGATGCTGTTCGGCCTCGTGTTCGGCTGGGTGGTGGCCCCCGGTGTGGCCGACAACCAGAACGTCGACGCCGACGAGATCGCGCGCCGCCGTGAAGTGGTGCGCGAGGCCGTCACTCGAATCTGCAAGCCGTGACTGTCAGCGAGAGAGGTACGCGGCCCAACCGCCGTAGTCGGTGATGTCAGCTGCGCCGTTTACGGCGTCATGAGTGCAGCTGAAACCGACTGTCGTTCTGCCGTCGGATAACTCGACGCTCGTGAGCGCCATCGGTGCAGGCAAGGCGGCGAGGAACGTTCCCAGCCCGGCCGGTGAGATCCGGAAGATCTCGCCGACGACCGGTGCCCCGAGGCCGGGTCCACGGCGTACCAGGCCGGGCTTCGGTGGCGTCGTGTCGAGAGCGAAGAGCCGGTAGGCATCCGAGGTCGTGACGGTTTCGACGTACCGCGCGCCGAGGTCGACCAACTGTGTGTTGAGGGGTTGCCCGCGCAGGTGAGCGCCGAATACTGCGAGGTCGATTCCGGTATCGACGAGGGTAGGTGAAGGCACACCGCCGAGTCGCGCAGCGAGGTCGATGGCGATCTGGTCGTCGAAAGCGGGTACGACGAACATGACGCCGAACGGGTGATCTTCGGCAGTGCGGTGTCCGGGCGCCGCGACGGCCGCCATGTCGAGCAGGTTGCAGAAGTTGGTGAAAGTTCCCATCCGGCGGTTGATTCCGAATGGATCCTCGGTCACGGCAGCGATGGTCGGATGTTCGGTGGTGGTGGGAAGCAGTAGGGCGTCGAACCCGGCGAGGAGTTCCCGGGCGGCAGCCTTGGCGTGGGTGAGAGCGTCGAGATCGTCGACTAGCTGGTATCCGGTGGGGTGCTTCGCGCCGAGCACGATGTCGGACACCGCGGGATCTGCTCCGGCAGGACGAGCTTCGAGGAACTCGCCGGCAGCGGCGTACCGCTGCGCCACCACGGCGCCGTCGTAGAGCAATCGGGCCGCGTCGAGCAGCCCGGAGATGTCGACGGTCTCGGTCTCGGCGCCGCCGGCTACCAGAGCTGTCACAGTGTCCTGAAATGCTGCCAGATACGACGGGCTAAGTTGAGCGAGATCCTCGATTCGGGGGACCGCGACGCGGGGATTCGGCGCCGCCGCGAGACGAACGTCGGAAGGCCAGACGCGGCTGCGGGGATCCCGAGGTTCGTGGCCGATCATGATTGCCGCTGCCGCGGTTGCCGATTCGAGGTCGTCGGCAAATACCGTCAGAGCGTCGTAGTCCACGCAGGCGGGCACTACTCCGTGGGCGGGGATGACGCCGAGCGAGAGCTTGAGTCCGTAGATCCCGTGGAACGCTGCCGGCACCCGGCCCGAACCGGCAGTGTCGGTGCCGATTCCGATGTCTGCAATTCCCAGCGCGACAGCGACGGCGGATCCGGAGCTACTACCGCCCGAGATCAACTCTTCGTCCCAGGCGCAGCGAACGGCTCCGTACGGACTGCGCGTTCCGACCAGTCCGGTGGCGAACTGGTCCAGATTGGTCTTCCCCAGAACAACAGCCCCGTGCTCGATCAACCGCGCAACGGCACTGGCGGTTTCGTCCGGCGAATACGCGAATTCGGGGCACGCCGCTGTGGTCGGCAGACCGGCGACGTCGACGTTGTCCTTGACGGCGACCAGACGCCCAGCCAGAGGAAGATGCTCGCCCGCGGCGATTCTGGCTTCGACCGAAGCGGCATCGGCAAGCACATCTTCCTTGCGGCGCAACGTGATCCAGACTTCGGGGCGATCTACTTCCTCGATCCGCTGGAATGCCTGCTCGACCCGGGCTGTCGGGGTGAAAACTTCTGCTGCGATGGTCATGGTGTGTACTGCTCCGATCAGTCCGTGATGTTGGCGAGTGAGAGCGCGGTGATCGCGCGGGTCACCCGGTCGAGGACGACGTCGAGAGACTCGCCGATGTGCTGGTGCAAAAGCGTGCGGGCCTCGGGCAGATTGCCGGCACGTAGTTCTTCGAGGATTCGAATGTGCTCCGCGATCGAGGTGTCGATGCGGCCGTTGACCATGAAGTCGTACATCCGAACGTGCCGGATACGGGAATTCACCGACAGCAGCGACGCGACCAGTTCATTGTTTCCCGACGCCCTCAGTACGGCGACGTGGAATTCCTCGTCCAGTTCGACGAACCCCGGTTCCTGAGCGGGCGGATCGAGAGCCAGGGCACGCCACCGCACCAATTCGTCGTCGAGGATTGTTCGGTCGTGCCGGATCGTCGGATCTGCGATCGCCCGGGTAATTCCTTGTAGTTCCAGAGTGATTCGGAGTTCATACAGATCTCGGATCCGCGGGATACTCGGGCGCACGGCGGAGAACCCGTACTCTTCCCGGCGCAGGAGTCCATCGGCGCACAGCATCGTCAACGCTTCCCGTACTGGTGTGCGAGAAATGCCGAAACGCGTGGAGAGTTTCGGTTCCGTCAGGCGCTGATCGAACCCGATAGTCCCGTTGACCAGTTCGGTGCGTAGTTCCCGGTAGACCACCTCACGCAGTGGCTCCGGCGCCGTATTCATCCCTGTCGACATACCTGTATACGCTATTGATCAGGTGTTTCGTCCAGATGTCTTCGGGTTAGAGCTGAGTTACGGCCGCCGCGGAACTTCAGGAGAAGTCGCGCTGAACCCGCAAGGTTCCGATCGTGGTGGCCAGGCCGTCGTACTGAGTGACCAACAAGGTGAATTCGATCAACCGACGATCGTCGAGATGCTGCGAGAGCGTTCCCCACGTGTCGTCGGTGACGTCCTTGGTGGTGACCAACTCGTCGACCGCAGTCAAGATCGCACGGTGACGCGGACTCAACTCGGAAGCGCCAGGGCCCTCGATGATTCGGGCCAGTTCTTCTGCGTCGATTCCGGCTTTGCGGCCGAGCCTGATGTGGTGATCCATCTCGTAACCGCAGTCCCGCAGGTGCGCGACCCGCAGGATGATCAGTTCGGTGTCGTGGCGAGAGATCTTGCCGCCGGGCATGAGTGAGCCGGAGTAGTGCAGCCAACCGCGGAAGAGTCCACCCGTGCGCCCCAAGGTGCTGAACAGATGCGCATCGGGTGCTCCGGCAGCCTTCGACAGGACACGCCAGATTCCCCAGTTGATCGGACCGAGGTCCTTGAATCGGCCGGGCGGGATGCGGGGGTTCATGCGACTCCACGGATGTGAGAGGGACGGAGGTCGATAGCTCGTTGCGCGATGTGGCGAACCGCGGCGCTGCGGCGGGGCGCGTGTACGCGTGACTTCCGGCCGACGATACCGCGCTCGAACGCGTCGACGGCGTCAGCGACGGTCGTGGTGCCGACGCTGGCGAGGGTTCCGCGTGCTCCGTCGAACGACAGTGCGGTGGTATCGGTGTCGATGTCGCCGATATACGCGACGCCCACCTTGGTGCCGAGGTGTTTCATTTCCAAGCGCAACGCGTCACCCAAGGCTTCGACGCCGGCGCGCGAAGCACCGAACGGTCCGCGAAACGGATGCTTGGCGGCGCCGTGAGCCGAGGCGACCACCAGGGCGTAACCGTTTTCGTGACTGATGTGCGGACCGGCTGCGCGCAGGGTGTAGTACGTGCCCATGAGATTGACTTCGACGGCGCGGCGCATGTCCGCAGGGTCGCCGCCGAGGATCGACGAGTTCGCCTCGACCCCGGCATTGGCGACGACGACGTCGATGCCTCCCAGCTTCTCAGCGATGTAGTCGACGCCGCGAGATACCTGCTCGAGGTCGGCGACGTCGCACAACTGCCACGGCGCGCGGCCGCAGGAAGTGGCGACTTGTTCGAGAAGTTCAGGCTCGAGGCCGAGCAGTCCCACGGACGCACCACGGTCGTACAGGCGTCTGGCCAGCGAAGAACCGATATTGCGGGCAGCGCCGGTGATCAGGATGCGCCGACCCGTCAGGTCGTCCGCACTACTCTTGGCCGATTCGGCCTTGCCCGCCTCGCTCTTGCCCATTGCTGTGTCCCTACGCAGTGACCTTCTGGTCCTCCGACGCTAACACCGCCGGGTAGCTGCGACTGCAAGTACCGCCAACTCCGTCCGAACGGGTGTTCAGACCGATGCGGCTTCGAGACGCGGATGTGACGAGGAAGCCTGGGTCGACCGCAATCGACGGAATCGGACCACGGCAACGACGGCGGCAACAGCGGCGAGGATCACCAACGGCAGCGACGGACCCATCGTGGGTTCGATGACAACCAGTAGCACCGGCAGTCCGAATCCGAGATAGGTGCCGACGTAGAAGATCCCGGTCAGGGCGCCCCGTGAGGCGGGGGGAGCCAGCGACTCGAGGTCGAGCAGTCCCTCGCGTAGACACAGTCCGTAGGCCGTACCGAGGACGAGCGCGCAGACGATGAACAACCCGAGCGCGGGGTGCGCGCCGCCGACGGCGACCAGGCAGTATCCGAGCGCCGCCAGTGCGGCGCCGACCGTGCCGGCCTGAGGACCCCAATTGCGATGGCGCGCAGCGGTTTGAACCAGGATTCCAGCACCCAGAGTCAGCGCCGCCGCGAAACCCGGAAGGAGAGGACCTGAGTAGCGGTCCCCGAGCCTGGCCGTCATGGTCACGAAAGAGACTGTTGCGCTGGCGAACACCCACGGCGCCAACGGAAGTGCCCAGAGCAGCGCATTTGCGACGGAGCGCTCCGCGCCGTCTGGCGCATTTGCGACGGAGCGCTCCGCGCCGTCTGGGACGGGTGTGATGGTCGCGGCTTCTACGGGAACAGGTGTACGACTCCACACAGCTGCCGCGGTAACCGAACCCACCGACAAGACGGCCGAGACGACAAAGGGCGTAGCGAGTGGGAAGGCGGCAAATTGTGCCAACAGACCCGAAAACAGTGGTCCCAGTGCAAAACCCGAGGTGAGTACTACGCCCGCCAGCACGGTTCCGGACTTGCCGCGAAGGTCAGCCGCCCACGCGGTGCCGGCGCCGATTGCCAGACCGGCACCGATACCGACAACGAGGCGCCCGACCATGAGCCCGGGCGCGTCGTGCCAGAGAAGAAGAATCAAGGTTCCGAGCGAGGCTATGAGCGCTCCGGGCAGGACGACTACAGCTCGGCCGACGCGATCCGACAGTGCTCCACCGGTCAACAGGCCGGGTAGGAGTCCGAGCGCGTAGATACCGAAAACACCGTCGAGCACGGTATGCGAAAGGCCCTCGTCCACCCGGAGAACCGGGATGAGCGAAGCAAAGTGGTTGGCGGCCCAACCCGTCGAAAGTAGAACTGCCAGTACCGAGATGAACCCGCGACGGGATGGATCGCCCATACCGGCAGCTTAGGCGGGTACCAGATCGCTCACGTCGGCGAGGAGTTCGAACGTGCGTAACCAGGCCTCGCGGTTGGTACCGGTCGACACCGTGATCAGCTCGTCGGCCTGTGCATGCTCGGTGAACTCGTCGAGGTAGGCGCGGACCTCCGTGGGCGTGCCGATGGCGCTGTACTTGGTCATCTGCAGAACCTGCTGACCCGCGGGGGAGTCGAGCAGCATGTCCGCTTCGTCGTCCGTGAACTTGCGTCCGCGTCCGAGAAGAAGGCTGACGCGCGAACGCTTGGCCGCGAGGAAGTCCTGCTGAGCCTGCTCATGGGTGTCGGCGGCGATGACATTGACGCCCGCGATGACGTACGGCTCCGCCAACTGCTCCGACGGCTTGAACTCGCGTCGATAGATCGCGACGGCGTCGCGCAGGGCGTTGGGGGCGAAGTGCGAGGCAAATGCATACGGCAGGCCGAGCATCGCGGCAAGCTTGGCTCCGAACAGTGACGATCCGAGAATGTAGAGCGGAACGTGAGTGCCCTTACCGGGAACGGCATTGATTCCGGGGACGCGCGAAGTGTCGCCGAGGTAGCCCTGAAGCTCGAGTACGTCCTGCGGGAAGCTGTCCGAAGAACTCGGGTCGCGTCGCAAAGCCTGCATGGTCTTCTGATCACTACCGGGCGCGCGACCGAGACCGAGATCGATGCGACCCGGGTGCAGAGTCTCGAGGGTGCCGAACTGCTCGGCGATCGTCAGCGGCGCGTGGTTGGGCAGCATGATTCCACCGGCGCCGAGGCGGATTTTGCTGGTGTGCGCGGCGACGTGGCTGATCAGAACGCTGGTGGCCGAAGACGCGATGGAACCCATGTTGTGGTGCTCGGCATACCAGATTCGCTTGTAACCCCACTCCTCGGCACGCTGCGCCAAGGTCACGCTGGCGTCGAAGCTGTTTTTGGCGGTTTCGTTGTCGCCGATGTGGGCGAGATCGAGGATGGAAAGTGGGACGGCCATGAATGTGGTGCCTTTCTCAGCGAATAGAACGCAAACGTCGTTGGAAGGTGCAACCATCTGGCCGGCTTTCCTATTTCCGCCTGGTCAGCGCCCACGGATGGTGGCGAGGCGGACAAGGCGTGAAGTTCTTGTCTCGATTTCGGTCATTTCGGATATTTCGGATGAAATTGGGGGCTAGATTTCCCGAATCGGAGGTTCTTTCGCATTCCAAGTGAATCGAGACCAGCATGGCCACTGATCGGAAGGCTGTAAACAAGCGCAAAGTACGTGCATTACTTGCCGGAGGACTTGTCCTCGGTATCGGCGCCGCTGTCACCTTGGCGGCGTGGACAGACAACGTTTTCGGCGACGCGCAGTTCAAGACGGGAAGTTGGAATCTCCAGGGCAGCTTCGACGGACTGACGACCTGGGGTGAGTATCAAGTGGACGCTTCCGCCGGCCACTTCCAATTCAGCACGGGATTCGACGCACTCTCACCCGGAACGACGGTATACGCGCCGGTAGCGCTTCGGATCGGTCCCACGGCCAGCACTTCCGGCGCGACGGTACAACTACTCGGTGCAACGGGCGGTGATACCGACCTCAAACCCGCCCTGCGGTACTCGGTGTATCGAGGTGTCCCCTCCACGACCTGCACGGCAGCGGGAATTGGAGCAGGAACAGCATGGGTAGGCACGACAGCCAGTCCGGTGGCCTTGACGGCAGGTTCGGGTTCGGATGTCACCTTGCTAGGCACGGGCGTGCCGGTGGAACTGTGCTTCGCGGTCACGCTGCCTGCCGGAGTCGACCCTTCGATCGTGTCGGGCAAGAACACCGGGCGCTTGCTCTGGCAGTTCACCGGCCAGTCCACCCCCTGACGCCTGCGTGGTCACACGGCGAATGCGTCAGGTGTACGCACTGGCGGCCTCGGGACTCGTCCTGGGTATCGGTGCAACCACCGTGGCCGCCAGTTGGGTGGACAGCACGATGGGCGATGCATCGTTTCGCACCGGAACATTCGGAATCGAGTCGAACGTCGGCGGTGGATGGTCGTCGCATTCATCCAGTGCCCCTGGCGTTTTCACGTACACGCCCTCGGCGCTCCTGATTCGCCCCGGTGCGTTCTCGTACGGCCCGATATCTCTTCGAACAGTGCCGGTCTCGCCGGCAGCATCCGTCACTCTGCAGGCGGCCACGGTTGCCGGCGACTCCACTCTGGCGTCGGCGCTGCGGTATCGGGTGGTCAAGTCGACGACCTGTGATGCGTCAGCCTTCGCCACGGGAACACCACAATTCGTGGTGGGAAGTGCGACGGTGTTTCCGTCGCTCTCAACTGGTTCCGCAGTCGGGGCCATCGCGCTACCCACCGGTGGAGCGTCCCCGGGCGCCGCGGTGGCGCTGTGCTTCGAGATTTCGCTGCCCGCAACCTCGGCTAATTGGAGCAACTCGGCGCTGACCGGTAAAACGGCAACTCCCACTTGGCAGTTCAGTGCAACACCCTGAAGGAGCTGCAATGCCAACACATGCCCGGGCAACACATGCCCGGACGAAGAAGCGTTCGATCCCCACGATCATCGGGGACTGCATCCTTCAGGTTCTCGCTGCCGGTGGGGTTGTTTGTATCGCTTTGGTGATCTGTGCCTTCGTTTTCGACATCACACTGATCTTGTTCAAGACCGGATCGATGTCGCCGACCATTCCGACCGGATCTCTGGCAGTTGTGCGGGAAGTAACGGCAGATTCCGTCGAGGTGGGCGACGTCGTCACCGTCGATCGGGGAGTGTCCGAACTGCCGGTGACCCACCGGGTCGTCTCCGCTCGTACCCAGGACAACGGCATCACGATTCTCGATCTCAAGGGTGATGCCAACGCTTCGGCTGATCCCGCGGTATACGAGGTCACCACGGTCCGAAAGGTGCTCTGGCACGTTCCGGGATTGGCGCGGGTGATCGTCTACTTCTCGAATCCTCTTGTTCTGGGGGCGATCACGCTGACCATGGCCGCTTTGGTGGTCGCGGTATTCTGGCCGCGCAATACCGATGACGACGATGATGCCGACTCGGCCGACCCGAAAACCGAACCCATCCAGGTTCTTCTACCGCCAGACGGCGGTAGACAATGAAGCGTCGCCACCTGTTTTCAGTCATCGTATTGGCAGTTGCGGTTGTTTTGGGCTCTGGTTTCTCGTCTCACCCACTCCTCGGAGAGACAGAAGCGGCGTGGACAGACTCCGAGTACGTTACCGGCCCGATTTCCACCGGTTCATGGACGACGAGTGGGTACGGCAGAGGCGCCGGCGGGCTCGGGTTGTCCAGTGGCGGAATCGTGATAGATCTTTTCGGCAGTTCGATGTTCGAAGGTGTCTCACAACAGAACACGATTGGAAAGGACCTGGACACAACCAATCTGGTGGTTGCAAAGCTACTGGGCGTCAACTCGTTGTCCCGGACCGGATCGATCTCGTCGTGCGCTGCCTACTCGGTCGGGCAGCCAGCGAGCGGCCGCTGCCAGTCGGCAATTGTTTCGGATACCGATGCGACGTCGACACTCACCTCGATGACCGTGACAGTGAACTTGCTGTCTCTACTGGGGGTTGATCTGGTCAGTGCGCCGATAGTCACTGTGGCATCGCCGATTACGGCAGGGGCTGCGTGCGATACCTCGAACAGGGCATCGGTATCGGCGAGTAGCCCCACGAATCAGGTGACGGTGGGATCTCGCGTCCTCACGATTCCACAGCCTGCCGAGAACGCATCGGTGACGGTAACAGGGGCGGACGCCACTGTGAACGCCGCTGGCTTGGCGACGATTCAATACACGAACATCAAGCTCGTGAGCACGCGAACGTCCACGGCAACAACGGCGCAATCGACGCTGAGCGTGAGTCTTTCGATGGCAGCTTTTGCGATTCTGGGGGCGCAGATACTGGGCACCACAAACGTGACATTCAATCTTGTAACGGCCCAATGCGGAATTGGCAGCGCGACATACCCGGTCACGCCGCTGAGCCTCCCAACCGGATTTGCTGCGCGTGCGGTCAGCCCGACGTCTACTTCGGTGAGCGAACCCCCGTCATCGACGACTTCTTCGACCACGGCAGCTGAGACCACGGCAGCTGAGAACACGGCAGCTGAGAACACGGCAGGGATGACGACCACCGCGTCTGTGCCGACACCGACAGCAACCCCGACATCGACAGCAACCCCGACATCGACAGCAACCCCGACAACGACAGCCGCACCAACTACGAGCACACCGGCTCCGGCGGATCCAATCGGGACAGCGATCCACGGCCCCGCCGATTCGAGTATCTCCGCCTTCACCACGGAAGACGGACTCACCTGCGACGTTGCTCCTGATGCGGACTACACGAGCGAAGTTGCAGTCGAATGCTCGGACGGCACAACGGGTACGGTGCCCGGTTCTGTACTCGGCCCGAAGCCAACCGTACCGGGGGAGTATCTGCTGGTCCCCCTGACGAGAGACCACGTCACCGAAGTCTTCACCCTGAAGTCAGCGACACGACGCTGATCAGTTCCGCACAGCGTTGGCCATGGCGGCCAACGAGAGGGCCTGCCGAGCGCGGTCGAGGACAACCGCACGAGAGATGTCGATGTGCGACACCAGTGCCTCGTGCGCTTGCGGAATCTTGCCGTCCAGAACCAGCTCGACGACGGCGATATGTTCCTCCACGGTGGCCTTTATACGGTCGGGAGTCAGGTAGTCGAACATCCGCACGGGGCGCAGCTTCGAGTTGACGGCCTGCAAGGCGTCGACCAACGCATGGTTTCCGGACGAGGCGAGGAGCGCGATGTGGAACTCCTCGTCGAGCGTCACGAAACCGGCGTCCGGTACCGGCATCTGTTTGAGAAATGCGTACCACTTGTCGAGTTCGGAACCGAGCGCGTCTCGATCATGAGCGGGGGCCTCACCGTCGAGTACCCGCCGAAGTCCGTGTACCTCGAGGAGTATGCGCAGCTCGTAGAGGCCACCCAACTCGTCGAGGTGCGGTCGGTACGGAAAGAGGCCGTGTTCGTCGCGCTCGACCAGCCCGTCGGATTCCAACTTCGCGAGCGCTTCGCGCACCGGTGTTCGCGAGACACCGTAGAGATGAGCCAACCGTTCTTCGCCGAGTCGTTCGGATGGCGCGATCTGACCCGACATCAGATCGTTTCGGATCGACCGGTAAACCTGTTCGCGCAGCGGCGGCCGCACACTCATGTCAGATTGCCATCGCTCGACGAACCGCCTCGGTGGACGTGGTGCCGCCCTCACCGGTCGAGGTCACGTGTCCGGCCGCGAGAATGCTGTAATGCTGAGCAGATTGGAGCGCGAAACCGATGTGCTGCTCTACGAGGAGGACACCGAGATCGCCGCGTTCGGTGAGTTCCATGACGGTCCTTTCGATTTCGGCGACCACGTTGGGTTGAATGCCCTCGGTCGGCTCGTCCAGAATGAGGATCTTGGGCTCGGTGATCAGGGCGCGAGCGATGGCAAGCTGTTGTCGCTGTCCACCGGAGAGAAGTCCCGCGCGACGGTCGAGGAGCGTGGTGAGTGCGGGAAACAGATCCAATGCCTCTGCGATGAGTGCCTTTCCGCGTTTGCGCCCGTCGGCGACCACCCGAAGATTCTCGGCAGTTGTCAGTTGTCCGAACGACTGCTGACCCTGGGGTACGTAGGCAAGTCCGCGAGCGACGCGGGCGCTCGGCCGTAGACCGGTGATGTCCTCACCGTTCAGAAGTACCTTTCCCCGTGTAGGTTTGATCAGACCGACGGCGGCGCGCAGCAAGGTGGTTTTACCCGCACCGTTGTGACCCATGACTGCCGCAACTCCGTCGCTGGGAACCAGCAGGGATACGCCGTGGATCACTTCGGTGCGTCCGTAGCCGGCGCGGATGTCGACGAGCTCGAGCATGATTCAGTCCTCCGGGGTCGGTTCGGTGTCGGCGCCGAGATCGGTTCCGGCAGCGGCTGTGCCGAGGTAGACCTCTTGCACCTTGGGGTCGGCTTGGACCTCCGCCACAGTTCCTTCGGCAAGCACTTTCCCAGCGGCGAGCACTGTGACGGACGTGGCGAAGGATCGCATGAAGTCCATGTCGTGCTCGACTACGACGACGGTTCGCGCACCGCCGATGCGCCGCAGAAGGTTCCCGGTCTCCTCGCGCTCCTCGAGGCTCATGCCTGCGACGGGCTCGTCGAGCAGGAGCACGGAACAGTTCTGTACCAACAACATTCCGATTTCGAGCCACTGCTTCTGTCCGTGCGCCAGAATGCCTGCGGCGGTGTCCCTGAGGTGCTCCAACCCGGTTGTCTCCAGCGCCTCTTCGATCTCGGGAAGCACACCTTTGCGTTTTCTGAGCAGGTTCCACGGTGATCGGCCGGCTCCGGCCGCGATGTCGAGATTCTGCAGCACCGAGAGCTCTTCGAAGACGCTTGCCGTCTGGAAGGTTCGCCCGACGCCGAGGCGGGCGATCTTGTGAACCTTCTTGCCGAGCAGTTGCTCGCCGGACTTCGTGATGGAACCCGTCGCGGGAACGAGTCCGGTGATGGCGTCGACCAACGTTGTCTTTCCAGCCCCGTTCGGGCCGATGAGAAACCTCAGGTCGCCCTGCATGAGGGTCAAGTCGACGCCGTCGACGGCCTTGAAACCGTCGAAGCTGACCGAAAGATTTCGTACTTCGAGGTACTCGGACGACATTCCGGCGTTGCCACCCAGTGCCGGTGTGGGTTCGCTGGTGGCGGTTGTGTTGGTCATGACGACACCTCCACTGGTTCGGGTTGGGAGACCTTGACCGGCGGGTCGGCCGGGGTCTCACGCTTCTTGCGGTGGCGCATCAGGGCGAACAATCCGGCCACACCTGCCGGGAAGAACCCGACCACGACGATGAACATCAACCCTTGTGCGTAGATCCATCCCGAAGGGAGTTTCTCCGAGAATGTCGACTGCGCCCACGCGACGCCGATCGCACCGAGTACCGGACCCAGAAGCGTTGCGCGGCCACCGATCGCGACCCCGATGAGAAAGGCGATTGACGGAACGATCCCGACGTCGGCGGGGGAGATGATGCCCACGATCGGAACGAACAGCGCACCGGCGATACCGGCGAGGAACGCCGCGGTCACGTAGGCGACCAGTTTGATGTTCGCCGGATCGTATCCGAGGAAACGTACGCGCTCCTCTTGATCGCGGACGGCGACGAGGAGTTCGCCGTATCGGGAGTTCATCAGCTGGCGAATCAGAGCGACCGATGCGAGAAGAACTCCGGCGGCGATGAAGAACAACATCTGCTTGTTCGCCGGATCGTTGAGGTTGAAACCGAAGAACGTGCGAAAGCGGTTGAGGCCGTTGCTGCCACCGATCGACTGCTGGCCGATCAAGAGGATCGCGAAAGCCGCGGCGAGTGCTTGCGAGAGGATCGCGAAGTACGCGCCCTTGACTCTCCGCTTGAACACACCGAGTCCGAGGAGAAAGGCAACAGCGGCCGGCAGGAAAAGGATGGCGAAGATCGCCACGAATGGCGAGGCGAACGGTTGCCAGTATCCCGGCAGTTCGGTCTTGCCGGCGATGGACATGAAGTCCGGGACCGCGTCGCCCTTGAGTTCGGCATCGGCGATCTTGAGGTGCATCGCCATCACGTATGCGCCGATCCCGAAGAACACCCCCTGGCCGAGCGTGAGCATTCCGCCTCTGCCCCAAGCCAAACCGATACCGACAGCGACTATGGCGAAGCACAGGAACTTGGCCAACAGTGACAGCCTGAAGTCCGAGAGCACAGCCGGAGCGACGGCGAACAGCACGATGGCGGCGAGTGCAAAACCGCCCCACACCCGAATTCGGGAATTGTTCAGGATGCTCATACGAGGCTCCTCGTCTTGACTGCGAACAGGCCCTGCGGCCGAACTTGAAGGAAGACGACGATGATGACGAACACGATCACCTTCGCGATCGACGCTGTCGTCGAGTACTCGATGAACGAGTTCAAGATGCCGAGGGCGAAGGCTGCGATCACGGCTCCCTTCATCTGACCGAGACCGCCGACGACAACAACCAGGAAGGCGTCGATCAGATAGGACTGGCCGATGGTCGGGCTGGTGGAACCGATGAGCGTCAACGCGACACCCGCGACGCCGGCGAGCCCGGAACCGAGGAAGAAGGTCGTGATGTCCGTACGACGAGAGGAGATTCCGCTCGTCTCGGCCAGATCGCGATTCTGGACGACGGCCCGGATGCGTCGACCCATCGACGACTGCTTCAGTGCGACCGAAAGCGCGATCACCGCTGCGATCGCCAATACCAGAATGAAGATGCGGGTTTTCGGTACCACGGCGCCGAAAATATCGACCCCGCCCGAAAGCCAGCTCGGCGCCGAAACATTGACTGCCGGCGCGCCGAAGATGTCGCGCGCCAACTGCTGAAGGATCAATCCGACGCCGAATGTCACCAACAGGGTGTCGAGGGGTCGGTGGTACATCCGCGATACCAGGACCACTTCGAGCACAACACCCATCAGTCCGCCGACGACGAAACCGACGAGCAGAGAAATGATCAACGATCCCGTTGCATTCGAGATCACCTGCTGCACTACGTATGCGGTGTACGAGCCGGCCATGATGAACTCGCCGTGTGCCATGTTGATGACACCCATCTGCCCGAACGTGAGAGACAACCCCAACGCTGCCAACAGGAGAATCGATCCGATACTCAAACCCGTGAACAACTGCCCGATCACAACATCCATGACAGACGCTCCACCTCTCTACTCGTCGATTCCGTCAATTCCGCCTTTTGTCGATCAGCTACCGAGCCCCTCAGCCCAGGGGTAGTTCTTCAGGTACGGATCCGGCTCGATCGGCTGTCCCGAATCCCAGACCGTGTAGATCAGTCCGTCGGAACGGATTTCGCCGATCCGGGCAGTCTTGGTGATGTGGTGGTTGTCGCCGTCGATGGTGACGAGTCCTTCGGGCGCTTGGAAGGTCACACCGTCGGCGTTGTCCTGAATATCCTTGACCGCAAACGAGTTGGCCTTCTCGACGGTGTTCTTCCAGAGGTAGACGGAGGTGTATGCCGCTTCCATCGGATCGGACGTGGGCTTGTCCTGGCCGAACTTTGCCTTGTACGCCGCGACGAACTTCTTGTTCTCGGGGGAGTCGATGGTCTGGTAGTAGTTCCACGCCGTCAGCTGGCCTTCGACGTTCTGGACTCCGATACCACCGACCTCTTCCTCCGCAATAGAGACGGAGACGACGGGCATGTCGGCGGGCTTCAGGCCGACATTCGAGTATTCACGGAAGAATGCGACGTTGGAATCGCCGTTGAGTGTGTTGAACACGGCATCGGCGTCGGCTGTGCGGACCTTGTTCACGATGGTGGAGAAGTCGGTCGAACCCAGAGGCGTGTAATCCTCGCCCTTGATCTCGATGCCGTTCGCTGCCGCGTACGCCTTGATGATGCGGTTGGCGGTCTGCGGGAACACGTAGTCGCTGCCGACCAGATACAGCGACTTGACACCCTTCTCCTTCAGGTAATCCAGAGCCGGGATGATCTGCTGGTTGGTCGTTGCACCCGTGTAGAAGATGTTCTTCGAATCTTCCAGTCCCTCGTACTGGACCGGGTAGTAGAGCAAAGAGTTGTTGTCCTCGAACACGGGCAGCATGGCCTTGCGGCTCGAGGAGGTCCAGCCACCGAAAACTGCTGCGACGCAATCGCTGCTGATCAGTTTCTCGGCCTTCTCGGCGAACACTGTCGGCTCCGACGCGCCGTCCTCTGCCACGATCTGGATCTTCTTGCCCAGCACACCGCCGGAATCGTTGATCTCCTGCACCGCCAACGAGATGGAGTCGCGGACCGTCACTTCACTGATGGCCATGGTGCCCGAGAGTGAATTCAGGGAACCGACCTTGATCGTGTCCCCCGAGGTGTCGACGCACGACGTAGCCGTCGAATCTCCCGATGCGGTGTCTGTTGCCTTGCTTCCGCAGCCGGTGAGAACCAAGCCCAGCGCGGCGAGAGCGGCCGGCGCGGCAAGGGTGCGCTTCGAGAAGGTTCGCATGTACGGGCCTTTCGTGTCGATGGCTCTGGCAGACAATGGCTCTGACAGATCTGTATCCGGAGTGCGTATACAACGCTGTATTCGTCGAGTGCACAGAGTAGGTGGAAGTTGTTGCGGTGGAATGACTGTCGGTGACAAGTGTGTGTCCGGTGTTTCGATTGGGTGTCCAGGACCTCACACCGCAGGTCAGCGAGGGTGCGGTGTTAGCATCGACGAGAAATTGATCAAGCACTCGCTTGACGATCGGAACGTCGGAAGGATCTTCTCGTGCGCTCGACCCGACGGGACGAAATACTCGCTCATGCGGCCAAGCTGTTCAGTGAGCGGGGAATCGCCGCGACGACGGTGCGAGACATCGCCGACGAAGTCGGGATCCTCTCCGGCAGCCTCTATCACTACTTCGACTCCAAGGATGCGATAGCCAACGAGATCGTCGTCCGGTTCCTCGAAGATCTCAACGTCCGGTACGAGGACTCGATCGAACCGGAAGGTTCGGCTCGAAATCGCCTGGCCACGATGGTGTCGGTCTCTTTTGCCTCGGCGGTGGATCACCCGTATGCCACGGAGGTCTATCAGGGAGAAGCCATACTTTCGTCGCAACCGGCGGACGCGCCCATCACCATCCTGGTTCAGAAGGCACACAGCTACTGGCGATCGGCTATCACTCGCGGAATTGCCGACGCGGAGTTTCGGGAAGACATCGATCCCGAACAGTTTCACCGTCTCCTGCGTGAATCCGTCTGGTCCACCGTCGCGCAGTATCGCCCGCAGCTTTCCGAATTGGCCGAAGATCTGCAGCGCAATCTGATTTCGGTTTTCCTGGACGGCTTTGCCGCACGTTCCGTCGACGGCGAGCCGGTGGCACGCATTGCGCGGCGCACGGCGAAGAAGGAAGCGCAGACCGAATCTCCCGACTCGGAACTTGCCGAACTCCGCTCTGATGTCGACGAATTGAAGTCCGTCATTCGCGAACTCAGCTCCTCGATCCGGCATCTGCAGAAGCCGTAACACCGCAGTTCCTGCGCGTGTAGTTCGAGTTTTGACTATCGGTGTGACCCAGTGCATACTTCTGTCCACACTCGTAAATCAAGCGCTTGTTTGATTTACCAAGCAGAGTTTGGACGGGAGTTCGATGTGAGACTCGGAAAGGCGATCGCCGTCTGCGCGGCAGTGGTCCTCGGGGCGAGCGCGTGCGCATCTGCCGGTGTCATTCCCGAAGACACCATCGTCATCGGTTTGGACGAGGACTCCACCGGGCCCGGTGCGTCATACAGCACGATCGCCGGCAAGACCGTGCGGATGACCGTCGACCTGATCAACCAGGCGGGCGGAATCAACGGTAAGCAAGTCGAATTGGTTGTCGAGAACGACGAGAGCAGTCCCACCAAGACCCCGTCGATCATTCGGAAGTTGGTCGATCACGGATCAAGTGCGGTCATCCTCGCCACGGGCAGCGGGTCGGTGCTGCAGGCCAAGTCGATTCTCCAGCAGTCGAAGATTCCTGCGATAGCTCCGGTCGTTCTCAGCGACGCCTTTGCCTCGGCGCCCGACAACGACTTCTCGTTCATGATTCCGAACTCGTTGAAGCAGTACGCCCAGGTGTACTGCGGGGCTTTCGAGAAGATGGGGTACAAGTCCCTGGGAATTCTCGGTGACGCGAGTGCGTCCATCGACGGAATCATCAAGACCCTGCGGCCGGCGCTCGAGAAGTGCGCGAGAGTGACGGGCGTCGAAAAGGCGCCGGTCGATGCCGCGGACATCACCGCACAGGTCTCACGTCTCGCGGAAACCGAACCGGACGCGATTCTGGTCGCCAGTATCGGCGGGCACTTCGAAATCCTCGCGCACAACACCTTGTCGAAGGTCACCCCGCAGACGCAACGCTTCTCACTCGCTTCCATCGGAAACCAGCCCGCATCTTGGGCTTTGGCGGACCCGAAGGCGTTGAGCGGCATGGTGTACATGGGCTCGCTCAGTGAGAACAACCCGAGAACCGCCGAACTGCGTCGCAAGGTGCAGGCGGTCAAGGGGCCCGATTATCAACTGACCGCCTACGACGCACAGGCGTACGACGCCGTCATGATGTTGGCCGAGGCCATCGAGATTGCCGGCGATCACCGAGATCGGACGGCCGTTCGTGATGCTCTTCAACAGGTTTCGGCACTTCCCGCCAGCTTCGGCCAGGACGGACTGACACTGTCGTTCTCCTCGCAGGATCACCTTGCTCCGGACAGCCTCTGCGGACTGGTGCTCGTCGAATTCGGTGAGGACAACAAACCGGCCCATCCGTGGGATTCCTACCAACCCCCGTGCGGATAACCGAGGAGCTTTGACATGACAGACGCACAACTGTGGCTCGCAGCCATCGAGATCGGTGCCTTCTTCTCTCTGATAGCCCTCGGAATGTATCTCGTGGTGGTCGGCGCCGACTTCTTCAACTTTGCGATGGGCCCGTACGCTATGGCTGCGGCAATGGCGTCGAGTTGGGTCGCGATCAATTACGGGCTCGCTCTCTGGATTGCCATGCCGCTGGGGATCGCGGTAGCGGTGGCGCTGTCGATCTTGACGGAAAAGCTTGTGGTCAAACAGGTTCAGAAGCGTTCGGGTCGTGGGGAACTACCGGCGTTGGTGGCGGTGACCGCAGTACTGTTCGGGATCCAGCAGCTCGCCGGCACTGTCTTCGGCCGCACACCACTTCCCGGGCAGAAGATCTTCGACTTCGATCCGATATCGGTACTCGGTGCGACCGTCGACAGTTCGACCGTTGTGCTCGTCGTCGGAACTGCTCTGATCTTCGTCGGTATCGGACTGTGGCTGAACCGGTCCACGTCGGGCCGTCTGCTCCGCGCCGTCGGCGACAGTCCGGATGCCGCCCGCGTCCTGGGCTTGCCGGTGGATCGGGTACGCCTCATCGCGTTCACCCTCGCGGGTGTGATCGCCGCGGTCGCCGGACTTCTGTTCGCTCCCAAGGCCGGTGTTCAGTTCACGAGCGGTCTGTCATGGACGCTGACGGCATTCATCGCACTCGTCATCGGTGGTACCGGCAGGAGTTGGGCTCCGCTGATCGGCGGAATGGTGTTGGGCGTCGTCCAGGTATTCGCCCCGTACTACTTCGGTGCGAGTGCTGCTCAAACCGCGATTCTCTTGATTGCCCTGGTGTTCTTCGCTTTCCGTCCGGAAGGCTTGCTCTCGAGGAAGGTTCGCGTCTGATGGCCTCGCTTTCTACCAGTCCGCCGACGTCAAGTCCGCCCACTCCGGCCGGCAGTTCCCGGACGAGGATGCTCGCCGTGTCACGAGAAGCGCTGATCACCGTGGCCGTGGTTGCTGCCGTGCTGCTGTGGATGGGGCCGAGTCTGTACCGGCAGGATCTGGTGTTCCTCGCTGCGACGTATTCGCTGATCGCCCTCGGCATGTACGTGCCATTCGTGCTCGCGGGATCACTGTCGATGGCGTACAGCGCGTATGCGGCGATCGGCGCGTATGCCGTTGCGCTGATCTCGGTTCGGACCGGGTTGTCGATGTGGTGGGGATGGATTCTCGGCGCCCTCGCCGCTGCAGCGGTTGCAGTACTCCTCAGCTTGGCAACACAGAAACTCTCCGGCTTCTACCTTGCCGCGGTGACCTTGTTGTTCGGTATCGCTTTCGAGCACTGGTTGATCGACGGGCCGAGTTTCACCGGCGGGTCGGCCGGGATCTCGGGCGTCGAGACTGTGACGATGTTCGGCTGGGAGCCACCGCGCTACGCATTGGTCGTGTTCGCGATCTTGTTCGTGTGTCTGATCGCGGTCACTGTCGATCGACTTCGGAAATCGGTGTGGGGGCTGATGTTGCAAGCTGCCCGCGACAATCGTAATGTCGCACGGTCTTCCGGCGTCAATCCTGCGCACCTGACCGTTGTGGCGCTGGCGATCGGTGCCGCGATCGCGTCGACCGGCGGATCGCTGTTCACCGTGTCGGTGCAAGCTGTCACTCCTGAAACCTTCACTCTCAGTATTGTTTTCCTTGCGATCTTCATGCCGATCATCGGCGGTCGCAGTTCGGCGTGGGGTGCTCCGCTCGGTGCATTGATCGTGGTGATCGTGACGCTGAACATGCCCGGGTACCAGGGAAGTGGCGAACTCCTGCTTGCCGGAGCCGTCCTGGTGATCCTCATCGTCGCGCCTGGTGGGGTGATCGGGTGGAGTCAGAACGTTCTGGGTCGAATGAACCGTCTGTACAAGGAGCGTGGCAATCGATGACTCGGCTACTCGAAGTGAGCGGGCTCCACAAGTCCTACGGCGGCGTCCGCGCTGTCGACGATGTCTCGTTCAGCGTCGGACCGGGAGAGGTGATCGGCCTTGTCGGCCCGAACGGGGCAGGCAAGACCACACTGGTGGACTGCATCTTCGGCACACAGCAAGCAGACTCCGGAACCGTCGCGCTCGCCGGTGCTCCCTTGACCGGGCCGTCGGAGCGCCGTGCACGGCAAGGGCTCTCGCGCACGTTTCAACATCCGCAGCTCGCGGCGGAACTCGACGCCGTCGACAACATCATCCCGGGACTGTACGGGCACAAGATCACCTCACCGCTGCACTCGCTGTGGTGGGCGATCAAAGGACCTTTCGAGAACTGGGACCGGACAGCACAGCGGGCCCGGGAGATTGCTGCGCGATACTCGGTCACCGACGTCGAGAGTGCTTGCGGGGATCTCAGTTTGGGCGCGCAGCGTCTGGTCGAGGTGGCGCGGGCGATGGCGACCGAACCCGAAGTCCTCCTGTTGGACGAACCGTTTGCCGGTGCGGATCACGACGGCATCGCTGCCATCTCCGGTGCCGTGCGATCGATTGCCGCGCAGGGCAAGGGAGTAGTCCTGGTCGATCACAACGTCGATCTCATCGCGGCGCTCGCCACCAAGATCGTGCTGCTCAATTTCGGATCAGTGGCGTTCTACGGACCACCGCAGGAGTGCTTGGCCAGCGACGCGATGCGAGAAGTCTATTTCGGTTCCGAATACGAGGAAGGCGCCTGACATGCTCGAACTCGACAGAGTCACAGTTCGATACGGATCCGCTGTCGCCGTCCGGGAAGTCTCCCTTGTCGCCCCCGCCGGTGAAGTGACAGCGATCGTCGGGCCGAACGGTGCGGGCAAGACCAGCTTGGCGGGATCCATCTACGGCTCGGTTCCCGCCACCGGGACAATCAAATTCGATGGTCGAGAGATCCAGAAATTATCGGCACTGGATCGTGTCCGCAGCGGATTTGCCTACGTTCCCCAAGGCAGGCAACTGTTCATGCGAATGTCCGTTCGCGAGAACCTACGCGTCGGCGCAGACCTGCTGGGATTGAAAGCCGAAGCCGTGGAAACAGCTTTCGAGAGGTTCCCGATCCTGCGTGAACGCTCGGAGAGTTATGCCGGGGTCCTCAGCGGTGGTGAGCAGCAGATGTTGGTTCTGGGGCGGGCCCTTCTGGAAACCCCGAAGGTGTTGCTCCTCGACGAGATGATGACAGGACTGGCACCGAAAATCGTCGCGGAGCTGCGAGCATTGGTCGGGGGTCTGGCCGCCGAGGGTGTGACCGTCATCGTGACGGAACCGGCACTTACTGCACTGAAATCGGTTGTCGACCGCGGATATGTCATGCAGCGCGGCGAACTCGTCCGCGAATGCGATTCCGCAGCGACACTGGACAACGCGTACAAACAATCGATGGGCGTCCTCAGCGCCGACGGGAGATGATCGACGATCATGCTTGAAACGAAGACACTCGACTTCACCGTCGGTGAATTCGCCACGAATCCGGACCGCTTCGCCGGCGTCAGCATCAGCGAAATGGTCAGGCATTGGTCTGAGACCATCCCGGACGAAACCGCCTTTGTCACTCCGGAATCGAGGGTGTCGTGGAAGCAGTACGACGCGGCTGCCGATGCGATCGCGTCGGCGCTGGATCTAGCTGGTGAGGGATACGGACATGTAGCCGTGTTGCTCCCCGACACCGCTGTATTTCATGCGGCTCTCTGCGCAGCATTTCGTACCGGCCGCGTCGCCGTCGGAATCGGTTCGCGCTCGGGCATTCGCGAGATCTCTCATCTGATCGCCCGCTCGGAAGCCTCCGTACTCGTCACCACTCGCACGCTGCGCGGCGTCGATACCGCCGAACTCGTGGCGAGTCTGCGGGCAGAGCATCCCGGACTGGACGTCGTCTTCGCCGACGAACGCGCCGACGTGAGTTTCGAACGCGTGAGCGCAAACGGCGAACTCACCTCGTTGCCGGTCGAGCTAAAGCAGTTCCCCGCAACCAGTCCGTGTTTTGTCACGTCAGCCGTTTCGATGCTGAACTCGACCTCCGGCACAACGGGCCTACCCAAACTGGTCACACAAACCGAGGATCGTTGGGTTGGTTTCTCCGAGATTGCCGCCGAGGCGGCGGCGATCGGTTCGGATGAGGTGTTCCTCGGCGCGGTTCCAGCACCTTTCGGATTCGGCCTCTGGACTTCGCATTTCCTGCCGGCACTACTCGGTGCTCGCAATGTCGTCATGGAACGCTTCGACGTTTCGGTGATGATCGAGTTGATCGAGCGCGAACGGGTGACTGCTTTGAATTGTGTGAGTACACAATTCAAGATGCTGTTGCGTTCGGAGGCCGCGGAATCGGCCGATCTCTCGTCACTTCGTTTCATGTTCACCGGTGGTGAAGCCGTGCCCTATTCGGAGGCGCTGGCATTCGAACAACGTACCGGAGCGGCTGTCCTGCAGTTCTACGGATCGAACGAAACCGGCGCCGTCTCGGTGACGACGGTTTCGGACGATTCCGACACCCGACTGAAGACGTGCGGCCACGTCATCGATCGCATGCGAGTTCGTGTATTCGACGATGCGGCAAAGGAAATGACCGGCTCCGTCCGCCGCGGTCAGCCTGGGGTGAACGGACCGCTGATGTGTCAGGGCTATTGGGGGGACACCGATGCGAACGACGAGTTGTACACCGATGACGGTTGGATGCTTCTCGGCGACATCGTCGAGATCGACGAGACAGGACGGGTGCGTGTGGTCGGGCGCAAAGCCGACATCATCATTCGTGGCGGCAAGAACATCTCCGCGGTCGAAGTCGAGGAGTACGTGCGCGCGCACCCTTCGGTGGAGTTGGTCGCCGTGGTCGGGGTCGACGATCCGCTGTTCGGTGAGAAGGTCTGTGCGGTCGTCGTGTCCGCCGATGACGATCTGAGTTCGGAGGATCTGACCGCCTGGCTGCAGAGCCGAGGAGTGACCCGCGAGTACATACCCGAGTACGTGATGACGGTCGCCGAATTGCCGATGGCGGCAGGCGGCAAAGTAGCCAAGGGTGAAGTCAAGGCACTCGCGCAGAGGCGGATCGCTGAACTCGGCTGATCGCACTTGGCGGTACCGGCTTCGCGTTACGCTGATCCGGACATTGTGCCGAGAGTGAAGGAAACCCGATGACGAACCCTTCACCGCATCGGTGGCGCAGGCGCTTGCTGTGGGCTCTGGCAATTGTGTTCGTTCTGGTCGGAGCCGTGGTTCTGGCCTTCGTTCTGAGCCCGAGACCTGGCGCACTCACCGTGCGATGGGTCTTCGATCGTGATGCGGTGAAAGTCACCGAGGCGCTCGAGAAGCACGCGCCCGAAGGCGTCGACTCGATCAAGGACCAGCAGTACCGCGCCGATGACGACGACGCATACCTGGATGTCTACTTTCCCGCAGCGACGACGACCGCATTGCCTACGGTGATCTGGACTCATGGCGGTGCCTGGATCTCGGGAAGCAAGTCCAACTACGCGCCGTACTACGAGTTGCTGGCCTCGCGTGGCTACACAGTTGTGTCCCTGGACTACTCACTCGGACCTGAGCACCACTATCCGACGGCAGTGCGGCAGCTCAACGACGCTCACGCGTACGTCGTCGCGAATGCGGAACGGCTGCATGTTGATCCGACGACGGTCGTTCTGGCCGGTGATTCTGCGGGAGCGCAACTCTCGAGTCAGCTCGCCACTCTCATCACTGATCCCGCCTATGCGAACCGTGTGGGCGTGGTCCCGTCGCTGCGGCCGGATCAGTTACGTGGAGTAATCCTGAACTGTGGAATCTACGACGTCGGGAACATGGTCGGCGGACCCGGCATCATCGGTTGGGGAGTTGATCGGTCCCTCTGGGCGTATACCGGCGTGCGTGACTTCATGAGTACCGACGCAGCGGATCAGATGTCGACCTTGAACCACGTCACCGATCGATTTCCGCCTGCCTACATCAGCGGCGGCAACGCCGATCCGTTGACGGATTCTCAGTCGAAACCGATGGCTGACAAATTGACCGGGTTGGGAGTTGCGGTCGACACACTGTTCTATCCGGCCGATCACGTTCCGGCGCTCGGTCACGAGTATCAGTTCGATCTGGACAATGCCGACGGTCTCACTGCACTCGATCGCACGGTTCAGTTTCTCGAGGCTCATACCGGCTAAATGTCGGATTGTGGTGAACCACTGCGAAAATGGTCATTTTGGACAAAGCTCCGCGGGTGCGTTGCCAGGGAATTCTCAACTAGTCCTTTTGGTCTAGCCTGGGTGAATCCGATCCGACCCCAGGAGTTGTTGTGCGCGCGTCTTCCCCCGACAGACGGCGAAGGCGCATTGTCGGAACCGCGGCGGTATTCGTCGTCATTCTGCTGTCCGGGGTAACCGCGGCACTCGTCAGTCCGTGGCCAGGAGTTCTCGTCGTACGGTGGATGTCAGCGGGTGGCTCCGAAGCGACTCACGCACAACTCGACAGGCATGCACCGTCAGGAATCGTCTCGATTCTCGATCAGTCGTACCGCGACGGCGACGACGATGCACAACTGGACGCGTACTACCCGTCGGAGTCCACTTCGGCGCTACCCACGGTGGTCTGGGTGCACGGCGGTGGCTGGATATCAGGATCGAGAACTGATGCCGACGGTTACTACAAACTGTTGGCAAATCAAGGCTTCACTGTGATTTCGGTGGACTATTCACTGGGGCCGGACGCGTATTACCCCACCGCAGTGAATCAACTTAACGACGCGTATCGATTCATCGTGAGCAATGCGGACAGGTTGCATGTCGATTCGAACAACCTCTTTCTTGCCGGAGATTCGGCAGGCGCGCAGTTGTCCAGTCAGTTGGCGACCGTCATGACCAGCCCTGACTACGCGTCGGAAATGGGTGTGGAGCCGGCATTACGTCCCGAGCAGATACGCGGAGTTGTCCTCGACTGTGGGGTCTTCGATCTGAAACCGCTGCTGTCACAGGGGAAGTACTTCGGTTGGGGCGTCGACAAGCAATCGCTGTGGGGGTACCTCGGAACGAGGGACTTCGACGGGTCGACTGCAGTGGGTCAGATGTCGACACTGGGTCATGTGACCTCGGACTTTCCAGCGACGTTCATCACCGGCGGAAATGTCGACCCACTGACCGCCAGCCAGTCGAAACCCATGGCAGAACGGCTCGCCGATCTGGGCGTCGAGGTCGATGCACTGTTCTACCCGGACGATCACGAGCCTGCACTCGACCACGAATATCAGTTCGACCTCGACACCGTGGACGGGATGGTCGCGTTCGATCGCACAGTCGCGTTCCTACGCGACCACGTGCGTTAGCGCGGTCAGCGAATCACGTACGGCGAAATCGAACTCCGGTGCTCGCTGATGTCGAGGTCTTTACCCAACGGAGGGAAGGCACGCTGCGGACAATTGAGGCGTTCGCAGACACGGCAGCCCGAGCCGATCGGCGTTCCCGGATTCGACTCGTCCAGATCCAGACCGTCGCTGTAGACGAGTCGGTGGGCGTGTCGAATCTCGCATCCCAATCCGATGGCGAAGATCTTTGCGGGCTGTCCGTATCGAGCCGCTCGACGTTCGACCGTGCGCGCAACCCAGAGGTATCGACGACCGTCGGGCATCTGCGCGATCTGAGGCATGATCTTGCCCGGATACGAGAACGTCTCGTAGACGTTCCACAGCGGGCACGTACCGCCGCTGGTGGAGAAGTGGAATCCGGTGGCGGACTGACGCTTCGACATGTTTCCGGCACGATCGACACGCACGAACATGAACGGAACCCCGCGAAGTTTGGGGCGCTGCAGGGTCGAGAGGCGGTGGCAGATCGTCTCGTAGCTCGCGGAATAGAAGGCGGACATGCGCTCGATGTCGTACCGGAAGTCCTCGGCAACCTCGTGAAACTGGCTGTAGGGCAGCACGGTGGCCGCGGCGAAATAGTTGGCCAAACCAAGCTTCGCCAGGGAGACCGACGCTTCGCTGGTGAAGTTGCCCTCGGCCACCAACGAGTCGAGCAGGTCGCCATGCTCGAGGTATGCGAGTTCTGTCGCGAACTTGAAGACCTGTTGCCCGCCGGAGAGCCTTGCGGAAATTTCCAGGACCCTGGTGTCCGGGTCGTAACGGTGAAGTATGTTCTCGCCCAAGTCGACTCGTCGAACGATCTGCACGTCATGGACGGACTCGAGGCGTCTGGCGATCTCGCCGGCGACGTCGCCACGGTGAAAGCGCATCCGGGCAGTGAGTTCTTCGGCTGCGGTGTCGAGATCGTGGATGTAGTTCTGTCGCTGATAGAAGTAGTCGCGCACTTCCTCGTGCGGCATGGTGATCGAACCGCTGCCGCTGCCGTCCGAGAAACGGTCCTCCGTGGCTGCGGCGAGCTGGGCCGTCGTGTTGCGGAAGCGGCGATGCATGTTCACCATCGCCTTGGCGAGGCCGGGGTGGGTGGAGACCATCTCCGCGATTTCGTGGGCGTCGGCGTCGATACCCATCTCCTGATCGAGGGCAACTTCACGCATTTCCGCGATCAGGCGCGTGTCGTCCTGCGGGGAGAAGAACGTGGTGTCGACACCGAAGACTTCACTGATTCGCAGGAGCACCGGCACGGTGAGTGGCCGGACGTCGTGCTCGATCTGATTGAGATAGCTTGCCGAGATCTCGAGCGTCTTGGCCAGTGAAGCCTGACTCAACCCGCGCTCGGTCCGCAGTTGGCGGAGCCGGACACCGACAAAGGTTTTCGACATTTTCCCAGGATACGAGTGACAGTCCGGCTTCGCAAAGGTGGGTTCGCAGTCTTCGCACGGGGGCTCCGCCCCCGTGAGTGGTTGACGAGCCTCGGCACTCCCTAACCACTCACGGGGCCGGAGGCCTAGACCCTGTTCTCCGATCGAGGGGCGCCGATTCCGGGATCGATCTGGAACGGCCCGCTCGACGAGGGTGCAAGGGGGAAGTCGAAGATCGCAGTCGGGAGATAGACCGTCGAACACGAGTTGGGGATATCCACGACACCCGACAGGCGGCCCTCGATCGGCGCCGCGCCGAGTAGCAGGTACGCCTGCTCTGGCGCGTACCCGAACTTGGTCAGATACTCGATCGCATGCAGGCACGCACGCTGGTAGGACAGATGTGAATCCAGGTACTTCTGTTCGCCGTCCAACGTGACGGAAGTGCCCGAGAACGCAAGCCACTCGGAATACTGCGGATCCGTGTTGCCCGGCATGAAGATGGCGTTCTCGGAAACACCGTAGGTATCCATTCCGCCCTTGATGATGTCCACACGAAGATCGATGAAGCCGCCCATCTCGATGGCACCGCAGAAAGTGATCTCACCGTCGCCCTGGGAGAAGTGAAGATCGCCGACCGACAGATTCGCACCGTCCACGAACACCGGATAGAAGATTCGGCTGCCCTTGGTGAGGTTCTTGATGTCCTGGTTTCCGCCGTTCTCACGCGGGGGAGCGGTACGAGCCGCCTCGCCGGCCACGCGTGTGTACTCGTCACCGGTCAAGGTTCCCAGTACTGCATCGCGGGGCTCGGGCGGAAGTGCAAGCGGGGGAACCCGATTGGGATCGGTGGCAATGAGGGCGCCCTCGCGGGCATTCCACTTGGCGAGCAAGGCTGCCGACGGAGCCGTGCCCATGAGTCCCGGGTGGACGATGCCCGTGAACGAGACGTGCGGAATGTGACGCGACGTCGCCGTTTGGCCGGAGAAATCCCAGACGGCTTTGTACGCATCGGGGAACTGTTCGGTGAGGAAGCCGCCGCCGTTGTTCCGAGGGAAGATGCCCGTGTACCCCCAGCCTTGGCCGGCCAACGGACCCGAATCTTCTTGGGGGATAGGCCCGATATCCAAGATGTCGACGATCAAGAGGTCGCCGGGCTTCGCGCCTTCGACGGCAAAGGGGCCGGACAGCGTGTGGACCGTGGTCAGTGGTGCATTGAGAATGTCGTCGGCTGAGTCGTCGTTGTGTATTGCGCCGTCGAACCATTCGCGGCAATGGACACGAAACGCATCACCGGGTTTCACTGTCACCGCCGCTGGGATGTCCGGGTGCCACCGATTGTGGCCGACGATTGCCTGGTCGGTGAATTTCTTGGCGGAATCGAGTGGAAACAGCAGTTCAGGCATATGCACTCCTCATTCTCGAAGAAACGGAAAACTCGTGGCGGCAGGACTTTCGTGTCGGATCGGGCCTCATGGCGAGGACGCGCGGTGAGGACGCTCAGGGGCGAGGTAGCTTGCGGTGCAACGGATTGGACGTCGTCGGGGCAGATTGCCGGCCGCGGCCGGGTAGCGACCCACTGACCACGGCAGGCTCGTGAGCCGATCGAGCAGTGCTGTCCAGTAGACCCATCGCGGCCGACGACGCGTGACTCAACCGGGGAGACGAGACCACCCGCTTGGACTCGAGACTGCACTGGGGGCAAGTAATCGACTGGGGCACTTCGGCCATCGCGAACGACCGCTCGAGCGGGCCGCAGCCGGTACAGCGAAACTCGTACAGAGGCATGCGGTCACGCTATCGGAGGATCCGTAAGTGCGACACTGGAACGACACGCACCGGGTTGCCGATGCCGCAATTGCGCCCGTCAGCGCAAGTACACAACCGCGTTGTCTCCGCCGGTACAGGTGACGATGCCGGAGGTCACCTTGCATGCCATCGTGTACTCCTTGCCGGTCACCGGACTACGTGCGGACACGGTGCTGGATGCACCGGTTGCACCGGAGTTCCCGTAGGCGATCCGAACCGCCTCGGCAAACTCACATGAAGTTTTGCCCCCACTTGTCGCGGACTCCTTGTAACTTCCGGCCGGCTGCCCGCCGGGGCAGGCGGACGCACCGGCCGGAAAGTTCGCGGCGCGTGTGGTCGTCGGGGATGTCGTGCTGGGAGCGGTTGTCGTGGTGCCGGGTGTGTTCGCGGCGCTGATGGTGGTGTGGGCGGCGCCACCGGCGGCCGAGTTGGGGACGTCCTTCGGCCAGAGGACCCAGGCAAGCCCGCCGAAGAGAGCCAACACAGTGATGACTCCGATTACGGATACCGGAATCACCCAGCCGGGCCGACGCGGCGGCGGATTTCCACGTGGCGGTGCAGGCGGGAATCCCTGGGGCGGGGGATACGACTGCGGCGCGGCTCGGTAGCCCAACTGCGGCGGCTGTGGACCGGATTGCGACCATGCCTGGTTGTTCGGTGGCCGCTGATAGTTGTCCGGCACCGCTTTATCGCCCGGTCGGGGGCGTCGAACGACAAGTCATGGTTCGACAGCATATGGCCGGCGAATGGGTTGTCTGTGGTTTTCTGACGGGTAGATCCCTGGAATCGCCCGAGCGAAGGCTGTTGCCGAGGAGTGATTGCGGCCACTCGCGGGTAGTGAAGTTGGCTCCGAAGTAGCGGACGGGCCTGTTCCGAGTGGCGTGCGAACTGCCGGAATTCGCAAGCGGCAGAGTTGAGTGCATTTCGTTCACAGCCTGCGGTTTCTTTCCTACTCGCCAGTACGGAACCTGTCCGATTGGGTAGTACCAGCCGCGTAGGAATCTTCACAGACTTAGCAAAGTGTGTTGAAAAGGTAGCGAAGATTGGCATTAGCAACAGGTAGACGGCACTTTTTCGATGTGCCATTCTCGGTAAGTACACAAGAAGGGCCTGGCAAGTATGTGAAGTAGTACGCACGTACTGCTCACAACAGGCCGGACCAGCAGATCAAAGAGATGGAGTCTTGATGTCGACCACCGGCACCCCGAAGACCGCAGCTGAGCTCCAGCAGGATTGGGACACCAACCCTCGCTGGAAGGGCGTTACTCGTAACTACACGGCCGATCAGGTCGTCAAGCTCCAGGGCACCGTCGTCGAGGAGCAGACCCTCGCTCGTCGCGGATCCGAGATCCTGTGGGATCTCGTGAACAACGAGGACTACATCAACTCCCTCGGTGCACTTACCGGCAACATGGCTGTGCAGCAGGTTCGCGCCGGCCTGAAGGCCATCTACCTCTCCGGTTGGCAGGTTGCCGGCGACGCTAACCTCTCGGGCCACACGTACCCGGACCAGAGCCTCTACCCGGCCAACTCGGTTCCGACCGTCGTTCGTCGCATCAACAACGCACTGCTGCGCGCCGACGAGATCGCCAAGACCGAGGGTGACACCTCCGTCAGCAACTGGCTCGCTCCGATCGTTGCCGACGCCGAAGCCGGCTTCGGTGGCGCTCTCAACGCTTACGAGCTGCAGAAGGCCATGATCGGCGCCGGCGCTGCCGGTGTCCACTGGGAGGATCAGCTCGCTTCGGAGAAGAAGTGCGGCCACCTCGGTGGCAAGGTGCTCATCCCCACGCAGCAGCACATCCGCACCCTGACCTCGGCTCGCCTGGCTTCCGACGTTGCGGACGTTCCGTCCGTCATCATCGCCCGCACCGACGCTGAGGCCGCAACCCTCATCACCTCCGACGTGGACGAGCGTGACCGCCCGTTCCTCGACGGAACCCGCACGGCTGAAGGCTTCTACGGCGTCAAGAACGGCATCGAGCCCTGCATCGCTCGCGCCAAGGCTTACGCACCGTACGCAGACCTCATCTGGATGGAGACCGGCGTGCCGGATCTCGAGGTTGCAAAGAAGTTCGCCGAGTCCGTTCGCAGCGAATTCCCGGACCAGCTCCTGGCCTACAACTGCTCCCCTTCCTTCAACTGGAAGGCGCACCTGGACGACGCGACCATCGCGAAGTTCCAGAAGGAGCTCGGCGCAATGGGCTTCAAGTTCCAGTTCATCACGCTGGCCGGCTTCCACTCGCTCAACTACGGCATGTTCGACCTTGCCTACGGCTACGCCCGCGAAGGCATGACGGCATTCGTCGACCTGCAGGAGCGCGAGTTCAAGGCTGCCGAAGAGCGTGGCTTCACCGCCATCAAGCACCAGCGTGAGGTTGGCGCCGGCTACTTCGACACCATCGCCACCACCGTTGACCCCAACACCTCGACGGCAGCTCTCAAGGGCTCCACCGAAGAGGGACAGTTCCACTAAGAACTGACTTCGGGTGGGGGAGAGGCTCGGCTTCGGGTCTCTCCCCTGCTTGTATCACCGCACTACTTTCTCTCGTCTTCAAGGCAGTTCCGATTGCGTCGGCCACCAGCGTCGACGCAGTTCGAAGTGCTTGTTTTGCAACACCTTCACCAGACAAACTCCACGAGACAAACAAGGAGCTGACGTGACCAGCGAAAAAATTCAGCGCGTCGGCGTTATCGGCGCCGGAATCATGGGTGCCGGAATCGCCGAGGTGTGCGCCCGCGCACATGTCGATGTTCTGGTCTTCGAGCAGACTCGCGAGCTTGCAGCAGCCGGGCGTTCACGCATCCTGCGTTCGCTCGACCGCGGCGTGAGCAGCGGAAAGATCACAGAACGTGAGCGTGAGCAGGCCGCATGGCGTCTGCGTTTCACCTCCGATCTGGGAGATTTCGCGGACCGCCAGCTCGTCGTGGAGGCCGTCGTCGAAGACGAGAAGATCAAGAGCGAAATCTTCGCCGAGCTCGACGCGGTCGTGACGGACCCGGATGCGGTTCTCGCGTCCAACACGTCGTCGATCCCGATCATGAAGCTCGGCATCTCGACCAAGCGTCCCGAGCGAGTCATCGGCATGCACTTCTTCAACCCGGTTCCGGTTCTGCCGCTCGTCGAGTTGGTGACGACGCTCAAGACCAGTGCCTCCGTCTCGCAGCGCGCCGAGGCTTTTGCCAGCGACATCCTCGGCAAGCAGGTCGTCCGCAGTGCCGACCGCTCCGGCTTCGTCGTCAACGCACTCCTGGTGCCGTACCTGCTCTCGGCGATCCGCATGGTCGAGTCGGGCTTCGCGACCAAGGAAGACATCGACAAGGCAACGGTTCTCGGCCTCGCGCACCCCATGGGTCCGCTGGCTCTCACGGACCTGGTCGGACTCGACACCGTCAAGTCCATCGCCGACTCCATGTACGAAGAGTTCAAGGAGCCGCTGTACTCCGCTCCGCCGTTGCTCCTGCGTATGGTCGAAGCCGGCTTGACCGGCAAGAAGTCCGGCGCGGGCTTCTACGAATACGCCGACAACGGTCGCTCCACCAAGCAGGCAAGCTAAGGCCCAACGCCCCTGTGCGCCTTTCTGGTAGTTCCGGCTACCACAAAGGCGCACAGGGCGCTCGCGCCCCTCGGTTAGAAAGGTCGACCGCATGTCCAGCAGCACTGCAGCATTCGGCTCCAGCGTCCTGGGGTATCCGCGCATCGGGCCGCGCCGTGAGCTCAAGCGCGCCCTCGAGTCCTACTGGCACGGCACTTCGGACAAGGACGCACTTCTCGCGGTCGCCAAGGAACTCCAGGAATCGACCTGGAGCGAATTGGCTGCGACGGGATTGAGCCAGGTTCCCGGCAACACCTTCTCCTTCTACGATCACGTGCTCGACAATGCGCTGCTCTTCGGCGCAGTGCCGGAGCGGTTCAAGCCGCTCGAGGGCGCCCTCGAGCCGCTCGATTTCTACTTCACGATGGCCCGCGGCCGCCCGGACTTCCCGCCTCTCGAGCTGGTGCGCTTCTTCGGTACGAACTACTACTACCGTCAGCCCGAGATCGACGCGAACACAGTGTTCTCGCTCAACTCGGATGCACTTCTCGACGAGTTCGAACGTGCGAAGGCGCGCGGCATCGAATTGCGCCCCGTCATCATGGGGCCCGTCTCGCTGCTTCTGCTTTCGAAGGTCGGACCTGCCACCGAGAAGTCCGATCCGAACTTCACCCCGCTCGACCTGTTGGACGCGCTCCTGCCCGAGTACGAGAAGCTCTTCGAGCAGCTCGCCAAGGCCGGTGCGACCTGTGTTCAGTTGGACGAGCCTTCGGTCACCGAGGACCGCACCCCCGAGGAGCTAGCCGCTCTGGGACGTGCGTACGAGAAGCTTTCGACGGCCCCGCTGCGCCCGCGCCTGTTGGTGACGGGTCCGTACGGCAAGTTCGGCGAAGCCCTCAACATCTTGGCGCCCACCAAGATCGAAGCCTTCGGTCTGGACCTGGTGCACGGCAAGATCACGGCCGAGGAACTGGCCGCGGTGCCGAACATCAAGCGCAAGCGCATCTACGCGGGCGTCGTCGACGGTCGCAACGTCTGGCGCGTCGACAGGTTCAACACCTTGACGTACCTGAACGAACTCAAAGACGTTGTGCCTGACCTCGTCGTCTCCACGTCGTCGTCGCTGCTGCACGTGCCGTACGACGTGCTCTCCGAGTACGACATTCCGGGAGACGTCGCAGACCGTCTGGCTTTTGCGAAGCAGAAGGTCGGCGAAGTCGTCTCACTGGCGAAGGCGCTCACCGAAGGTCCTTCGGACAAGTGGCGTAAGCGTCCGACGAAGGTGCACTTCAAGCTCAAGCACGCTGTCCGTGCTCGGGTGAACGCGATCAAGCCCGAAGATCGTGTGCGTGCACCGTACGAGGAGCGTCGTAAGGCTCAGCAGGAACGGTTGAATCTGCCCTTGGTGCCGGCCCAGACACTGGGTTCGTTCCCGCAGACCGACGCGATTCGCCAGGCTCGTTACGAACTCGGCCAGGGGCGTTTGGAGTGGGACGACTACTACAAGCGCATCCAGGAAGAGATCGAGCGCACAATCCGTCTGCAAGAGGACATCGGTCTCGATGTTTTCGTGCACGGCGAGCACGAGCGCAACGACATGGTCCAGTACTTCGCCGAACTGCTCGAGGGCTATGCCTTCACGCACAACGGTTGGGTTCAGGCCTACGGATCTCGTTGCACGCGTCCGCCGATCCTCTACGGCGACATCGCACGTCCGAAGCCGATGACGGTCGAGTGGATTGCGTACGCGCAGTCGCTGACCGACAAGCCGGTCAAGGGCATGCTGACGGGTCCGGTCACCATGATCGCCCGTTCGTTCGTTCGCCAGGATCAGCCGCTCTACGAAACGGCAGAGCAACTGGCACTTGTCATTCGAGACGAAATCGCGGATCTCGAAGCTGCCGGAATCGCCATCATCCAGGTGGACGAACCGGCAATTCGTGAACTGCTGCCACTGCGTGAGGACGGCCGGGAGGCCTACCTGGAGTGGGCCGTCGACGCGTTCCGTCTGGCAACGGGTGGAGCGAAGCCGGAAACACAGATCCACACACATTTGACGTACTCCGCTCGGTCGTCGGTGGTCGACGCCATCGAACGGTTGGACGCCGATGTGACGGCTATCGTCGCGACCCGCTCCATCACGTGGGTTCTCGAAGCACTCAAGGAAGGCGCGCTCACGCACGGCGTCGGCCCCGGTGTCTACGAATCTCGCTCGGCTCGGATTCCCGACATCGACGAACTCGACGAATTGCTCACCGAGGCAAGCGAATCGATCTCTCTCGATCGCTTGTGGGCAAATCCGGACGGCGGCCTCAAGACCCGCCATCCGTGGCAACTCGAGCCTTCGCTGCGCAATATGGTTGCGGCCGCGAGGCGCCTGCGTCGTCGGGCGGAGCAAGCCGAGCGCGACGCCGGGTAAGTCACGTAAAGAACAAGTCATGGAGGGGCCTGCGAGTTGCAGGTCCCTCCATGCACGGGTAGGCATGTGTGCATGGTTACTGCTGCTGCTTATGCCGCGACGTCCGCTGACGGTCCCCTCGAGAAGACCACTGTCGAACGCCGCGAGCTCGGTCCACTGGACATTCTCATCGACATCAAATTTGCCGGCATCTGCCATTCCGACATCCACACCGCTCGCAACGAGTGGGGCGGAGCCAAGTACCCGATCGTCCCCGGACACGAAATCGCCGGCGTCGTCGCCGCCGTGGGGTCCGATGTCACCAAGCACAAGGTCGGCGACCGCGTGGGCGTCGGCTGCTTCGTCGACTCGTGCGGGGAGTGCGACGCCTGCACCGCCGGTGAAGAGCAGTACTGCCGCAAGGGTGTGACGGGTACGTACAACGCCACCGGCCGCGACGGCGAGCGCACTCAGGGTGGCTACTCGACGCACATCGTCGTCACCGAGCACTTCGTGCTCTCGATCCCGGAGGGCATCGAACTCGACGTTGCAGCGCCGCTCCTGTGCGCGGGCATCACCTTGTACTCACCGCTGCGGCACTGGAATGCCGGCCCCGGCAAGAAGGTCGCCATCATCGGGTTCGGCGGCCTCGGTCACGTCGGTGTGAAGATCGCCAAGGCGCTCGGCGCGGAAGTCACCGTCCTGAGCCAGACGCTCGGCAAGAAGGAAGACGGCCTTCGTCTCGGTGCCGATCACTACTACGCGACCAACGACCGTGAGACGTTCAAGGCTCTTCGCGGCGAGTTCGACCTGATCCTCAACACGGTCTCGGTCAACCTCGACATCGACGCCTACATGTCCTTGCTCGCCATCAACGGCACTCTCGTCGAACTCGGCCTGCCCGAGAAGCCGATCGAAGTTCGAGCATTCTCGCTCGCCGCAAACCGTCGTAGCCTCGCCGGCTCCATGGTCGGCGGTATCCCGCAGACACAGGAGATGCTCGACTTCTGCGCCGAGCACGGCATCGGCGCAGAAATCGAACTGATCCCGGCGAGCGACATCAACGACGCTTACGAGCGCGTGATCAAGAGCGACGTCCGATACCGATTCGTGATCGACACCGCAACGATCTGACCCGCCCGGTCCTGCTCAGTCGAATTGTTCGCGGAGCTCAGTCGAGTTGCTCGCGAAGATTACTCAATGTCTTCGCGAGCAACCTCGACACGTGCATCTGGGACACACCGACTTTCTCGGCGATCTGTGTCTGCGTCAGATTTCCGAAGAATCTGAGCATCAACACCGTCCGCTCTCGCTCGGGCAGCTTGTCGAGAAGCGGACGCAACGCCTCGTGATTCTCGACGTTCTCGAGTGCTGCGTCGTAGTCACCGAGTGTTTCCACGAGCGGGAGATCGTCGGTGTGATTGGACGCGGCACCGTCGACCGAGACCGTCTGATACGCGTTGCCGGCGATCAAGGCCTGGGCAACTTCTTCGCGTTCGATCCCCAACGTCTCGGCCAACTCGTCGACGGTCGGCGCGTGTCCGAGCTGTTGTGACAGCTCGCTGATGGCCTGCCCGAGTTGGAAGTGCAACTCCTTCATCCGGCGGGGAACCCGCAATGCCCAACCGGTGTCGCGGAAGTGTCGTCGAACCTCGCCCATGACGGTGGGAACTGCGAACGAGACGAAATCGGATCCGCGCGTGGAATCGAAACGGTCGACGGCGTTGACCAGACCGAGACGCGCCACCTGAACCAGATCGTCGTGTGCCTCGCCACGACCGTCGAATCGTCTGGCGATGTGCTCGGCCAACGGTAGGCATCTGGTGATGAGTGCAGTGCGCACTCGTTCGTACTCCGGGCTGTGGGGCTCGAGGGTCCGCAGTTCCTCGAAAACTGGTATTACGTCCCGATATTCGTCGGTGGACCGCCGACGCGGGCGTGACGGGCCGTCTGCGGAAGCGGTCACAGGCGCCCGCTGAGGGCCTTGGTGAACTTCATGGTGGTGATGTAGCCGACGCCGCCGAGGTTCTCTTCCTGGTCGAGCGAAATCGAATCGGTGAGTTCGGTGAGGATGTGCCACCCGAACGAACGCTGACTGCTGTCCTCGTACTCCGTGGTCGTCGTGGACACGGACACGTGCAATTGCGGGGGCGTGAAGACGAACCGACACACCAGAACCGAATCAGGCGCAGCGCGAACGATCAGATGCGTACAGATTTCGTCCATGGCCAGTTTGATGTCGGCGATGGCGTCGAGGTCGAAGTTTTCCTGAATGGCAACGGTGGCGGCCAGTGCACGCAAAATCGACAGCTGATCGAGAGTCGCTTGAATCCTCAACTCCACAACTGGCTGAGTCTGATCCTGATCGGGCTCGAGTGCGCTGAGGTGTGCCATAAGTTCTCCGGATCGTCGTACCAGGGGTCGCGGTGAAGTCTGGTGCCGAGAACGATACCCATCCCGACCTTCACAGTGACCCCCGAACACGAAATTTGGTCGATGGTGGTGCCGGGGTAAACGACACGATTCTGCTCACGACCGTTGGCGATCGCAACATCGGATTACCTCGCGGAACCGCAGACCAAACCACATTTTTGTTCGGAACACCGAAACGAATGGTCGCAACGCACTTGTGACGTCCGTCATGCTGGCGTACTGTTTCAAACCGAGGTTGAGCACACAGCCGATGAGGGATTTATCCGTATTTCTGGAGACCCGTTCATCGTGCGTCTCCTTCGGAGGTCCCTTCTCTTTTGCAGAGTGTAAACCGTTGCGGGATGGGAGAACCATGACTGTTGTTCCAGGATCATCTATTTCAGGCTTTACGAACGCGGCGAAGGGATCGGTAGACTACGGACCTCCCGCGACCGGGACAGCGACCGCATCGTTTCACGCGCACCGCATCAGTGCACACACCGCTGTGATCAAAGTTCGTGGTGAGATCGATCTGATGAGCGCCAATGCTTTTCGTGACTTCTTGACGTACCACGTGGCCGCGGACCGGACGCTGGTCGTCGATCTATCCGAACTCGAATTCATGGGGACGTGCGGCTTGTCCGTGCTGTCGGTCCTGTCGACGCGATCACGCGACGTGGGCGGCACACTCGCGCTCGTCTGCGCCCGCCCGGTGCAAAGGTTGCTCAAAGCAGCTGGTCAGGAGTCGATGTTTGCCTGCTACGAGTCGCTCGATCATGCAATCGGACTCGAAGAGACCCGACGTTTTCCCGCTTGATCACGCAGTTTCAGTCCAAGCTTCGTGAAATCACCTTCGTGAATTCAGTTTCGTAGAGCCCGTCAGCGTCAGTGCACTTCACTTCGGTGAGTGCCCTTGTGTTGGCGGGCTCTCGGCGGTGCTGTGACGCAGCGGCCGTAGGTGCGGACCACTTCGGTGGCGACGTGATCCCACGAATACGATTCGCACGCTCGGGCCCGGCTCTGCCGTGCAAACGCCGCGCCTTCGTCCTCGTCGTCGAGAAGATGGCGGACTGCGCGAGCGGTTTCCACCGGGTTGTTGACCGGGACCCGACGCCCGGTGAGTCCGTCGATCACCGTATCCCGCAGTCCGCCAACAGGAGTCGCGACTACGGGAACTCCGCACGCCATTGCTTCCAGTGCCGCGATTCCGAACGGTTCGTATCGAGGGGTGCACACGAGGGCGTCGGCCGATCGCATCAGTTTCGGTAGTTGGCGGTGCGGAACCCGTCCCAACAATTGGACGCGATCTGCGACGCCGAGGCGCTCGGCGAGCTTGACCAAGCGGATCGCCACTTCGTCGGTGCTCAGTTGCGCGACGGGTGGCCCGCCGATCACCACCAACTCCGTATCCGGCAGCGAAGCCAGCGCGGCGACGGCAACATCGAAGCCCTTCTGCTCCACCAGTCTTCCGACGCAGATCAATCGATGCGGTGCGGTTTTCTTCGCGGCGGGTCCCTCCGGGGTGAATGCTTCGGTGTCCACGCCCGAGGGCACCATCGTGGTCCGTGATCGTGGTGATCCCTGCCGGACCAGATCGAAGATTTCGTCCGAACTGGTCGCGATGACATGGGTTGCGCCCCTGGCGATCAACGGTTCCAGGTGAGTCCGCTCCGAGGGGCTGTCGTCGGCTGCTCCGAGGTGGCGGTGCGCCGCAGATCCCAGGGAATGGAATGTCTGAAGTACGGGGATGCCGAGCGATCGGGTCGCGAGTTCCGTTGCCACACCGGACATCCAGAAGTGCGAGTGCACCACATCGGGTCGGTCGGTACTCCACTGAGCGCGCAGAATGCTGGCAAAGGTTCCCAGGTGAGGGAGGATGTCGGCATCCGGGAGAGCCTGCGTCGGGCCGGCCTCGAGATAGTCGACGGAGTACCCGGCGCGGGCGCGAACGCGGTCCGGCCCACCGACGTGGGCACGCCTGGTGGAGACGGTGACGTCGTGTCCGGCACGAACCAAGGCGGCAGACAGTTCGTCGACGTGCAGGTTCTGTGCACCGGCAGCCGAGCAGCCCACCGGTGCGAGTGGATCGGCGTTCACCGACACCATGGAGATCTTCAGCATTCGTCCGGGAGCCATAGCGGGCGAGTACTTCATCGGGTCCCCTCTCCACTTGATCGGTTCGTCTGGGGATACCCGGAGTCCGTGATCTGAACCGGGTTTCGACGCGGTCAGCGCTGGGCACATTCCAAACACGATGGCGAGGAGTGAGGTTCGATGACAGAACAAATGCTGGTCGACGCAACCGTCGGACTCGGGTTCGAGCGGTACGTACAACGGGTGGCGGTCGGTGTGGGGGCCGGCATCGAGCAGTGGTGTTGCAGGCGCGAGCACCCTCTGGAGGCTTACATCGCATTGGACCGAACTGTGCCGCGTTTCCCCGGGCGCGAGGTGGCTTTGCTGTGGGAGGAGACGTGCGGTTGGGCCCTGGCCGTGGAGACCAGATCAGGGGAGGACCTCATCGTTCTCGGATATCTGGGCGAACACGCAGTGCCGACCCCGGACGCCGTCGCCGATTTTGCCGCGACACTGGGTACGCGCAGCCCACACTGGGTCATGAACAGACCATTGGCGGATTCGGACGAGACCGCGCGAGAACTGCGGAGCTACTCCGGAAGTGCTTACGCCTGAACAGTATCGAGGTCCGATCGGCTCAGTTGACTACATCCAGGATGGGATCGAGAACCGGAGTCGCTGCAGCCTCGACGGCCGGATCGTCCATGAGCTTGAAAACGATGTGACCACCGAGCGCGCCACCGACACCGACCGCGGTGAGCGCCAGCACCGACAGCACTCGCGCCAGCGCGAGTGAGTCCTTTCCGCGTAGCCTGTACGACGCCGCAAAAGACCAGATCCCCACTGCATTCGACGCCGCGTGCACCAGCCCCACTCGGCGCGCGACGTCGCCACGTTCGGACCAGTCCAGCCATCCCGTCAGCAAAGCCGGCGGAGTCGAAACCAATCCGAGCCCGATCAGCCGTCGTGCAGTCTGCGGATCGCCTAGAACATCGAAGACCAACGAAGCCGTCCACGCGCCCGCGGGAATGGTCACGAGGGCAGGATGGATGGGATGCCCGACGGCGGCGCCGCGCAGAAGTGCGGCGACAGTGCGCGATCGGTCGGATCGCTCCGTGATCTCGAGGATTCTGCGCCTGAGGCCAGTGGACGGACCGTCCAGTCCGCGAGCGGATTCGATTCCGCGATAAAGAGTTCCGATGTCCATGTAATTCGGCTACCCGGCGTAGACGTCGGGAAACCTCGCGACGGCAGTGTCTTGTCGACCGTCATGCTCCGGCGTACGGTCGAAACGAAAGAGATCCGACCGGAGGAGCGAACGATGAAGCTCAATCTCTTTGCAGCGTGGGCGTCGTATTTCCTGGTGCTGGCCACAGTGGTCTGCCTCGGCAGTTTTCTGGTGGCGGCAGGTTCAGGCCAGGGTGGTTGGGCATTGATCGCCGGCCTCGCCGGCGTCGCGTGCATCGGCCTCGCGGTAGCCCTGTACGCCAGTACTGTGCGTCACGACCACAAAGTGCACCGCGAATCCCCACACCTGTTCTGATCAGGCCTGCTTCTGATCAAGACTGTGCGAGTCGTGCCTTCTCCGCCTCGATGTCGAAGTCGGCAGGGGGCCAGTCGAGATCGAGCTTTTCCAGAGCGTCGATCAGTAGCTCCGTGACCGCAATGCGGCTGTACCACTTCCGATCACACGGCACGACGTACCACGGCGCGTGCTCGGTCGACGTCTTGTCGAGCATTGCCTGATACGCCTGTTGATATGCAGGCCACAAACCGCGTTCGGTCACGTCGCCAGGGTTGTACTTCCAGTACTTGTCCGGGCGGTCGAGACGTTCTTCGAGTCGCTTCTTCTGCTCGTCGAGCGAGACGAACATCGCGACTTTCACGATGGTGGTTCCGGCGTCGACGAGTTCCTTTTCGAACTGGTTGATCTCGTCGTAGCGCTTGCTCCAGACATCCTCCGGGACAAGATCGTGGACGCGCACTACCAGGACGTCCTCGTAGTGGGAGCGATCGAACACACCGAGATAGCCGCCGCGGGGGAGTTCCTTCTTGATCCGCCAAAGGTAGTGATGTTGCTTTTCCTCTTCGGTCGGGACGCCGAAGGCCGCGTGCTGAACTCCCGAAGGATCCACGTGACCGATCACGTGTCGGACCATGCCGCCCTTGCCTGCGGTGTCCATTCCTTGCAGAACCAGCAGGACTGAACGACTGTCCCCGGACCGGCCGTTGGCGTACAGCAACTCCTGCAGGTCGGACAGAACCGCGCCGCGTTCCTCGAGCAGACGTTCGCCGTCAGCTTTGTTTCCGGTGAATCCCGGAGTGCTGTTGCGATCGAGTTGATCGAGTTCGAACCCGGGCTCCGCCCGCAGGGTCTTGGCGGCCGGTGTTTCCCACAGCGAGTCTTGTGCCATGCCGAAAGAGTGCCACAGGATCGCGCCCGGCGGCTCGAAAGTTCGGTCTCGGGCGAGTCAGTCCTCGGCAGGCTTGACGAGGGGATGCGGAACCGACTTGAACTTGGCCGGTGATCCGTTGACCGCAGCTATGCCGGTGATGCCGCCCCACGTCATCATCGTGAGGTAGTCGATCAGCGATTCCGCGGACATCGACTTGTTGGAGATCCACCAGTGCGTCGCGAGCTGAATTCCGCCCACGATCCCGAACGCCCACGGCAGCGAACCGCCGGAATCCATCTCCATCTCGCGAAGACGATTGCCCAACACCGTGGAGAGCAATTCGGCGATCATGCGCTCGGAATCGGCAACGACGTCGCGGTTGGCGCCGGCGCCGTTGGCCATGACGTAGAGGTAGATGTCGGGGTCGGATGCCACCGTCTCGACGTATGCGGTGATGCTCGCCTGGGTGAGTTCGAAATCGTCGAGATCGCCACTGATCGCTTCGTAGATACGCGGCGACAGGATGGTCTCGACGTACCGCATCATCGTGGCGGTGGTGAGGTCGCTCTTGTCGGCGAAGTATCGGTAGAGCACGGTCTTGGAGACACCGATCTCGGACGCGATCTCGTCCATGCCGATCTCACGGCCGCGCGCGCGGATGGCGGCGATGGTGCCGTCGACGAGTTCCTCGCGGCGAGCGATCTTGTGCTCACGCCAACGACGCTTCCGACCGTCGGATTTCTCGGGCTTCGCATCAGCAACGACTGGGCCGTCTACCTGCTCGTTGTCCTGCACGGCATTCTTGGCCACGAGTCATCTCATATCTGTGGTGCGAGCCACGTCCGATCGGTCTACTTTCCGGTCCAGCTTAATGTCCGCGCCTTTATCTCGGGCACTCACATCCGCAGTTCGGGGGATTAGGTCCTGCAGAATCGGACTTCGTGTCGCTCGCGCTACGCCGCGTCACACCTTTCGGCACAATGGCGAGGGTGCAGCAACTGAGCCTCTCCGCCTTCGACGACGCCGCCAAGCGTCGGGACCTTCGCAAGATGAAGGTCTTCGCTACTGGCCTTCTGGGCTTCGCGACGGTGGTCTACATCTTCTGCCGGTGGCAGGAATCCCGCGGCGCCGGAGAGTGGGTCGGGTACGTCCGGGCCGCGTCCGAGGCAGGCATGGTCGGCGCGCTTGCCGACTGGTTTGCCGTCACCGCGCTCTTCCGTCATCCGATGGGCCTTCCCATCCCGCACACTGCCATCATCAAGCGTAAGAAAGACCAGCTCGGAGCCAGCCTGAGCTCATTCGTCGGTCAAAACTTCCTGGCTCCCGAGGTTGTGTCGGCCAAGGTGCAGCAGGCGCAGATTCCGCTGCGGCTCGGCACGTGGATGGCCGAACCTGCCAACGCCGCTCGCGTCGCCGCCGAGACGTCGACGGTCTTGCGCGGCATGGTCGAGGTTCTTCGCGACGAGGACATCGCCCAGATCATCGACAACACGATCGTGAAGCGTCTGGCCGAGCCCATGTGGGGACCGCCGATCGGCCGAGTGCTCGGTGAACTTCTCAAGGACAACAAGCAACTGCCGATCATCGAATTGCTTGCCGAGCGGGCACATCAGTGGGCTCTCGGCAGCCAGGAGACGATCGATCGTGTGATCGTTCGCGATTCGCCCGCGTGGTCGCCGAAGTTCGTCGACGCCATGCTGGGGGAGAAGATATACAAGGAACTCGTCGAGTTCACCTGGAAGGTCCGTTCCAACCCCGAACACGAGGTACGCCTCGCCGCCAACCGCTTCCTGATCGACTTCGCCGATGATCTGCAGAACGACCCGGAGACCATCAAGAAGGCCGAGGGGATCAAGGCCGAGATCATGGGTCGCGAGGAAGTGACGGGTCTGGCGTCGTCGACATGGCAGGTTGCCAAGCGGCTCATCATGGAGTCCGTCGACGATCCGAACAGCACCCTGCGGACCAAGGTCGCCGAGAACGTCGCCGGCTTCGGAGTCAGGCTGCGTGACGACGAGTCCATGCGTGAGAAGGTCGACGGCTGGCTGGTGCAGGGCACCAAGTACATCGCGGAGAACTACACCGACGAGATCACTGGAGTCATCAGTGACACCGTCGAGCGGTGGGACGCCGACGAAGCGAGCCAGAAGATCGAGTTGCAGGTCGGTCGAGATCTTCAGTTCATCCGTATCAACGGCACCGTTGTGGGCTCGATCGCCGGACTGCTGATCTACACGATTTCGACGCTCATCTTCGGCTGAGCTGTCCAGTATGTGACGTCCACCACGAGTGCTAGCAGTAGTGCTTGCAATAGTTAGCACCCTCTCCTATCCTGGGAAATGTCCACTGGAAAGGGAGGACGCAATGCCAGCGAAGTCGACGAACTCCGATGACGGAGATCGTGAATCATCCGGTGCCGCAGCCGGAGCAAGCGACTTGGCAGCTCGCGTCGTCAGCTCTGCGGCACACGACATCGGGGGGTTCATTCGTGCACAGCGGGAAGCCGCCCAAGTTTCGATGCGCCAACTCGCTCAACTCGCCGGCGTCAGCAATCCGTATCTGAGTCAGATCGAACGCGGATTGCGCAAACCGTCGGCGGACGTACTGGCGCAAATCGCCAAGGGCCTTCGAGTCTCATCAGAAGTGCTGTACGTCCAAGCGGGATATCTCGAGCAACGCCCGCACAGTCCCATCAGGGACGCGGTGTTGGCCGAGACGGCCATCAACGAACGGCAGAAGCAAGTACTGCTCGAAATCTACGACTCGTTCTGTCGCGAGAACGAGTCGTCAAGACCAGCCGCAGCGCCCGATTTCGCTGAATCGGCCGCAATTCCAGACACCGAGACTTCACTAGGAGAACAAGATGACTGACAAGAACGCCATCGACAGCGTCAAGACCTCGCTCTACGCCGCCGTCGGCGCAGGCGACCTGGTTGTCCAGGCCGTGGCCGATGTAGTTGCTCAGGTTCGTGAGCGCGCCGAGAACACCCAGGGCGATGTCAACGGCCGTGTCGACGGTGCTCGCGAGAAGCTCGCTTCCGTCCAGGGTGACGTTGCCGAGAGCGTCGATGCGCTGCGCGAGCGTCTCGCCGGCCTGCCGTCCGAGCTGCCCGAAGAGCTTGCCGAGCTGCGCGAGAAGTTCTCACCCGAGGAACTCCGCAAGGTCGCCGAGGCATACCTCAAGGTTGCCGGAGATCTGTACAACTCCCTCGCAGAACGTGGCGAAGACGCAGTCGAGCGCATCCGCAAGCAGCCCGCAGTCGAAGAAGGCATCGCTGCTGCAGAGTCGGCACTCGGCGACGCCGTCGAGCTGACCGAAGACGCACTCGGAACCGTTGCTCGTCAGACGCGCGCCGTGGGCGAGCAGGCTGCCAAGCTGGCCGGCCGCGCTGCCGGACGCATCTCCGACACCGCAGAAGAGGTCGGCGAGAAGATCTCTGACGCCGGTGAGAAGATCGCCGACGCAGGCGACGAGGCTGCACTGAAGGTCCTCGACCTCGGTGACCAGGCTGACGAGGCTTCCAAGGAAGCTGCCGCTCGCGTGACCGCTGCTGCTTCCGACGTCCAGGAGCGCGCGACCACCGCCGCGAAGAAGGCCGCTCCGGCCAAGGCTGCACCCGCCAAGGCTGCTCCGGCCAAGGCCACCGCACCGGCTCCGGCCAAGAAGGCTGCTCCGGCCAAGAAGGCCTGATTTGCCCAGCTCCACCTGACGAAGGCTCCCGCGCTCAGCCGAGTGTGGGAGCCTTCGTGTTCGTCGGGAACCGGATGAGAACTTAGGATGTAGTTGTGACTCAAGTCGATGGGCTAGTCGGTCTGATCTTTCTCGCACTCAAAGTGCTCGCATTGGTGGGTGCTGTCTACGCGATCGTTCATGCCGTCAGGCAGCGTCCTGACGCTTTCACCGCGGTCAACAAATTGACCAAGCCGATCTGGCTGGGAATTCTGATCGTCGCGGCGTTGATCCTCTTGGCGACGTCCCCTGTCGGGCTCCTGGGCATCATCGCGGTCGTTGCAGTGTGCGTGTATCTCGTCGACGTTCGCCCGCGGGTGGACGACATTCAGCACGGCGGTTCTCGCTGGTAGTTTGCCGCACTCCCGCTCATTCCGAGCCGTGGTTCCCGGCTCATGGTGTGCTGCCCCACTCTTCTCTCCAACGCTGACAACGGGCGTTGTTCGAGTGATAGTGTCGGTTAACGGCAGTCACACATAGATTGCATCCGTCTGTCGTCAGCAGCAGTCAGGGGTAAATGCATGTCCAGTCGTTCGCGCACCACAGAGCTTCGAGTACTGGCAGGCGCCGTCGGAGTGGGAGCACTCGTCGCGGCCGTCGCTGGGATCCGTCATCGGCGATCCACGCGTGGGTTGACTCTTTCGAGCGACGTCGAGCCCAATGCACTCCTGAAGACTCCGACTCTCAAAGCTGACATCAGCGAACTGACCACCGACGACGGTGCGATCATCAATGTCCGGGCTTACGGTCCCGTCGACGGCGATCCGATCGTTCTCAGTCACGGCTGGACGTGCTCCACCGAATTCTGGTACCCGCAGGTCAATGCGCTTGCCGGCGAATATCGCGTCATCACCTACGATCAGCGCGGTCATGGCCGCAGCACCGTCGGCAATCTTCCGCTCGGCCCGGACGTCCTTGCCGACGATCTCTCTGCAGTGCTGGCGGCCACGGTTCGCGAGGACAAGAAGGCCGTCATCGTCGGTCACAGCATGGGCGGGATGAGCATCATCGCCTGGGCGGGTCGTCACCCCGACGAGGTCAAGAAGTACGCGTTGGCGGTCATGCTCGCGAGCACCGCGAGCGAAAGGTTGATCGCCGAGACCACGGTCATCCCACTGCCCAATCGTTTCCCTCGCGTGCCGGTCCCCGTGGGCCGCGCCATCCTCAGTTCGCCCGTTCCGTTCGTCTCCTCGGGCGCCATGACGAAGGCGATCCAGTACGTCTCGATGTCACCGAACGCGACCAAGGCCGAGATTCAGTTCTGCGAGAACATCGTTCGTGAGTGCAAGCCCCGCATCCGTGGAGGTTGGGGAGCAGCGCTGAGCACCCTCGACATTCACGAGGGACTCGACAATCTCGAAGTGCCGACCACCGTGCTCGTCGGTTCGCTCGATCGGCTCACTCCGCCGGTCCATGCGCGCAAGCTTGCGCAGGTCCTCGACGACGCCGGCAACCTCGAACGGTTGATCGTGTTGCCGGGCGTCGGTCACATGTCGTCGATCGAGAACATCGACGAGTTCGACAAGGAAATCGTGCGACTGCGCAATCTCTAGCGCAACGCAGCTCTAGCTGAAGACGACCGTCTTGCGCCCGTGAACCAGCACACGATCCTCGAGGTGCCAGCGCAGTCCGCGGGAGAGTACGAGCTTTTCGATGTCTCGACCCTGACGGACCATGTCGGCGACATCGTCGGCGTGGTCCACACGGATCACGTCCTGCTCGATGATCGGACCGGCATCGAGTTCGGCGGTCACGTAGTGGCAGGTGGCGCCGATCAACTTCACGCCGCGGGCGAAAGCCTGGTGATAGGGGCGGGCACCGATGAACGACGGCAAGAAGCTGTGGTGGATGTTGATCGCGCGCCCGGCCCAGTGCTCGCACAGTGATTCGGGCAGCACCTGCATGAATCGGGCAAGCACCACGGCGTCGGGATTGTGAGCGTCGACCAGGGCGCGGACCTTCTCGAAGGACGGTCCCCGTTCTGCCGGGTCCTTGGCGAACGGAACATGGTGGAAGTCGATCCCGTGGCGCTCGGTGACACTGCGCAGATCTTCGTGGTTTCCGATGACGGCGCTGATTTCTGCCGGGAGTTCCCCGCCCGCGGCGCGGCCAAGGAGGTCATGCAAGCAGTGACCTTCCTTGCTCACGAGCAACACGATCTTCTTGGGTGCGCCGGAGTCGTGAAGAGTCCACTCGGTTTCCGGACCGATCTCGGCCGCAACAGCTTTGAACCGTTCACGAAGCTCGTCGATGCTCATGCTCACCGACGATGCACGGACCGCCTGACGCGTGAAGAACCATCCGGTGTCGGCATCGGCGTGGTATGCAGCCTCCACGATCCATCCACCGACGTCGGTGAGAAAGGTCGAGATGCGTGCGACGATGCCCGTGGTGTCGGGGCAGCCGAGGGACAGAACATAGCGACGATCATCGATCGATGGTGCAGCGGTCATGCGGCCTAGTCTCTCAGGTGCGGCTGCAGCGACGGTCGCGTGGTGGTGTGCCAAGCTTTCCAACATGTCTGAAGCTGCACTCACTCGTTCCCAGGTTGCCGCGATGGTGGACCACACTCTCCTCAAACCCGAAGCCACCGCGGCCGATGTGACCGCCCTGATCGACGAAGCACGCAGCCTCGGTGTGCTGGCTGTCTGCGTCTCGCCGTCGATGTTGCCGATTCGCGCCGAGGGACTTGTGACGGCGGCCGTCGTCGGATTCCCGTCGGGGAAACATCATTCGCTGGTCAAGGGTGCTGAAGCGCGACTGGCCGTCGATCAAGGCGCAGCCGAGATCGACATGGTCATCGACGTAGGAGCGGCGGTCGCCGGCGACTACAGCGCGGTGTTGGCCGATATCCTCACCGTCCGCGAGGCGATGGGGGAGAGTGCGATCCTCAAAGTGATCCTCGAAACCGCAGCGCTGTCCGACGAGGCCATCGTCGAATGTTGCCGCGCAGCTGTGCATGCCGGGGCGAACTTCGTCAAGACCTCGACCGGCTTCCACCCCGCGGGTGGAGCGACGGTTGAGGCCGTCGCACTGATGGCGCAGACGGTCGGCCCGGGCGTGGGAGTCAAGGCCAGTGGCGGAATACGTACGACGCAGGCAGCGCTCGACATGATCGCGGCCGGCGCCACCCGCCTCGGACTATCCGGAAGTCGAGCAGTATTGGACGGTCTGGCCGACTAGGTCAGCAGGCCGCAGCTGTCCGGAACCGCCGAGGTGTTCTGGTTGTTCGCGTCGGCGACGGGCATGGCGTAAGCGCCGCCCTCCAACGAGATCTGGATAGCGTCGTCGGTGACGGTCAGCTTCGTGGGCTTCATGTCCAGCGGGTAGGTCTGCAGGCTGTCGGTGAGTGTCTGGACGATGCCGTCGACCAGATCGGTCGGCAGACCCAATCCGAGAATCTCGGCGCCGACGGTCTGGACGTCGACCACACCGTTGGTGACGGTGGGCTTGACCGTGAGCTTCGCGAGCCCGACCGGACCGACGTCGAACGCGAGTGTTCCGGCGCTCGAGTCGGCGGTGACGCCGGAGACGAGCCCGCCGAAGGTCTGTTCCTGCAAGGTGGCGAGAATGCCTGCGGTAGACCAGGTGACGTCGGCGCTGGAGCTGCCGATGGTGCCGCTGTTGCCCGCCGAGGGCTGCAAGTTGATGTCGTTCACCTTCGCGTGAACCTGCATTCCCGTTGCGGGGCCGAACGAAGAGTCGTCACTGTCGATGCTGATGTACGGCACCTTCTTGTCGACTGCCTGCAGGAGTACGGGCTTCCAGCTCAACCCGACGTCGACCTGGGATCCCAGTTCGCTCTGGAACTGATCGGCCATGCAGGTCTTCACCTGGTTGCGTACGTACAGTTCTCCACCGACGAGCGCCGCGACGAGTACGGCGATCACCACGAGAAGGATGATGAGCACTCGGTTGCGCGGACGAGGGTTGTTCGCTGCGACAGTCATTCGCCAGATTCTTCCCGACGAGTCTGAACGAACTCTGTGAATACGCACTTCCTCATTCCTGTGATGCGCGACACACTCGCCCGTAGTCTGTTCGAAACGGCGTTTTCGACGGTCACCGGAGGTGGTCATGGCTTCGGACTACGAATCACTCGAGCTGCTGGCGCTGCGACAGTGCGGATTTGTCACGGCTCTCCAGGCATCCGAACTGGGTTTCGGTCTGGCGTTGATGGAAGAAATGACGGAATCCGGAACATGGACATGTGAGTGTCGCGGACTTTTTCGCCTCGAACGCGTCAGACATACCGCCTTGGACGAGTTCGCGAAGTGGTGCACGTGGTTCGCCGGTAGCGCCACCGTCTCGCACTACAGTGCCGCAGATCTGCATGGCCTCGGGCACCTGCAACCTCGCTTCATCCACCTCTCCGTTGCGCACCCTCTCGCGGCGCCGACCCGCCAGGTAGCACTGCACCGACTGCCGCTCGCGGACGACGAGTGTGAACAGATCGGGCCCATCCGCATCACCACGCCTTTGCGCACCGTGCACGACCTCGCTTCCGGTGGAATCTCTCAAGTTCTGCTCAACGAAGTAGTCGCCGATGCGGTCGCGATAGGCCGACTGGACGCGCACGAGTTGTATCTCTCGTGTGAGAACGCGAGCGTCGACGTTGCTGTTCGGGTCGAGTTGGCTCTGGCCGCAAGCCTGTAGCCGAGAGAGATCTTCGAGGCTCCTGCGACCTTCTGGCATCACGCCCGAAATCGAATATGACGCCGATATCAGAGATTTGTAAATCGCTATTTTCGGGCGACTGTTTTGTCTTTAGCGCAGGTAAGAACGCATCCAGATGTGCGGTTCGGGACGTTCAGCCCACTGTTACTGCAGTTCGGCGATGTCGCCGATGAACTAAATCTGCGAAAAGCGTAGTTACTTTACAGTCAATGGGATAACGTCACGGCATCGAAAGCAGACGGACGCTTGTCCTGGACGCCTGTCTGCCCCGTTGTCGAGAGGGATCTGGATGTCCGTGAGTGGTGTTCGTCGTGTTGTCGGTGGGTTGAGTGTTTTTGCTGTTTCTGCGGGCTTCGCGGTGGTTGCGGGCGTCGGGGTTGCTGGTGCGGCTCCGGTGACGGCGGAGTTCAATTCCGACGGGTACAAGGTGACTCGGACGATCAGTAACGGGACGCCGTCCGAGGGTGATGTGATCACGTCGAAGACGGTGTTCAAGCGAACTGCCGCGGTTCACAATCTGTATGCGGTGCGCGATTTTCATCCGGCGTGTATGACGTATGTCGATGGTTCGGCGACGGTGAACGGTAGTGCGTTCCGTGTCAACGAGGTGGCTACTGATTCTGTTCGTTTGAGTGCGGGTGCTACGGAATGGCCGATGTGGGGCGGTGACGTCAAGACGTTCGAATTCCAGTATCGCGTCGGTGCGGATTGTGCTCGTGGTACTGATTTGTCGACGACGGTGCATTTCGACGGGACGGTGTTCGTTGACGACACGACGAATGGTCGTGGTCCGTCGATCAACGTTCAGAAGAACGTGTCGACGACCACCGTGTCACCGGTCAGTGGCGCTCAGGTGGGGCAGCCGGTGACGTTGAGTGCGACGGTGACCGGTGGTGCCGACGGTGATTCGGTGGAGTTCTTCGACGCCGGTTCCAAGATCGGTGCGGGCGCGCTCGCCAATGGTGTTGCAACACTTGCCTGGACACCGACGACCCGTGGAGACCACTCGATCACAGCGAAGTTCGCCGACACGGCGCGTGCCGTCGGTTCCGCTTCGGCAGCGCTGATCGTGAACGTTTCGCAGGCCGATGCTCAGTCCAGTACGACGCTGGCGCCGATCTCGGGCGCGCAGGTCGGCAAGTCGACCAATCTCAAAGCGACTGTGTCCGCGTCGGGCACCGGTGGAACGGTCACGTTCAAGGTCGGCGGAACGGTGCTCGCTTCGGTGCCGGTGGCAGGCAACGGTGAAGCGACCTATGCCTGGGTTCCGACGGTCGCCGGTGCACAGACGGTGGAAGCCGTATTCGCCGGTCGATCCGGTGTCACCGGGTCGAGTACCACCGCGAATGTGACAGTCGCCGAACAGCCCGCCGGAACAACAAGCTCCACAACAGATCTCAGCGTAGTAGCGGGCCAGGTCGGCGTTGCCCAGACGATCTCCGCTCAAATCAGCCCCGCCAATGCGGGTGGCACAGTCACCTTCAAGGACGGCGAGACCGTCATCGGCACGGCCACGGTCGATTCATCCGGAAAGGCCAGCCTTTCGTGGAAGCCCGCAACTCAAGGGCAGCGAGTTGTCGCGGCGGAGTACTCGGGCGCCGGCACGGTGACGGCATCGTCCGATCAGGTCTCCGTCCAGATCGCCGCACCCGTCGACGGTGCAGAACCAGGCAACGGCACCGGTTCGCTCGGCAGCCTCGGCAACATCTTCGGCTCCTAGCCGCCGACACCTGGTGATGCCCCGCCCGCGTTCGGCGGTGGGGCATCACCCATTTCGCTCACTTCTCGAGAAGGAAAAGCTATGTCTGTAGGTTCTGCACGCCGTGCAGTTGCAGGTTTGAGTGTGTTTGCTGTTGCTGCGGGTTTCGCGGTGGTTGCGGGTGTCGGGGTTGCTGGTGCGGCTCCGGTGACGGCGGAGTTCAATTCCGACGGGTACAAGGTGACTCGGACGATCAGTAACGGGACGCCGTCCGAGGGTGATGTGATCACGTCGAAGACGGTGTTCAAGCGAACTGCCGCGGTTCACAATCTGTATGCGGTGCGCGATTTTCATCCGGCGTGTATGACGTATGTCGATGGTTCGGCGACGGTGAACGGTAGTGCGTTCCGTGTCAACGAGGTGGCTACTGATTCTGTTCGTTTGAGTGCGGGTGCTACGGAATGGCCGATGTGGGGTGGTGACGTCAAGACGTTCGAATTCCAGTATCGCGTCGGTGCGGATTGTGCTCGTGGTACTGATTTGTCGACGACGGTGCATTTCGACGGCACGGTGTTCGTTGACGACACGACAAATGGTCGTGGTCCGTCGATCAACGTTCAGAAGAACGTCTCGACGACGACGCTGTCACCGACCAGTGGCGTGAAGTTGGGACAACTTGTTCCGCTGAGCGCGACGGTGACCGGTGGTGCCGACGGTGATTCGGTGGAGTTCTTCGACGGTGCCACCAAGATCGGTGCGGGCGCGCTCGCCAATGGTGTTGCAACGCTTGCCTGGACACCGGCTGACGTCCGAACCCACAGCGTGACGGCCAAGTATCTCGGTAATGCAAAGGTGGCGACCTCCACGTCGTCGGCTGTCGACGTCGTAGTGTCCGAAGCGGACAAGAGCACTGCAACCGCGATCACCGGTCCCGCAAGTGCAGTTGCAGGTGAGTCCGTGACCGTCGAGGCTACGGTGTCGCCCACTCCGGCGGGTGGCACGGTGCAGTTCAAGGACGGTGCAACCGACCTCGGCGGCGCCGTTCCCGTCGATGCCAACGGCAAGGCTTCGCTGACGAATTCCTATGCAGTCGGAGCGCATTCGATCGTGGCGGTGTACTCCGGTTCCGGTGTCTACCAGACTTCGACGTCGGCGCCACATGCGTTGACAGTCGCTCCGGTGGTGGTCGAGGAGAACACAACGACTACCCTCGTCGGCCCGTCGACAGGTTCGACAGGGGAGGCCTTGTCGTTCACTGCCTCCGTCTCGACCGGTGCTGCAGGCGGAACCGTGCAGTTCAAGGAAGGTGGCAGGGATCTGGGATCCCCGGTTCCCGTGGACGCCTCGGGTAAGGCAACAACCACGCCGACCTTCAACGTGGCGGGTGAGTACAGCATCACCGCAGTGTTCTCGGGTTCGGGTAACTACCTGGGCTCGACATCGAACGCCCAGACCGTGAACGTCAAGGCGCCGGCTCCCACCGACCAGCAGACCCAGACGGTCTTGACCGTTCCGGCGGATGCAAAAACCGGTACGGCAGTTGGTCTGTCGGTAACCGTCACGCCGACGCCGGTGGGCGGCACAGTGCAGTTCAAGGACGGCTCGGGCAATCTCGGCTCGCCGGTGCCGGTCGTCGAGGGCAAGGCGTCGATCATGCACGAGTTCGCGAGCGTCGGCACGCATGACATCACGGCCGTGTACTCGGGTGCCGCGGGATTCCTCACCTCTACCTCGGCTGCTCAGTCGGTTTCGGTCACGGCTCCGGCCGCGGAGGATCAGGAAACGTCCATCACCGTGAGCGCTCCGGCGTCAGCGGTCAAGGGCGCGAAGGTCGATCTTGTTGCGGCAGTGGTACCTACGCTCAGCGCAGGAACGGTTCAGTTCATGGACGGAACCACCCCGATCGGTGGACCAGTTGCGGTGGTGAACGGTAAGGCCACGCTCTCGCACACCTTCACTGAACTCGGAGATCGCCGAATCACCGCGGTGTTCAGTGGAACTGACGGCTATCTCGGTTCCGAGACCCAGGCCGCAGTCACCGTCAAGGTGACGGCAGCGTCCGACGGCGGCGATCCGGGCAACGGCGGCAGTTCGACCGGTTCACTGGGAAGCCTGGAAAACATCTTCGGGTCCTAGCCCGACGCCTGCACACGGACGCCTCGCTGCGGAGAACACCTCCGCGGCGGGGCGTTTCCCGTCTGTGAGTTCAGGGATTCGGCGCTACGACGTGCCAGGGCACGGTCAGGATGCAGTCACGAAGACGTCGCCGCGCGGGTTGCACGGGAATTCCTTGCGCCCGAAGTATTTCCAATGCGGCAGCCCAACGATGGCGAGGTCCGAACGAGGCGTGCGGCGCGGCGGTGGCCCAGGCTCGATCGGCCGCGCTGAGCAACGCGTGGATCGGCTCACCGGGAACGTTGCGGTGGATGAGAGCCTTCGGGAGACGTTCCGCGATGTCGGAAGGGCGCTCGATGTCGAAGGGATCCCAGGCCAGTGTCAGGGTCAATGGACGATCAGCGTCGAGAAGCACCCAGGCGCAACGTCTCCCGAGTTCGTCGCAGGTTCCGTCGAGTAGCAGCCCGCCCGGCGCGAGACCGGACTGAATGTGTGCCCACGCAGAGTCCACAGCCTCCTCCGGATACTGCCGGAGCACGTTGAAGGCGCGTACGAAGACGGGTGTGAGACCGGCAAGTTCGAATCCACCACGGGCGAAGCTGACACCGTCACGACTCTCGACCACGCGGGCGGGGTCGATCTCGAGCCCGATGACGCGTCGATCCCGCCGGACAGCGGTGAGGCGGCTTGCCATCTCGAAGGTGGTGTCCGGCCTCGCCCCGTACCCGAGGTCGACGATCAACGGATCGGTCGCGTTGTTCAGGGCGTGCGCGATAGTGCGGTTGTGCACGATCCACCGGTCACTACGTCGCAGTCTGTTGATTCCCGTCGTGCCACGGGTGATGACCCCCTCGATCTTCGGGGGTGGAGCTTTCTTCACGCCGGGTTCAGCGTGCGGCGAGCCAGGTCGCGGTGACCTGGGCTTCGGTGCGGAACAGATCTACGAGGTTGATGAGCATCAGTTGCTCCAACTTCGCGCCGATGAACGGTATGAAGACCTTGGCCTCGGACGTGGTTCGCAGCGTGGACCCGGTATCGGTCGCGAACAACTCCATGGTGCCGGACAAACTCCCCGGCCCGGCCGGGATGGACGCTTCGTACGTTCCGGTCACGGTGTCACCGAAGGCGCCGTACGACTCCTTACGAGTGATGACAAGATCCTTCTTCATCACTGTCTGAGCGATGTCGGGCAAATCCGTGCGCGGAAGAATGTGGTGGAGCACGAGATCGATTCCGGAATCGGTGACCTCGAAATGTTCCACATGGTTCTCGGAATGCTTGCGCATCTCCTCGACACGGGCCTCCCAGTACGAGCGGTCCGCCAGCGCCGCATAGACCTGCTCGGGGGAGTGCTGATAGCGGGCGGAGTAGTCGATGCGGCGAGCCATGATCGAAAAGAATACCGGTTACACGCTGTGACAAGCCAAATCGGCTGTATCCACAACTGCCGCCGCCCGCAGGGTTTTACTTCGCGATCCACTCCCGGGTGAAGTCCTGTTCGGCCTGGATGAGCCGGACAACCTCGTCGACAATCGCACTTTCGATCTTTCCGCCGAGGAACGGGATCTTGACCTCGACCTCACCGTCGATCTCGAGAGTGGCGGAGTTCTCGTCACCTGTCAGCACCTGCGTGCCCTCGACACGGGCGGGAACGCCGTCGACGTGGGCGGAGAAGGTGCCGGTGGCCTTGCCGTCCTTGAAAGGCGCCATCGTTTCACTGCGCTTGATGACGATGTCGCCGTTGACGACTTTCGACACCATGCTGGGGAGATGCTCTGCGGCAATGATCTGCGACATCGTGACCGCGACGGTCTCGTCGCGAACGGTCAGCTCTTCGATCGTTGCGCCGGGACCACCGACAGCGACGATTCGGTCGCGCCAGTACTGCTCGGAGGTCACCGCCTCATGGACCTTCTCGGCGGGGACTGTGTACTTCGACGAATGCTCGATGCGACGGCTCACGATTGTGGAGGCTACCGTTTATCGATGTGTGGGACGTAACCATTGGCAGACGCGTCGTGGAATCAGGCGCTTTCGTGTCCGAGAACGTTGACTTGTCGGGATTGACGACGCTCCGAATCGGGGGACCGGCGCGGCTGCTCGCCGAATGTCCGACGACGCAGTCGTTGATCGACGTCGTGACGCTGCTCGATCGCGAGCAGATCCCGACGCTGATTCTCGCCGGCGGATCCAATCTCGTGATCTCCGACTCGGGATTCGACGGAGTTGTCGTTCGTGTGGCCAACACCACCGTGAGCCTCGACACGGACCGCGTCGTCGCCGAAGCGGGCGCGGTGTGGGACGAAGTAGTCGGTCAATCGGTCGCCGCGGAACTGGGTGGCCTCGAGTGCCTGTCCGGGATTCCGGGCTCGACCGGTGCGACGCCGGTGCAGAATGTCGGCGCGTACGGCGTCGAGGTGGGCTCGCGGCTCCGGCAGGTTCAATTGCTCGACCGACGCAGTGGCGAAGTGTCGTGGGTCGAACCGTCGAAACTCGAATTGGGTTACCGGTCGAGCGTTCTCAAGCATTCCGATGCAGCAGTGGTTCTCGCCGTCGAATTCGATGCGTCGACCGACGGACTGAGTGCCCCGCTCGCGTACCGCGAACTGTTCACCGCACTCGGGGCCGAAGAAGGCGAGCGGTTACCTGCGTCGCAGGTCCGCGAGGCAGTTCTGGGTCTTCGGACGGGTAAGGCGATGGTGCTCGATCCGTACGACCACGACACTTGGAGCGCGGGTTCCTTCTTCACCAACCCCGTGGTGCCGGACGACAAGCTGCCCGCTGTGCTCGGAGCAATAACCGAACAGCTCGGAGACGTCACCGTGCCGCAGTTCCCGGGCAGTGGTGGAACCAAGCTCTCGGCCGGATGGTTGATCGAACGGGCCGGATTCTCGAAGGGTTATCCCGGTGAAGATGCACCGGCCAGGCTGTCGACGAAACACACCTTGGCGTTGACCAACAGAGGGTCGGCAACGAGCGCGGATGTGGTCTCGCTCGCGCGGACAGTGCGCGACGGCGTCGAAGCCGCGTTCGGTGTCCACCTGGAACCGGAACCGGTAACTGTGGGCTGCACCATCTGATTCCTGACGGAGCCCGCAGGTAGCCTGTTGAAGTGCATGAGCTGGGTGGTAGGAGAAGTCGTTCGCGTCTTGTTGCGTTGGTAGCTGTATTGCTCGCTGTGATGGTGGCCGTCGTCGGCTGCACGATCGGTGGCAAGGACGGACAGGGCGGCGCGGCGGCCGCCGAGCCAGCACCGGTGGCGACCGTGGTGTCGACCCCGGCGCCCGGCACCAAAGATGTCAGCCCGGTCGCCCCCGTCTCGGTGGCGGTGACCCAGGGAACGCTGTCCGACGTCAGCCTCAGCAATGCGGCCGGTAAAGCCGTTGCAGGACAATTGTCGCCTGACAAGACATCGTTCACCGTCAGTGAGGCACTCGGCTACGGCACCACGTATTCGTGGTCGGGCTCGGCAACCGGGACCGACGGTAAATCCGTGCCAGTCCAAGGGAGCTTTACGACGGTTGCCCCGGAGTCGACCACCGGCGCCACCCTCAACATCGCCGACGGCCAAGAAGTTGGTATCGCGGCACCGATCACGTTGCAGTTCGACAACTCCGTCGTCGACAAGGCGGCCGTCGAGAAGGCGCTTGTCGTGACCACCGTGCCGCCCACCGCCGGATCGTGGGCTTGGCTGGCCGACGACAACGGCGGATCGCGGGCCCATTGGCGTCCGGCCGATTACTGGGTGCCGGGCACGACTGTCCATCTGGACGCCAAGCTCTACGGCTTGAACTACGGCGGTGGCGCCTTCGGCGACCAGGATCTCACGCTCGACTTCACGATCGGTCGTAGCCAGATCGTGAAGGCGAATGCGCCCAGCCACCGCATGCAGGTGGTGCGCGACGGTCAGACGATTATGGACATTCCCGTCAGCTACGGCGAGGGAAACGAACCTCGCAACGTCACGCGCAGCGGCATTCACATGGTGACGGAGAAGTACGAAGACTTCATGATGTCCAATCCGCCGTTCTACGAGAACGTGCGTGAGCGTTGGGCCGTGCGCATCTCCAACAACGGCGAATTCATCCACGCCAATCCTGAGACCACCGGGGTGCAGGGCTCGTCGAACGTCACGAACGGTTGCATCAACCTGTCGACATCCGACGCGCAGGAATACTTCGGAACCGCCCTCTACGGTGACCCCGTAGAGGTGACCGGCACGTCGATCGACCTGTCTCCTGCGGACGGCGACATCTACGACTGGGCAATCGATCTGCCGACCTGGAAGTCGATGTCGGCACTGCCGTAACTCTGTACTGCGGTAAATCCGTGGATGAGGGAACCGTCCGGGCTCTGCTTGCGTCTGTACAGGTAAGTGCTGTCGGCTCGGGGGAGTCCGACGGGGGTTTTCGACTTCAGGGGGACAGCGGTGGGCATTCCATTTCTGGAAGACGTGCTGGGAAGAATCTCCGAAGCGACGCAGGCCGTGCCTCCTGGCGTGGCGGCATTGCCAGTTGTCGGCACTCCCATCGCGAGCGCAATCGCTACATCTGCTCTGGTGCAATCCATAACCGACGACCGCGGCGCGTTCGACGACGAGATGGCTGCTGCGACCGTCGACGCCGATGTGGAGCGCGCACGAGCCTGGGGTGAGCGCGATGCCCTCACCGCCCAGACGTCGTCGCTCGAGTACAGCGAACACGCAATCGTGGACGACGATCCGTTCGATGCGATGTCGCACTCCGAAATCTTCGACCACGTCAACGAGATGAATCCGGCAACCCTGAGTGCGATCGGTGAGGCTTGGAAGGCCATTGCAGGCCGGGTCGAAGCCGGCATCGGGAAGTTCCAGAACGACGTGAACGGTGCGATCACCGAAGGCTGGCAGGGGCGCGGCGGCTCGGCTGCGCTGGAAGCAGTGCTGGCCTACTCGGCTGATGCGGGTGAGCTGAAGGTGCGGGTCGATCTGATCTCGAACAAGATCGAGGAGGCGAAGATCGCACTCGACGAGGCCAAACGCTCGATTCCGGCCCCCGACGGCGCCTCGACGGTCGAGAGGTTTCTCAGCATGGTTCCCGGGGCTACATGGAAGCAGGCCCAATACGAAGCCGAAGAAGCCGAACGTCAAGCGCGCCAGGTGATGAAGGACGTGTATCTGCCGTCCATGAAGCGTGCGGACGATCAGGTGCCGATCCTCCCGGCCGCATTCAATCCGGTCACCGGCGATGGAGGGGCTGGAAGTGGCGGGGCTGGAAGTGGCGGCGCATTCGGTGGTGGTGGTGCCGACGGCGGGAACTTTTCGGGTTCAGGAAACGGGCTCGGCACGCCATCTACATCGGGTGGCGGAGTCGGTGGGGGAGCGGACGGTGGAAACTCCGGCGGGGCAAACCCGCCCGGACACGGTTCCGGTCAGAATCCGTCCGGCACCGATACCGGAAATGGTGACAACCGTAGCGGCGTTGATGCCCAAGGGAATCCGAACGTCGATGCAGTTCGATCCGGAACCGGTTCCGACCCGGCCGGGACCACGGCGGCACATGCCGGTCCACTGTCCGCCGGTGCAGCGCCAGATGGCCTAGCTCGTGCAACTCCGAATGGCGCTCAGCTTGGTTCCGGAACGCCGTCAGGCCTGGTAGGTAGCGGTTCGGGTGGTGGTCCTGCTGGTGGAATCGGTACCGGAGGCTTCGGGCCAGGTGGAACCGGAGGTGGCGCTCTCGGCCCTGGCGGCGTGGGCGGCCTCGCCAATGGCGGGCGTGGGGGCGTCAACGGAGCTGGCGGTACCTCGGCGACGGGCGCGCAGAGCGGTCGGGGCGCGATGGGTGGCGTCGGCGGCATGGCACCGGGACGAGGGCAAGGGCAAGACGAAGACAACGTTCACGACACCCCCGGCTACCTCGTCACAGTCGAGAACGGCAACGCCCTGGTCGGCGACCTACCGATGGTCTCCCCGGCGGTGCTGGGCGAATGACCACCATGCAGTGGCAGTTCACCGGCCTCGAATTCCAGATTCTCTGGGAAGCGGTCGGACGTGACCGACTCCCGTACCCGCTGCGGTTTCGTCCGACGGCCGAAACCATGAACGAGCTGACAGAAGAGCGACGTCGAGCGGGAGCACACCTGGCTTGGTTGCTCGACGATCGGCTGCATCACGTTCTCGGTGCTCTTGCGAATCCTGATGCTCGCGTTGAGGTTTCCGGTTTTCACGGGCAGAACATGAGTACGGTGACGCGATTGCACGGCGTTGTTGCCGGCGACCTGGGGGTGCTCCTGACTCAACTGCCCGGCAGGACTGTCGACTGTGGCTCCGACGTGGTTTTCACCGTGGTACGCCCATCGGCAATTCCACGGATGCTCGTCGATCACCTGCCGACCTGCCCCGCTGGATCGGAGCGTGGTGTGAGCATCGAAAGGCCGAAAACTTCCGGTAGAGCGAGCTTCCTGAGCAGTGCCGCCGGTGCGCGCGGGAGCGAGGAAGTGAGCAGATTCTTCGGCCGAGAGCGGACCTCGATCGGTGAAGTCACCACATACCCGGGAGGAGCAGTGGACAGCAGACCGACAGACGACGGCATAACGTTCCACTGGTACGACTATGCCGGAGATGGTCGGTACATCGTCACCGCTGATGAAACCGTAAGTGCCCGTAGCGCTTCCACGGAAATGACGGAGGCCGAGATTGCACGCAATCTCGGCCTCGTCCTGCACCGGGTGATTCGCACTGGTTAGTCAGAACGATTCGAACTAGCTGGTGGTGCGGTGGAACCGACCGGGGCTTGCCTGATCCCTCGGCTTGACGATGATCTGATCGAGGTTCACATGTGACGGCCGCGACGCGACAAAACCGATGATCTCGGCGATGTCCTGCGCCACCAACGGTGTGATTCCCTCGTACACCTTGTCGGCCTTGTCCTGATCGCCCTCGAACCGGACGAGTGAGAACTCCGTCTCGACGGCTCCCGGCGCGATTTCGGTCAGTCGAACGGGCTTGCCCAACAGTTCACCACGCAATGTCCGATGAAGGACGGCTTGAGCGTGCTTGGCGGTGGTGTAGCCCGAGCCGTTGTCGTATGCCTCCAGCGCGGCCACCGAGGTGATGGTCACGACCAGACCGTCACCCGAATCGATCAGCTTGGGCAGCAGTGCCTTCGTCACACGCAACGTGCCCAGAACATTGGTCTCCCACATCCACCGCCAGTCGTCCAGATCGGCGTCCAGGACTGTTGCCAGACCCTTTGCACCACCCGCGTTGTTGACCAACACGTCGACACGTGGGACCACGGCCGCGAACGCGTCGACGGAATCCTCGTCGGTGACGTCGAGTTCGAGAGCGGTACCACCGATTTCCTCGGCGATCTTCTCGAGACGATCGACGCGGCGAGCACCGATCACGACGTGGAATCCCTGAGCTGCCAGGGTGCGGGCGGTGGCCTCACCGATTCCGGAGCTGGCTCCGGTGACTACGGCGATGCGGGCATCGGAAGAAATGGTCATGATGCAATCGTAGGGCTAGTCGGCGGCATACTCTGCTTCCCGTTCGATGGATTCGATGTGACGACGCGGTACTTGTATCCGACCGGGTGTGTAGGTGACGGCGCGCAGCGCGCCGCTGTACCGGAAGGGACCATGGCGTCGTCGTACCTCCCACGACACAGGTCCCCTGGCGTCGACACCGACCGAGATACCGGTCCACGGCGCCATTCCCACCAGTTGTACTTGCCCGAGCAGCTGGCCCGCGTGAATGCCGTCGACGCTGACGTGGAGATCCCAACGCAACCGCGGTACCACCGTCACCGACAGCTCGATGCGTTCGGTGCCGAGCGCCAGCGGTCCGGCGTCGACAACGGAGTAGGAACCGAACGCGTTGTACCCGAGATGCAGGTGCCCGTCCTCGACGTAGAGAAGGTACCCACCCTGCGGATCGCCATGGGCGACAAGGACACCGGCGTCACCTTCGCGGTAACCGTCGAGTTCGACCGTGATGTCGAAGTCGCGGAACCCGATCAGCTTGGATGAGCGGTAGCGCTCCAGCGGGGGCGTTCCGGCAAGTAGTCGCACCGGGCGTGAGAGTGCTCCTTCCTCCGGACGGCGAACCGCGCCGACGGTATTGCCGAGTAGAGGAAACACGGTGTTCGCCCACGCCGAGTGGTCCCAGGCCTCGGCGAGTTCGCGAACCTTGTCGGGAAACCGTGATGCCAGGTCGTCGAGCTCGGTCGGGTCGGTGCGGACGTCGAACAACTGCCAGTGCGGTTTGTCGATGTCCGCCGGGGTGAGAGCCAGCAGTTTCCAGCCGTCCTTGTAGTAGCCACGGTTGCCGGTCATCTCGGTGTACTGCTCGGTGTGAGTGCTCGGAGCGGCAGACGAACGCAGAACGGACGCGGAAGACACCCCGTCGAACTCTTTCACCGGGAGCCCGTTTCGCACACTGGGTGCGTCGATTCCGGCCAGTTCGAGCAGCGTAGGGGTCAGGTCGGTGACGTACGCGAACTGGTCGCGAATCCCGTTGTCGTCTGCTCCGGGTTTCAATCCAGCGGGCCAGGACAGGAGAAAAGGAACACGGATCCCGCCGGCAAAGGATTGCCCTTTGTAGAACCGGAACGGGGTGTTGGACGTCTGTCCCCATCCACGTGGATAGTGGACGCCCAATTCAGGTCCGCCGATGAGGGATTCGTCGTGGGGGACATCGCCCACCCAGTCCGGATCCTGAATATGCGCGAACTGTGCGAAGTAGCTTCGGGTCCCGTCCGAACCGCCCTCGGCGGTGCCGCCGTTGTCGGAGGTGAAGACGATGATCGTGTTGTCGAGCTCGCCGAGTTCGTCCAGGGTGTCGACGATGCGTCCGACGCTCTGATCGATCGAGTCGACCATCGCCGCGTACACCTCCATGTAGCGGGCGAACCTGGACTGCACTTCCGGCGTGAGTGATTCCCATTCGGGGACGTCGAAGCCGGGTTCGGAGTTTCGCGGTGCTTGTTGCGTACCTTCCGGAAAGAGGCCTTGCACGAGCTGAGAGGCGAACCGCGACTCGCGGATTCGATCCCACCCTTCGTCGTAGCGGCCGCGGTACTTTTCCTGGTCGGCAGGCTTGGCCTGCAACGGTCCGTGCATGGCGACGTGTGCGAAGTAGAGGAAGAACGGCTTGTCCTGATCGTGGGCGCGGAGGTCCTTGATGTACCCGACCGCTTTGTCGGTCAGATCGTCGGTGAGGTAGTACCCCTCGGGGTACTCGTCCACGTCGACCACAGAATTGTCGGAGATCAGTTGATTGGGATAGTAGAAGGAGTTGAGGCCTTCGAGTGAGCCGTAGTAGCGATCGAAACCGCGCTGCGTCGGCCAGGAGTCACGACTTCGTCCCGGGGCCAGGTTGGCGTCGCGTACGAGGTGCCACTTGCCGACGGCATAGGTCGCATAGCCCGCGCCGCGGAGGATTTCGGGGAGTGTCTGGACGTCGTCGGCCAATTCCAGACGCAGTCCGGGGTAGCCCGGATCGGCGTTGGCGACAAAACCGTACCCGGCGCGGTGCGGATTCAGGCCGGTGAGAAGAGCTGCGCGCGACGGCGAGCAGAGGGGCGTCGTGTGGTAGTTGGTCATCCGAATGCCCTGCGCGGCAAGGCGGTCGAGGGTGGGAGTCTCGATCTCGGAGCCGAACGGCCCGATGTCGCTGTACCCCATGTCGTCGATCAGAACCACGACGATGTTGGGTGATCCGGGAATCGGGGTCGTGGAGGTGGGCCACGACGGGGTCGAATCGGCTGCGGTGCGGCCGATTCGACCCTCGAAGCCTTCGTATCCGCGGGCGTGCGGAGGAGGGGCGGAATCCGGTGAAGTCATGGGAGAGTCGAGGCGCCTTCGATGATCGAGTATTCGGAAGCGTCGCCGGCGATGCTGCGGCTTCGTTCCCCGTGGATGTTGACCGGGATGTCGCCGGCAAGGGTGATGCGCTCCAGACGCCGGTACTGATCGTCGTAGTCGGCGATCGCGTAGTGCTGGGTGGCGCGGTTGTCCCAGATCGCGACGTCACCCGCTTCCCAGTTCCACCGCGTCGTGTACTCGAGCTTGATGGCGTGATCCTGCAAGAGCTTGAATACACCGTTCGACTGTTCGGTGCTCAACCCGACGAAGTTCTTGACAAAATGTCCGAGGACGAGCGTGCGTTCTCCGGTTTCGGGGTGGACCCGCACCACCGGGTGTTCCGTCTCGAAGTACGTGGACTGGAACTCCTCGCGGTAGGCGGCCGTGCGATCTTCGGTGAGCCGCTCGGCGCTGGTTGCCGCATAGTCGTAGACGTTCGTGTGGCGAGCCCAGAGGTTCTCCGCGAGCGCCTTGAGCGGATCCGGCAGTCCGTTGTAGGCGGCTACCCCCGACGCCCACGTCGTGGAACCGCCGTATTCGGGTAGCTGCACCGCGCGCAGGATCGAAGCCTTGGGGATGCGGTCGACGAAGGTGACGTCGGTGTGCCAGCTGTTGGCCTTGCCCAGGTCCGAGTCGATGGGCAGAACTTTTGCGCCGTGCGACTTCACGGTGGGGTGGGCAGTGGTCGGGGTACCCAGCAGCTGGGCGAACTCGTACTGCGAATCGTTGTCGAGGTGGTCTTGCCCGCGAAAGAAGATCACCTTGTGTTCGAGAAGTGCTTGCCGGATGAGGGAAATCGTCGCCGGGTCGAGATGCCCGCCGAGAGTGATTCCGTCGATTCGGGCGCCGATATGCGCGCCGAGGGTGGTGACAGTGCCGCGAGCGGCGTCAACGGCCGCTCCGTTCGTTGATGCCGAATTCGTGAGGGTCGGCTTGGCGAAAGCTGTAGACATGGTGCACCTTTCGTGGGGAGTGTGCCCACCCAAACACGCGAGATTTCGCCCCGACAGGGTTGCGTTCAGTGTGATCGTTACCGCACCTGATTTGTGAATCTCGGTGAAGCTGCTACTTTTGGAGCCATGTCGACCGACCAGCCTGCCGCTTTGCGGGTCACCTATGTGACCGCTGCGCTTGGTTCGCGTCTGCCTCTGGCGCGAGAGCTGTGTTGTCGCCGCCGTTCTTTCTGCAGCTAATTTCTGCGCCTTTTCTGTCTATTTCTTCGTGTGACCAGTGGAAACGCTGATTTCTCGGTCGACAGAGATATGCGCCTTCTCCTCCTTCTGCAAGGGACAGCCATGTCGACACCCACAATCTCCGCCATTCCGAACATCCGATCGCGAACCGCGCTCTCGGGAACCCGGACCCGTACCCAGATAGTTGCGCCCGAACTACGCATCGCCGACGGTCCGTCCGCGACTGTGTTGCGCATTGCTCGATCCCGTGGGCCGCTCTCACGTGACACTGCGGCAAAGGCATCAGGGCTGAGCATCGCCACCGTGAACCGGCAGGTCACGAGCCTGCTGGACCTCGGGATCCTGCGCGAACGCGCGGACCTGACGGCCTCCGGAGCAATCGGGCGTCCGCGAGTTCCGTTCGAGGTCAACCACGAGCCTTATCTGACAGTCGGCATCCACATCGGTGCCGTCGTCACCAGCATCATCGCCAGCGACATTCGTGGAAAGGTGCTCGGCGCCGTCGAGATTCCGACGCCTGCCACCAATTCTGCTGTCGCGCTTGCCACCATTGCGCGCTCGGCCAAATCCTTTGCCTCGCGGTGGCACAAGCGTCGTCCGCTCGCCGTCGGCGTGGCCATCGGCGGTCGCGTCGATTCAGCGACCGGAGTCGTCGATCACCCGCGTCTGGGATGGAAGGGCGCCAAGGTCGGGTCCATCATCGGAGCCGGCTTGGATCTCCCTGTATCGGTAGCCGCCCACGTCGAGGCGATGGCCGCGTCGGAACTACTGCTCAGCACCGACCGTGCCGAAGCCCCGACGCCGGGCACTACCGGCCTGTACTTCTACGCTCGTGAAACTGCCGGCATCGCAATCACTTTCGAAGGGCGAGTGCACACGCCGTCCAGCGGACCCGGTTCGATCGCGCACCTCCCCACCGGTTCGTCCGCACGGTGCACCTGCGGAGCCGTGGGTTGCCTTGAAGCGACGATCAGTGACCGCGCCGTAGTCGCGCAGGCTTTGTCTTCGGGCGCCGTGATCCAGGGCAGCGAGCGTGTCACGATCGCGGACGTCTACCGGGCCGCGTCGTCGGGTTCCATTCCGGCACACGAGCTTCTGGTTGATCGAGCACGCGTCCTCGGCCGGACAGTGGCGATGCTGCGTGACCTGTTCAACCCGGATCGTGTGATTCTGGGTGGTCAGGCATTCACCGACTATCCGGCCGGGGTGCCCCATGTCGCCGAGGCTTTCTCGACGGCATCCTCCTTGGAGCGTAAGGACATTCGAATTACCGGTTTCGGCAATCGGGTTCAGGAATACGCTTCCACGGTCGTGTCACTGAGCTCACTGTTTGCTGATCCCGCTGCGGCTATGCGCCGCGCGTCGGCCGTCTGACTGCGAAGAGGGCAGTCAGAGTTCCGGTCGATCCAAGACTCGCAACCATGATCCGTCGGGCTGGCGGCGCGCGACCTGCGTGCGCCCGCCGGTTCCGTCGGAAGGTTTGGTCGAGGTCATGGCCAGGTCGCCGCTGATCACCGTCGGTAGAGATTCCTCGACGGTGAATCTCGGTGCAGCTGCCAGCATCTGAGAGATCACCTCGCGGATGGCTTGGCGGCCCACGGTGAGGGATCCGGGAGGGAAGGCCATCACCGCATCCTCCTCGTAAAGTGCGGCGACGGCGTCTGCGTCACCAGCGTTGGCGAACTGCACAAAAAGCTTCGCGATGTCTTCCGGGGTTCCGGCCTTCTGAACGTCATCTGTTGTTGTCATGCTTCCATCGTTCTAGTACTCCGGCGATAAGTCCAAGATCTAGTTTGTCTCGCAGCTAGAATCAGCAGTTATGGAACTTCGGCAGCTCGAATACTTTGTCACGGTAGTGGAGGAAGCCAACTTCACTCGCGCCGCCGAGCGGCTTCACGTAGCCCAACCGGGTGTGAGTGCCCAGGTCAAACGGCTGGAACGTGAGTTGGGGCAGGAATTGCTCGATCGTAGTGGTCGAACCGTTTGTCTGACCGACGCCGGGCGAGCTGTCCTCCCGCACGCCTACGCTGCACTTGCTGCCGTTCAGAGCACCCGCGACGCTGTCGATGCCTTGAACGGACTGGTTCGGGGTTCCGTTTCGGTCGGGATGGTTACCGCCTGCGCTTCCGCCGACCTCACAGATCTGCTGAGTCGGTTGCACAACAAACACCCCGGACTGGACATTTCGCTGGCCGAGGACGATTCGCGCAGTCTGCTTGCCGGAGTGTTGGACGGAACCTTCGACATAGCCGTCATCGGGGTGGCGGGAGAGCTGCCGGAAGGGCTCGAATCGAGGGTGATCACCGACGAACGACTGGTGGCCGGAGTGGCAACGGATCATCCGCTGGCCGAGGTGTCGTCTCTACCGTTTGCCGAGCTCGCCACGCGATCGGTCATCTGTCTGCCGGAGGGAACCGGTATCAGGACGTGTCTGAACTTCGCATGCGCCGCGGCCGGCACCACGCCGACGGTTGCGCTCGAGGCAAGCAACCTCGGCATCATCGTTTCATTGGCCGCGCAGGGGCTGGGAATGGCCGTGCTTCCCGAGTCGGCAGTGGGGGAGTTGCATCGGATCGATCTCGAACCGGAGGCGCGATCTCGGCTGGTATTGGTCTGGCGTTCGTCGGGCGGCAAGAATCCTGCGGCCTCCGCTCTCATCGATCTTGCGAGAGCTGTTCCCGCCGAGTGAGTTCGGCCTGCGCCCGATCCAATCCGCCGTGCTCGAGAGCAGCCAACCTCGACCTGTCCTTCCAGACGATGGTGCCGCGTCGCCGGACGATGACCGACATCGTTCCACCGAGATGCTCGAGCGCTCCTGGTACGTTTCGACGCTCGGCAGGTATCGGAACAGGAAGTATGTGTGCGTCGGCGATGGGTGCGGTCCCGTCGATGTCGACGCTCCACTTCCGGCTGTAACCCCGAAGCGTCCAGCGATCGTCGGACACCGTCGTCTCCACCTGTGACGTCAGAGGATTACCCAGCCGCAACACCGTTCCGTCCGGTAGCGCGGCAACGACGGCGGTGACTTCGGTGCGCAGAGGTCCGGCGCTGACCTGTCCGCCGGCAAACGCCACGCAGGCTCGAGGATCGGTGAACCCCTGTGCCTGTCCCCACCACCAGGATTCCGGGAATCCTCCCTTTCCCCAGTTCTTCTCGCCGTACACCTGCGCTCCGGTGAGATCCCAGCTCTGTCCGTCGATGACGGCGCTTCCCTCGACCCGGCCGCCGAGCAGCCACGGATGCCAGTACTGATTGAGTGCGGGAACTGATTGGAAGTAACTCGATCCCCCGAAGCGGCGGTGCGGCCAGAATCGCTGACTACTGATGCGCACGTCGAGATGACTGTCGCCGAAATCGACCTGGAGTCGATCGGCATTGCCGCGGAAAGCGTTGTCGGCGTAGGCCCCCAGGATACGGGGATCGGCCGATCCATTCGGATGCTCAGCAGTGCGGAGGAATCCGCCTGGGTGTGCCGCGAGACCGAGCGTCGACCAGCTGTCGCCGTCGGCCTTGTTGATTCCGGCGAGCGCGATCACCACCCGTCCGCTGTCTGGCATCGTGAATCGCCAGAAGTAACCCTCCATCGCAACGTCATGGGAGGCAAGCAGATTGCCGTACGGCAGGGTGGCACCCGAAGCGCGGTACGCGGGAAGCTTCACGGTCCCAGTACTGCCTGTGATGCGGTGACCTGAGCGACGAGGCGGCCCTCGTCGTCGCGGATCTCGGTCACCACCGCGACGGTGCTGCGCCCCGCATGCAGTGGCCGGGCGGTTGCGGTGACCGTGCCCTTGCGCACGCCGCGAGTGAAGACGGTCGACGAACTGGTGGTGGACGTACTTGCGCCGGGCGGCAGATTGAGGAATGCACAGACGGCGCCGACGCTGTCTGCCAGCGTCATCAAGGCGCCGCCGTGCATTCCGTTGCCGGCGGTGGTGCGGTGGCTGTCCCAATCCAGATGGCCGACAACCTGTTCGGGTGCCGCGCTGTCCAACTGAATACCGGTGTGAACTGCAAAAGGCATGCTCGCGACAAGTTGTTCGAGGTCCATGCCTACCGATGGTAACGAGCCGCCGAAACCTCCGTCGGGACTTCGGTTTATCGAGGGCGGTGACTCACAGGGGCAGGGCGGTTTCCGACAGCCCTTCCGGCGCGTTGCGACGACGGAACCACTCGGTGCCGAATGCCGCGGCGAGTTGCTCCGTCGGCATTTCGAGGAACGGGCCGAAATCGCCGACCTGCGTTGCGTGCGCGTACATGGCCGCGCGCTTGGACGAGATCACCGAACTGACATCGACCGCGGTGGTGAGTTGGTCAGCCGGAAGCCCGAACGATTCGATGTCCGGCGGCTGCGCCTCCTCGGTCCACTCGGGGTTGGCCTGCATCAGCATCTTCATGTGATCGCGGTTGGTGGACGCCTCGTAGACGAACGGCGTGCCCGCGAGTTCTGCAGCACGAACGCCGACGTGGTGGACCTGGATGTGATCCGGGTGGCCGTATCCGCCGTTGGGGTCGTAGATGGTCAGGACATCGGCGTTCTCTTCACGAAGAACCTCGGCCAGACGCTCGGCGGCCTTCTCGACGTCGACGTTGCAGAACGCTTCCGGATTCTCGTTCTCGGGCGTACCCACCATCCCCGAATCCGGGTAGTGCAGGGACACGACGCGACTGGCACCCAACGCGTCGGTGGACGCCTCGAGCTCACGGCTGCGGCGCTGAGCCAACGTCTCGTATTCGTCCAACAGTCCGTCGGGGAATTCACCGAGAGCACCGTCGGTAGCGGTGACGACTACGACGCGGTGACCTGCGTCGGCGGCCATTCTCATCACGCCGCCCGTAGTGAAAACTTCGTCATCGGGATGGGCGTGGAAACACACCAGGACACTCATTCGCGCAATCGTAAGGCAAGTTACCGACAGGTCAACCCGAGCGCACAGTGAAAACGATTTGTCGAGTCGGCCTCGGCTCTGTGAACCTTGTTCAGTGCACGAGAAGCTGACATGAGCGAATCCACCAACAAAGGCCTGCTGAGCGCCTACCGCGAGATCTTTGCCGCCCCCGGATCGGTCGCCTTCTCGGCCGCCGGATTTGTCGCAAGGCTGCCGATCGCCATGATCGGTATCGGAATCGTGACGATGATCTCGCAACTTCGTGGTGACTACGCGCTCGCCGGCGCGCTCGCCGCGGTTTTTGCGCTCTCGTCGGCGATCATCGCGCCCGCGGTCTCGCGTGCGGTCGACCGCTTCGGACAGCGAGCGGTCCTGCCGATTGCCGCAGCCGTGAGCGTCACCGCGATCGGGGCGCTCCTGCTCGCAGTCCGGATGGAAGCTCCCGACTGGCTGCTGTTCGTTCTGGTCGTCCCCGGCGGCGCCACTCCGACGATCGGCGCGATGATTCGCGCCAGGTGGGTGGCGATCTATGTCGGAAAACCTCAGCTGCGCACCGCCTTCGCCTTCGAATCGGTGGTGGACGAGCTCTGCTTCGTGGCGGGCCCGGTCATATCGGTAGGTCTGAGCATCGGGCTCTTCCCCGAGGCTGGACCACTGGCAGGGTTGATCCTGCTGGTCACCGGAACCCTGCTGCTGGTCATACAGCGCGGAACCGAACCGAAGGTGCATCCGCGTCGACCCGGCCGCGGACGATCGGTTCTCGGTAACCACGTGATGTGGATCGTCATCGTGATCATGGTGATGCTCGGAACGATCTTCGGCGTCATCGACGTCGGCGCCATCGCGTTCACCAAGGAACAGAATTCGCCGGGGTCGGCGACGCTGGTCCTCGCGCTGTTCGCCGGCGGTTCGGGAATCGCGGGACTGATCTTCGGGTCGATGCACCCGGCGCGATCGCTGCGCGGGCAGTTGATGATCGCGTCCTCGGCGGTCGCCGTTCTCAGCGTCCCGCTTCTGTTGGTCGGAAACGTGGCCGCACTTGCGGGTGCCTACGTGCTGGCGGGCGCGACCATCGCACCGACGCTCATCATCGCGACAGCCCTGGTCGAACAGATCGTCCCGCCGGAAAAGCTCACCGAGGGAATGACCCTGACGGTTACCGGCCTCGGCGTCGGCGTGGCGCTCGGGTCTGCGCTGGCCGGACAGCTGATCGATCGCTACGGCGTCCCGTCGGCCTACATGCTCGCCGTCGGCGCCGCAGTCGCAGCCTCTATCGTGACGGCATGTCTATTCGTGAAGCCGTCAGCGTCGACGGCACGTCCATCGTCTATCGAGTAACCGGAAATTCGGCGGGGACCCCGCTGGTGTTGCTGCACGGCTGGGCTCAGTCCTCGCAGTGCTGGGGCGAGCAGGTCCTCGCGGACCTGGCCGCGGACTATCGGCTGATCGCCGTCGATCTGCGCGGCCACGGTTACTCCGATGCGCCCGAATCCGGATACGACGACTCCGCGAACTGGGCCGGCGACGTCGCGGCTGTTCTTGCGGCCGAAGGCGTCACCGAGAACGCGATCCTGCTCGGCTGGTCGTACGGCGGTCTGGTGATCTGCGATTACCTGGCAGTGCACGGCACCGGCGCGGTGGCGGGTGCGGTTCTGGTCGGGGCGATCACCAGCATCGGGCGCGGCGAAAAAGGTGGCAAGGTCGGCTCGGCGATGCGTAGCGCAGTTCCCGGCGCGATGTCCGAAGATCCCCGCGAGGCGATCCGTGCACTCGGCGCTTTCGGCAATGCTCTCACCGGCCCACCCGAGGGCAAGGGTGCAGCGTCGCAGGCCTTGTTCGGGAACAGCCTCTCGACGCGTCCGCGGGTGCGCGCAGCACTGTTCAACCGTGCTGTCGGTCACGACGACTTGCTCCGCAACCTGGATATCCCCGTTCTCGTTCTGCACGGAACCGAGGACTCCGTCGTCGACGTGAGTGCAGGTAAGCACGCCGAGGAACTGATTCCCAAGTCCCAGGCGTCGTACTGGGAAGGCTGCAATCACGGCCCGTTCGTGGAGGATCCGACACGATTCGTGTCCGAAGTGCGAACGTTCATCTCGAGCCTCGGTTAGAGTTCGCGCCCGGTGAGGGGGCAGTATGGAGTCGTGACGCCCATGCACATTTCGCGCCCTCGCCGGGTGGCCGTTCTCTCGGTCCACACCTCGCCATTGGCGCAACCCGGCACCGGTGACGCGGGTGGGATGAACGTCTACGTTCTGCAATCCGCCATTCAGCTCGCCAAACGTGGCGTCGAGGTGGAGATATTCACCCGCGCGACGTCCTCGGCCGACGCACCTGTGGTGGACGCCGCTCCCGGAGTGCGGGTTCGGAACATTGCTGCTGGTCCCTTCGAAGGGCTGGACAAGGCGGATCTGCCGACTCAACTGTGTGCCTTCGTCGCAGGAGTTCTACGGGAGGAAGCGCGCCACGAGCCCGGGTACTACAGCCTGATTCACTCGCACTACTGGTTGTCCGGTCAGGTCGGCTGGCTGGCCCGCGACCGCTGGGGCGTGCCCCTCGTACACACCGCCCACACCCTCGCGGCGGTGAAGAATCTTTCGCTTGCCGAGGGAGACACCCCGGAGCCGGCAGCACGTCAGATCGGCGAGCAGCAAGTAGTCGCCGAGTCCGATCGCCTGGTCGCCAACACCACCGACGAAGCCAAGGCGCTGCACGAGTTGTACGGCGCAGACCCCACGCGTATCGACGTCGTGGCTCCCGGCGCCGATCTCACCCGCTACCGACCGGGCGATCGCGATTCCGCCCGCGCGTCGTTGGGGTTGGACCCGGGCGAGGTCGTCGTGACTTTCGTCGGCCGGATCCAACCTCTGAAAGCACCGGACGTTCTGCTGCGTGCTGCCGCCGAAGTGATCAGCCGTCGCCCCGAGTTGCCGTTGCGCATCCTCGTCGTCGGCGGGCCGTCCGGAACTGGCCTCGCGCGGCCGGACGTGCTGATCGAACTTGCACGCTCACTCGGCATCACCGCGCAGGTGACGTTCTTGCCGCCGCAGGCTCCTGAGCGTCTCGCCGATGTCTACCGTGCCTCGGATCTGGTTGCGGTGCCGAGCTATTCGGAGTCCTTCGGATTGGTCGCCATCGAAGCTCAAGCCTGCGGAACTCCCGTGATCGCCGCCGACGTCGGCGGACTGGGAGTGGCCGTACGCAACGGTGAGACCGGCCTGCTGGTTCAAGGACACCGCACCGAAGATTGGGCCGGCGCCCTCGAATCCTTGGTGACAGCACCGACGCGCTTGGCCGAACTCGCCGCGCAGGCGCCGCGTCACGCCGAGAATTTCTCGTGGGAACACACCGCGGACGGTTTGCTCGAGAGCTATCGCAAAGCCGCAGTCAACTACAACAACGGAACCGGTCCCAGCGACTTCTCGCCCCGCCGTGCGCGGGGTCTGTGGCGTCTGCGCCGGACCGGGGGAGTGCGTACATGAGCAGCATTTCGGACACCATCGAGCAGGCTCTCACCGAGCGCGAACTCGAATTCACCAGAAAAGACGACGCGCATTTCATCGTCGAACTTCCCGGTGAACACAAACTCAAGACGTCGACTCTGCTCACCGTCGGCAATCACGGTGTGCGGGTCGAGGCCTTCGTGTGCCGCAAGGTGGACGAGAACTTCGAAGGCGTCTACAAGTTCCTGCTCAAGCGCAACCGCCGTCTGTACGGGGTGGCGTACACACTCGACAAGGTCGGGGACATCTACCTGGTCGGCAAGATCGCGGAGCATGCCGTGACCGGCGATGAACTCGACCGAGTGCTCGGTCAGGTTCTCGAAGCCGCCGACGGCGATTTCAACGTCATCCTCGAACTCGGCTTCTCCTCGTCCATCAAGCGTGAGTGGGCGTGGCGGGTGTCGCGAGGCGAGTCGCTGGCGAATCTCGAACCGTTCAAGCACCTCATCGAGGAGGAGCCCGCGCAGAGCTGATCGAGCGGGGTGAGACACATCGCGGATGTGTCACGTAAAGTGACCTTTACTTGTGACTGTCGTCACGGAATAATACTGTTCCCGTGAGTCACAGTAAGTTGGTCACACCACCCCGCCGCGCAACTTTTCGAGGAGCACAGTGAGCTTCAAGAGTCCGTTCCCCGACGTTGAAATCCCCAACCTCAGCGTCTACGACTTCCTGTTCGGAAACACCGACCCCGCAGACCTCGACAAGACGGCATTCGTCGAGGGCAGTTCGGGCGCAGTCACCACATACGCTTCGCTGATCGCACAGATCAACGGCGTTGCAGGCGCTCTCGCAGCGCGCGGACTCAGCGTCGGCGACGTGGTCGGGCTGCATTCGCCCAACGTCCCGGCCTTCGGTTCCGTCTTCCACGGCATCCTTCGTGCCGGTGGCGTCGCGACCACGATCAACGCGCTCTACACCGCCGAGGACATCGCCAAGCAGCTCACCGATTCCAAGGCCAAGTTCCTCTTCACCGTCTCGCCGCTCCTGCCGCAGGCAAAGGCCGCTGCTGACCTGGTCGGTATCCCGGCCGAGAACGTGTTCGTGCTCGACGGGGCCGAAGGCCACCTCTCGCTGCGTGATCTGCTCGGCGAGGGTGCAGCGGCGCCCGAGGTCTCCTTCGATCCGGCCACCCAACTCGCGGTGCTGCCGTACTCCTCGGGCACCACCGGCCGACCCAAGGGGGTCATGCTCACTCATCGCAACCTCGTGGCCAACGTCTGCCAGATCATTCCGCGGATGGGTATCGAGACCGACGACAAGATTCTCGCGGTCCTGCCGTTCTTCCACATCTACGGCATGACGGTCCTGCTCAACGCTGCGCTCTATCGCCGCGCGAGCCTCATCACGATGCCGAAGTTCGATCTCGTCGAGTTCCTGCGGATCGTCGCCGAGCAGAAGTCGACGTACATCTTCGTCGCACCGCCCGTTGCCGTCGCGCTGGCCAAGCATCCGCTCGTCGATCAGTACGACCTCTCGAGCGTGCACACCATCTTCTCCGGTGCGGCCCCGCTCGACGCGGCGCTCGGCAAGGCCGTCGCCGACCGGTTGAACTGCCACGTCCGCCAGGGCTACGGCATGTCCGAGATGAGCCCGGTCTCGCACGCGATCCCGTTCGATCGTGACGACATCGCCCTCGACACGTGCGGTCCGACCATCGCCAACATGGAATGCAAGCTCGTCGACCCCGGAACGGGCGAAGAGGTCGCGTACCCGCCTCTCGGCTCGGACGGCGTCAGCGAGCCCGGCGAACTGTGGTGCAAGGGCCCGAACATCATGCTCGGCTACCTCGGCAACGACCAGGCCACCAAGGACACCCTCGACGACGACGGTTACCTGCACACCGGTGACATCGCGACCGTCGACGGCGACGGCGTCGTCAAGATCGTCGACCGCCTCAAGGAACTGATCAAGTACAAGGGCTACCAGGTTCCCCCGGCGGAACTCGAGGCCTTGCTGCTGACCCACCCGCAGATCGCCGACGCCGCCGTGATCGGCGTGCTCGACGCCGAGGGCGAAGAGGTCCCGAAGGCATTCGTGGTGCTCCAGGACGGCGCCGAGTTGACCGAAGCCGACGTGATCTCGTTCGTCGCCGAGCGAGTCTCGCCGCACAAGAAGGTTCGCCAGGTTTCGTTCATCAGTACCGTGCCGAAATCCGCGGCCGGAAAGATCCTCCGCAAGGATCTGCGAACTGCGGAAGTTGCCCCGAGCTGATTTCCGGACAGGGTTGATCAAGAAGGGTTCCGGTACTCGTGCCAGGATGAACGCCATGAGTATCGGAACCCTGGTCCTGCTCCGCCACGGCGAGAGCGAATGGAATGCACTCAATCTGTTCACCGGCTGGGTGGACGTACACCTGACAGACAAGGGCATGGCCGAGGGCAAGCGCGCCGGCGAACTGCTCGCCGAGCACAACCTGTTGCCCGACGTTCTCTACACGTCTCTGCTGCGCCGCGCGATCAGCACCGCAAACCTCGCGCTCGACGCCGCCGATCGCCACTGGATCCCCGTGGTCCGCGACTGGCGCCTCAACGAGCGTCACTACGGCGCTCTGCAGGGCAAGAACAAGGCTCAGACCAAGGAAGAGTACGGAAACGAGCAGTTCATGCTCTGGCGTCGTAGCTACGACACCCCGCCGCCCGCCATCGAAGCCGGCAGCGAGTACAGCCAGGACACCGATCCCCGGTACGCGAACCTCGACGAGGTTCCCTTGACCGAGTGCCTGCTCGACGTCGTCAAGCGTCTGATCCCGTACTGGGAGGACACCATCTCCCAGGAGCTGCTCGCCGGTCGGAACGTGCTGGTCACCGCGCACGGCAACTCGCTGCGTGCGTTGGTCAAGCACCTCGACGGCATCTCGGACGAGGACATCGCGGGCCTGAACATCCCGACCGGAATCCCGCTGCGTTACGACCTCGACGAGAACCTGAAGCCGCTCAATCCCGGCGGCACCTACCTGGATCCGGAGGCCGCAGCTGCCGGCGCCGCCGCGGTGGCGAATCAGGGCGGAAAGTAGCAACCCGATGATGTGCGTCGAGGCCCCCCGAACAGTGATTTCGGGGGGCCTCGGCCAACAACAGATGAACGACGAACCAACGCCGTCCACCTGGCGGATTACGCGGGTGGGAACGTCCGAACCCGCCGTAACCGACTCTTCGCGCGAACGTACGATTGCGCCGTGAGTGTCGTGATTGCAGTGCTGCTGGTCGTGGTCGCCGGCTTGGTCGGCTACCTCGTCGGCGGGGTGCTGGTACCCAGGCTGTCGTCGCGCCAGAGTCAGCGCTCGGACGAACAGACCGGGCTCACGATGTCCCAGGTTCTCGACCTCATCGTGTTGGCTTCGGAAAGCGGTATCGCCGTCGTCGACGGTTTTCACGACGTCGTGCTCTTCAATCCTCGCGCCGAGGAACTCGGTCTCGTCAAGAATCGTCTGGTCGACGAGCGAGCTTGGCGGGCTGCTCAGGAAGTTCTGCGGACGGGTCAACCTGTCGAGGTCGATCTGACGGCGCAGACCGCTCAGCGGGGCCGCGACAAGATCGCGGTACGTGGCACGGCCCGGTTGCTCAGCAAGGACGATCGCAACTTCGTGGTCCTGTTCGCCGACGACGATTCCGAGCAGGTCCGCATGGAGGCGACCCGACGCGATTTCGTCGCGAACGTCAGCCACGAACTCAAGACGCCGGTCGGTGCGATGAGTTTGCTTGCCGAGGCACTGCTCGAGTCCGCTGACGACCCGGAATCGGTGCGCCACTTCGGCGAACGGGTGCTCGGTGAGTCGATTCGTCTGGGCAAGATGGTCACCGAGTTGATCGCACTCTCGCGTCTGCAAGGTGCCGAGAAGCTGCCGGATCTCGACGTGGTCGACGTCGACACCGTGGTGTCCGAAGCACTGTCGAGGTCGAATCTGTCGGCCGAGGCCGCCGGGATCACGGTCACCACCGACCATCCGAGTGGGCTGGAAGTACTCGGGGATCAGACTCTCCTCGTCACGGCATTGTCCAACCTCATCGAGAACGCTATTGCGTACTCGCCCAAGGGTTCTCCGGTTTCCGTCAGTCGGTCGGTACGCGGCGACAATGTCGCGATCGCAGTCACCGACCGAGGAGAAGGCATCGCGAAAGCGGACCAGGAGCGAGTGTTCGAGAGATTCTTCCGCGTGGACAAGGCGCGGTCACGGCAGACCGGTGGAACCGGTCTGGGGCTGGCGATCGTCAAACACGTCGCGGCCAATCACAACGGCTCCATCGAACTGTGGAGCAAACCGGGTACAGGGTCTACCTTCACGTTGCAGATACCGGCACACGTGGAGTCGGACGACGACATCGACTCTGACGACGCGGGAACCGCCGGTTCCACGCGGATCGGCAGACGAGAACAAGGCAGTAGAGAAAACGGCATGGAGGCCAAACGATGACGAGTGTGCTGATCGTGGAGGACGAGGAGTCCTTGGCGGACCCGCTGGCGTTCCTGCTCCGCAAGGAAGGCTTCGAGACCACCATCGTCAACGACGGACCGTCGGCGTTGGCGGAATTCGATCGCTCCGGAGCGGACATCGTCCTGCTCGACCTCATGCTGCCCGGCATGAGTGGCACGGACGTCTGCAAGGCGCTGCGGTCGCGCTCCGGCGTCCCCGTCATCATGGTGACGGCGCGTGACAGTGAGATCGACAAGGTCGTCGGACTGGAACTCGGTGCGGACGACTATGTGACCAAACCGTATTCGGCGCGTGAGCTGATCGCTCGCATCCGTGCGGTGCTGCGCCGCGGGGTGGAGAACGAGGCGGACCTCGCCTCCGACAACGGGGTGCTCGAGGCCGGACCGGTACGGATGGACGTCGAGCGCCACGTCGTGCAGGTCGCGGGTAACCCGGTGACGTTGCCGCTCAAGGAGTTCGATCTCCTCGAGTACCTGCTCCGCAACTCCGGTCGGGTGCTGACCCGCGGACAGTTGATCGACCGCGTCTGGGGCGCCGACTACGTCGGTGACACCAAAACCCTTGACGTACACGTGAAGCGGTTGCGTTCGAAGATCGAATCGGATCCGGCCAAGCCGGAACATCTGGTCACGGTCCGTGGATTGGGTTACAAGCTCGAAGCGTGATCGAACCTCGTCGAGAAGAAATGTCGAGAAGAAATGTCGAGAAGAATTCAGCCGCTCACACGATCGTGTGAGCGGCTGAATTCTTTTTGTTCAGGCGGAGTCAGCCCTGAGCTTTGTTCTGAGCGATCGTGGTCGCCGGATGGACTGCGATGAGGCCGAGGCCCGCGCGACGCCTGCAGAGGCGAGCCAGCTCGTCGTACGCGCGCTTTCCGAGAAGTTCCGTCAACTCGGGCCCGTAGGACTGCCAGACCTGCCGCTCCCCGACATGAGCGTCGGGGGAGCCGGAGCAGTACCAGGCGAGGTCGTCGCCGCCCTCACCCCAGCCGCGGCGGTCGTACTCGGTGATCGTGGTCTTGAGGATCTGGACGCCGTCCGGCCGGTCGACCCAGTCCTGGGTGCGGCGGATCGGTAGCTGCCAGCACACGTCCGGTTTCACCTCGAGCGGCTCGATGCCCTTCTTGAGCGCCATGGAATGCAGAGCGCAGCCCTCGCCTCCGGCAAAACCCGGCCGGTTGAGGAAGATGCACGCTCCTTTGTAGCGGCGGGTGCGCAGCGCGGGCTCGTCCTCGAGGTCGTCTTCTTCGACGTAGCCCTTCTTGCCGAGACCCTTTTCCATGAACTGCCAGTCTTCGGCTGTGAGCATTTTCACTGACGCATCGAGCTTGTCCTGATCTTCCTGATCGGAGAGGAAAGCGCCGTGCGAGCAGCAACCGTCGTCCGGGCGGTCTCCGATGATGCCCTGACACGCCGGCGTGCCGAACACGCAGGTCCAATGCGAGAGCAACCACGTCATATCAGCGGAAATGAGGTGTTCGGAGTTATCCGGATCGACAAATTCGACCCATTCGCGCGGGAAATCGAGATCGACCTCGGGGCTCGGAGTCATCTTGTGGGACCGGTCTGGGTTACCTGCTGTCACAAGGGCCGACCGTAGACCCAGTAACGTGGCGATGTGCGACTAGGGGTACTCGACGTCGGAAGCAATACCGTCCATCTATTGGTTGTGGACGCCCATCGGGGCGGCCACCCAACACCCATGAGCTCGACCAAGTCCACGTTGAGGCTGGCAGAAAACACTGACGACCGCGGCGATATCACCACGTCAGGAGCCGATCGGTTGGTGTCGACGGTTTCCGAATTCGCCGGTATCGCCAAGACGTCCGGGTGCGAGGAAATGATGGCTTTTGCCACTTCCGCGGTCCGTGACGCCAACAATTCCGAAGCCGTACTCGCCCGCGTCCGCGCCGAGACCGGAGTCAACCTCGAGGTTCTGTCCGGGGTCGACGAAGCCCGCTTGACCTTTCTGGCCGTGCGCCGCTGGTACGGCTGGAGCGCCGGACGCATCCTGAACCTGGACATCGGCGGCGGCTCGCTCGAACTCACAGCAGGTGGTGACGAGGATCCGGACGTCGCCTTCTCACTGCAACTCGGTGCCGGACGGTTGACGCGCGACTGGCTACAGGCCGATCCGCCGGGCAAGCGCCGGGTCGCTGTATTGCGCGACTGGCTGGACGCGGAGTTGGTCGGACCAGCCAAGGAACTGCGCGCCGCCGGCGACTGGGACCGCACGGTCGGGACTTCGAAGACCTTCCGATCGTTGGCTCGGCTCACCGGCGCGGCCCCTTCTGCCGCAGGCCCCCGGGCAAAACGGACCCTGACTTCCAGCGGACTCAGGCAACTCATAGCCTTCATATCCAGGATGACGGCAGCGGACCGTGCAGAATTGGAAGGAGTGAGCTCGGATCGGTCACAGCAGATTGTGGCCGGCGCGCTCATCGCAGAGGCAACCATGCGGGCGCTCGGAGTGGACGAACTGGAAATTTGTCCCTGGGCACTGCGTGAGGGTCTGATTCTGCGAAAGCTCGACACAGAAATGGGCGGTGAATTGGTGGTGAGTGCTTGATGACCGAGGACAGTCAGCAGATTTCCGTAGCGGAACTGCTCAAGCGGAACGGTCAGAGCGTCGAATCCCGAGGTGGACGACGCCGGCGCGGCGTAGCCGGTGGCATCTCCGTCGCCGAACTGACGGGTGAGATCCCGATCGTTCGCCAATCGGGATCGCGCGCGGCCGCCGAGCCCGAGTCCGACGAACCAGCAGCCCAGCCTGAAGCCGCTGCGCCGGAAACCGCTGCGCCGGAAAACTCTGCACCTTCAGCGCCGGCCGAGGCCGTCGCGGAAACCGCCAAGTCAGTCGAACCGGCACCGAAGGTTCCCGCCGATCGCACCGCAGCCTTCGCCGTCTCGTTCGACGACGACGATGACGATGACGAGCCGCAGGCACCCAAGGGTGAGTCGAAGCCGGTTGCTGCGCCGCCGGTCACCACTCCGAAGCCGACTTCCACACCTTCGCCGGGACAGACCTCGAAGTCCTCGCCCGGGCAGTGGGTGAGCCGGGCACCGCTCAACTCCTCGTCACCGACGCAGGTAACGCAGGAACCAGCCCTGCTGTCGGGTCAGACCCTGGCGGGCGACCTGATGCGTCAGGAGCGCGCCGCAACGCAGTCGCCGTCGTTGCGTCCGCCGATCCTGCCGCCGCGTGTCCCCACTCCCGTCGCCAAGGCACCTGCACAGACCGCTCCCGCTCCGGCCGCGCCGGAAGAGAGCACCGAACTGATCGACAAGATCGCAGACGCGGATGCCGGCGAGGCCGAATCCACCGCCGTGGTCGATCTGGTCAAGGCGCCGGCTGTCGATGACGGTGCAAAAAAGACCAGTGCCGCCGCGGAGTCCGATGTCGAAGCCGAACCGGCAGCGGAAGAGGCAGGCGAGCGTAACTCGATCCGTGAATGGGCAGTGCTTGCCGGTCAGGTGGTTGTTGCACTGATCGTCGGCGGCGCGATGTTCAAGGGCTTCGAGAAGCTGTGGGACATGCTGCCGTGGGTGGCGTTGGTGCTCGCGCTGATCGTGATCGTCGGCCTGGTTGCTGTCGTGCGGGTTCTGCGGAAGACGGACGACATCACGAGTTTCGTGATCGCGGTGGTCGTCGGCATGATCGTGACGCTCGGTCCACTGGCGTTCTTGTTGACCTCGGGTTGATCGGACGATGATCGGGGGATCGCAGCGCATGGTTCGTCGGCCGATAGCCGTCGGCCTGTCGACGGCTTCGGTATATCCGGAGAACACGGAAGCAGCATTTCGCTACGCCGCTGATCTCGGATACGACGGTGTCGAACTGATGGTGTGGGCCGAATCCGTGAGTCAGGACATCGGTGCTGTTGCCGCCCTCGTTCGCAAGTACGCCATTCCGGTGCAGGCGGTGCATGCGCCGTGTCTGCTGATTTCGCAGCGCGTGTGGGGTTCCGATCCGGTCGAGAAGCTCGAGCGTTCGGTGCGCACCGCCGAAACCTTGGGAGCGACGACGGTGGTCGTCCACCCGCCGTTCCGGTGGCAGCGCAAGTACGCCGAAGGCTTCGCGGAACAGGTTGTCGAACTCGAATCGAAGAGCAGCGTCGTGGTGGCGGTGGAGAACATGTTCCCCATGCGCGCCGACAGCTTCTTCGGCGGCAAGGACAAGTCCGCGGAGCGTCTGCGTAAACGTGGCGGTCCAGGGGCAGCGTTGTCCGCGTTCAGTCCGTCGTACGACCCGACCGATTCCGATCATGCTCACTACACACTCGACCTGTCGCACACCGCGACGGCGGGCATGGATGCCCTGGAGTTGGCCTCCCGTATGGGCAAGGGGCTCGAGCACCTGCACCTGGCCGACGGTCGCGGGGCGTCGATGGACGAGCACCTGATTCCGGGGCATGGCTCACAGCCGTGCGCGGAGTTGTGTCAGCAATTGGCTGCGAGCGAATTCAGCGGCCAGGCAGTCATCGAGATCAACACGCAGAACGCGCGCACCCGGCGGGAGCGGTCGTCGATGCTGGCGCAGGCGCTCGCGTTTGCACGCGAGCACCTGGCACGCTCAGCGGTGGCCGGCAAGTAGCGCAGCTTCGAACTGCGCGCGCACCTTCTCGACGTGTGCGTCGAGGTCTTTGGTCTCCCAGCCTTCGGTCGAGATGGGATCGAGCACCGAGACATAGACCGGGCCTGGATGGGCGACAAGCGAATTGCGCCACATCCGTTCACCCGCGTTGTGAATCACCACGGGCACGATCGGCACACCGGCTTGGATCGCCAAGTGGAATCCACCCTTCTTGAAAGGGCCCAGACGTGGCGTCGGAGAACGGGTGCCCTCCGGAGCTATGACTATCGAGACACCATTCTTCAGCTTGTCGACTGCCGGTTGCAGTGCAGCCTTCGCCTTCGTGGTGTCGGTGCGGTCGATGTAGGCGACGTCGAGCAGTGCACCGACGGGCATGAACCGCGGATCGCTTGCCGCTTCCTTCTTCGCGACGCCGGTCACGTCACGCTTGATCACGGTGCCCAGGACCAACATGTCCAGGGAACTCTGATGGTTGAACATGAACACCGCCGGGCGGTGATCCCACACGTTGTGCTCGCCGTCGATCTCGACGTCGATGCCCAGCAGTGAGAGCGAGATGTCGGGGCCGTACGTGCCGACCAGGTTCGCACCCAGTTGACGGTTCCCGGTGACAATGCCTGCCGACGCACCGAGGGCGGCGGTGGCAGCAAGCGCGCCCATGGCCGTCGCCGTTCGGATCGTGGAGATCGGTGTTGCGCCTCGTTGCGGTTTACGCAGGCTGACCGAAGGCCAGTGATTGCGCAACGCGATCTTGGCCAGACCACGATCGGGATTCAACGCGACAGGTCGCCCGACGGCCTCGAGCATGAAGACGTCTTCGACACCGTTGGAGTACGCAAACGCGTTCTTCAGATCGGCGCCCATCTTCTCGGCATAGCCTGCAAGGGCATTGGCCTTGGCCGGCCCCCACAGTGCGGGCGAAGACAGTTCGCCGGTGAGCATGCCGTCGACGACTTCGGGTTCGGTGCACAGCACGTCTTCGATGTCGAGATCTTCGGCGACGTACTTGGCCTGGAACGGAGTCGCCGACGTAGCCATCACGATCGTGTGGCCGGCTCGCCGGTGTGCCGCCAGTAGCCCGCGGGCTTCCGGGTAGATCATCGCGGCGATTTCCTGCTTGAACAGCCGTCGGCCCCAGTCGTTCAGTTCCTCGACGGTACGGCCGCCCAAGGCTCGAACGCCGATGTCCATGAGTGCTCCGACGTCAGCACCGCGGAATTGGGTGTCGATCGCGGCACCGGTGGTGCGCAAGAGTTCGCCGACGCTGATATCCAAGCGTCGCAGGCGGTCTCGGTACACAACGCTGGCCGAGTACCCGCTGATCAAGGTGCCGTCGAGGTCGAAGGCGGCGATCGTTCCGGGCCCGGGCGGGGCGGCTTCGATGGCGGAGTGCAGACGCTCGAGTCCGGTCACAGTCCTACTTCCTCGTTCGCGGCGGGCGCTCGGTTTGCTTCTGGAATGGTCACTACCGCGGCGGCGTCCGGTACCGGCATCGCCACCTGATCGAGTCGTGCATGCGCGAGTGCGCGAAGGTGACGCAGGCGCTCGACCTGAACCTTGATCTCGGCAGCGAATGCCAGGCGCCTGGCCCGGACTCCGTCGTCGTCGACTTCGATCAAGTTACGGTTGCGCGCCAAATTCAGTGCGGTGGCGAACAACTCGCCGGAGACGGATTCGTTGCTGGCGATCTGCTGCCGCAGTCGACGCTGATGTGCGACGTCGATGCAGTTGCTGATGAACGACTTTTCGTCGAACGATGTCGAAATCGGCGCGAGCACAAGCTGATCGGCGACAACCTGGTACGCCTCGAGGAACGGTTGGAGCACGCGGTGCGCGAGGTACGGGCGAACCGTCTCGATCATGTGCTCGGTTCGTTTGTCGTCGGCCATGACGGTTTCCCACTCGGGGTCGATCAGCGTCAGCTCGGTCCGCATCTCCTGCTCGAACGTGTCCCGGTCACTGAAGAAGAACTCGAATTTCAACAAATCTCGGATGCGCTTGGCCTCTGCCCACCCGTCCCCGATGGGGTCCTCGAACCGCTCTTCGACGGCTGCCTGAAGTACGAGTTCGGTGATGGCACGCACGACAAGAAAGTGAATCGTGTTGTTGCGGTAGAAGGCAGCGACAAGATGCTGGTCCTTGCCGAGGTAGAAGACCTGCTCGCCGCCCCGATCGAAGCGCTCGAGCACCCCGGAATCGACGTGTGTCTGCAATGCCTTCTCGATGACACGCGGATCGGACAGTTCGACGTCGCCGGCGATCGGAAGATTTCGCGCGGTGATGTAGCCGAACAGCGGCGTGAGAATCGCGGTGAGTTCACGAACTGTCAACGCCCGGTCTTCGATTCCGAGGAACGCCAACATCGCCAGTGAAGACACGGTCACCGGGGTGACCTCGTTGATGCGGTGACACACCTCGATGCCGGCCTTCTGAATGGCGAGGCGCTGATCGGTTTCCTGGCTGAGTGCGTCCGCGAGTGAGAGCGGCCGGCCGATGGTCACGTGCGCGACACCGTTGCGTTTTCCCTGGGCGCGTACGTAACCCACCATCCAGCGCAGGCCTTCCGGTGTCTTCTCGGCGCCGAGCGCCTCGGCAGCCATGGCCCCGACCTCGTAGAGTTGGTCGTAGCTCAGCGCAACCGGGACGAGGTACACGTCGGACGCTCCGCTGACCTGAAATGCCTTGGTCAGGTAGGTCAGGAGACCGAAGCGCGGCGGGCGTAGTTTCCCGGTACGTCCGCGTCCACCTTCGATGTACCACTCCAGATTGAAGCGCTTGGTCAGCAGATAGCGCATGTACTCGTGCATCGACCATTTGTAGACCTCGTCGTTGCCGATGCTTCGACGAATGAAGACGGTGCCGCTGCGCTTGAGGATCGAGCCCATGGGCCAGAAACTGATGTTGAGGCCGCCCATGACGTGATTGAGCGGCAAGCCGTTCGCGATCAACGCCGGACGCAGGACGAGGGGATCGAGGTACGAACGGTGACTGGGGAGGAAGACCAGTGAGTGTTCTTTGTTCAGCTCACGGAGTTCCTCGAAGCGGCTCGTGTCCACGTCCAGCTTGTAGGCGCGAGCGAAGTAGCGGCCCAGGCGATCCCACACCGCGATGGCTTGGCGACTCTGGGTGGCAACCATTTCTTCGAGAGCTTCACGTGCGCGGCGATCGACTTCGGCGACGGCGATGTTCAACCGGTCGGCCAAAGCCATGACCTCGGTGGCGAATCGGCGGGTGTCGGTGATCTCGTCGACGACGAACCGTGACACCTTGTACTGGCCACCCAGTAGGCCCAATTCGGCGCGTTCGAGTGCCAGAGCGGCCTGCCGTCGGATGAACTCCGGTAGCGAACCGCCACCGCTCTTTTCGAGGCGACGCTCGAGATCGCTCAGTGGTGCGGGTTCACCTTCGATGACCTGGCACCGAGAGGGGTCGGTGCGCAGGGTTCTGCGTTGTGCACCGCGTCCGGGGTGGAGAGGATCGCGTGGTGCCAGCGCATCACGTAGTCGCACCGCGACGTTGTGCTTGGTATGGGTGTCCGGAATCCACACCACGCGAAGCGGTGCGAGCATCGGGTCGTCGGTCCGTGCCGCCAGTTCTGCCAGGGTCTTGTCGGTGATGTTGACGGTGACCGGCCGAGTTTCGGATGAGCTTGCCTTGTCGGCAAGCCACTTTCGCAGCACGCCGGCTTCGGCCTCTGTCATGGTTTCGGTGAGGTACACGCGCGGGTTGGTCGTGTTCTCGCTCATGACTCACGCACCTTCCGTTGTGACGCCGAGAGCGACGATCTCGTCCAGGCTCTCCTGCAAACACTGCATCAGCAGCGCGGGTTTTGTGATCGCAGCGGTGTCGAGATTGATTCCGATACAGCACACCCCGACGTGGGAGACCAGTGTCGCCATTGCCGCGCAACCGGGCGCCGGGCCGAACGGGAACATCCGCTCGATCTTCGCTCCGGCGAGATAGACCGGTACCGGTACGCCGGCGACGTTGCTCGCCTGCAGGTCCAGTCCTGTCGACTGGGACAGATACCAGTTCGCGAGTAGATAGTTCGGCAGGCGAGCGAGGATCGGGGCGGCGACGTCGATAGCGTCCAACGCCGGTTCCTCACGCAGACTCAGAACGATCTCTCGCACCTGCCTGATGCGTTTGGCCGGATCCGTTTCGGCGACCGGGCCGTTGAAGCGAACGGCTGCAAACCGGTTGCCGCCGTTGGCGTCTGCGCCCGTGCGCATGCTGATCGGCATACCCATCGGGATGCTCTCGACGGATTGTCCGAAGGCTTCGTGGTAGCGATGGAAGCCGCCGAGCAAAGCGGCGACGTACGCGTCGTTGAGTGAGCCGCCGGCAGCTTTTGCTCCGGCCTTGAGCTCGGGAACACCCACTTCGAGAGTTCCGAACCACCGTCCGAGACCACGATCGTGGAGCAGAGGGGAACCGGAACGAGCTGGGGGAGTGACGATCTTGCGGAGTGAATTGGCGTAACCGAGGACCTCGGAAGCTGTCGTGATCGGACTCGAGATCGCCGTGGTCGCAACATTGGTGGCACCGCGGACCAGCTTGGCGATACGCGAGGGCGCACGCCGGATCTCGCTGACGACCTCCTCGCCGAAGGCGCCCACCGATGACAGATGCTCAGGAGCAGGCGGTGTGCGGTCGGGCTTGTTCGGAGTGGGGTCCGGGCGTCTGCTGTGCAGGAGCGTCATCATCTGGATGCCGCCCATGCCGTCGGTGATGGAGTGGTGAGTCTTGACCACGAACACGGCGCGACCGTCGTCGAGACCTTCGATGAGCAGCGCGCTCCACGGCGGTCGAGCCTTGTCGAAAGGTTCCGTCGCAAGGTGACGACACATGCGCAGTGCGTGATCGAAGTCCGCCGGTGCAGGTAAGCGGACGCGTCGTAGGTGGTAGCCGATGTCGAACTCGGGATCGACGGACCACACCGGATTGCCCAGCTGCATTGCCGGTTCCACTGCTCGCATACGAATACGCGGAACCACGTGCGATGCCCACTCGACTGCGTCGAGAAGTCGATCCCAGTCCGGGGCACGATCGAGAACCTCCACCGCAACGATCGGTGAGCGCAGTTGCGGCTGCGCCTCTTCCATCCGCCACATTCCAGTCTCGAAGTCGGACATCGTGCGGTTCGCCCCCCAGGCGACCGCGGAAAGGTCGACGTCGACCGCGCTAGGAGGAACAAATGGATTGCTGTTGGCCATACGTCAAGAACTCCCTCGGTCTGCGGATCCACCCCGCGCATCTCTGCTTCTAAGTGTGGACCCGCGACCGTGGGCGCGTCCCGGTTTCGGTGTCAGCCGACAGGTGTGACGTTCGTCAGTTAAGGGCTAATCGGACATGCCGGGAAGTTCAGTGCTCAAGAAGTGACGCCGACGGCTTTCAGGGCTATCTCGCGGTAGAGAACACTGACTTCGCGCGGAGTCTGCGGTCCGTCGAGTCGATACCAGAGGACGACAGACTGACACATTCCCAGTAGCGCACGGCCCGTTCCGGTGATGTCCGGGACCGTGAACTCACCGCTCTCGACGCCTGCCGTCAGTACGTCGACGAGTAGGTTCTCGAGCTTCTTTCGCTTGGCGGCGTAGCTCTTTCGTTCCGCGTCCTCGAGGTATCGCAGTTCGGAATCGAGGAAGGCTATGTCGGAGCGACTGGTCATGTGCAGAACACACGCCTCGACGAGATTGCCGAACTGTGCCGTCGGCGACGGTCCGGCAGCGTCGACCGCAGCGCTCGCGCGTGCGGTGACGTTCTCGATGCCCGGTTCCATCAGCGCGACGAGGATGCCCTGTTTGTTGCCGTGGTAGTAATACAGCGTCGGCACGGTGACACCGGCACGTTTTGCGATGTCACGAACCGACGCTCCGTGGTAACCGAGTTCGTGGAACACCTCGAGTGCGGCGGTGAGCAGGGGAGTCAGCGTCAGTGGTTCCACGATGCGCCACTGTTCGTCGGGCTGAGCCTCCGACTGCAAATCCGTCATTCCGCCTGTTCGCTCCGTTCGGAAATTTCTGGTGGTGTGACTAAAGAAGGTTCAACCCTAGCGCAAGGCGTGTCCTCCTTACCGATGCTCGGCCACCATTGGATAGCATCACTATCCAGTAATGGGTCGAGCGAGTTGGACGGAGGAGCGGTGAAGGTTTCCGAACTGGCCGCACAGTCCGGCGTTGCACTGGCCACTATCAAGTACTACCTCCGTGAAGGTCTGCTGATGCCTGGTGAGCCGACCAGCGCAACGGGAGCAAGGTACGGCGAACAGCACGTCCGGCGACTCGCGTTGATCAGGGCCCTGGCCGGGGCGGGACTCGCGATTCCACGGATTCGCGCGGTGCTCGAACTGGTGGACAGTGACGAGCGATCCGAATTCGAGACTTTCGGCCGCGCAATCGCGCAACTACCCCCGTACGTCGAACCTGAACCGGATCCAGAGTTCCCCAGAGCTCGCAAGGTTCTGGAGTTTCTCGGTCAGGTCTTCGAGCCGAGGTACGTGGCGGTCGCGCACCTCGAGCGGGCACTGATCGGCCTCGAGGATGCCGGACTGAGTCTCTCGGACGCGCGCCTGCGCGCCTACGGCGACCACATCCGAGGGATTGCCGAAGTGGAAATCGAGCTGATGCCTACCAGTTCGACCGAGGACGGCATTCGCTATGCGGTCCTCGGAACCGCCATGTACGAACCCGTCCTGACAGCTTTGCGACGCCTGGCGCACCAAGATTTGGCCGCACGACATTTCCCGCAACACCGAGAAAGCACCGAACAGGAAAATCGATGAGCACCAGTCCCTTTCAAGATCTCAATCGCCTCACCTCGCTCGGCGACGGGCGATACACCGCAACGATCGATTCGATCTGGACCATCGGGCCGAAAGTGCACGGCGGCTCCATGATGGCTGTGTGCGCCGCTGCAGCGCGTCAATGTCTGCGAGACGGCGCAGGTGAGAACGACTCGCTTCTGAAGATGCAGCCACTCGCAGTGAGCGCCAACTATCTGTCGGCCCCAGATCCGGGTGAAGTCGAACTGGAGGTGATCGTCCGAAAGCAGGGACGCCAGGTCGCGTTATTAGACGTCGAGTTGAGCCAGGCGGGCCGCAGCGCTGTTCGCGCGGCGGTCACGCTCGGATTCCCCGATGACGGCGACCCCACCTTCGTCACGGCCTCGTCGATCGACGACATGTCACCGGAACCGCCGGAGAGTGCGGTGGCAGTCATCGGCGATCACCCGATGGCGCAGGTCGTGCATGTCGGTCAGGGTTGCGACATGCGAATCGACACCACCTCGGCGCACTTCCTGACCGGCAGCCAAGGCGAGGCCGAGGTCAGGATGTGGGTCCGTCCTCGACCCGAGGACGAAAACGACCTCGACACCGCTGTGCTGTTCGCGATCATGGCGGGTGACATCAGCGCGCCGGTGACGATGAACCGCGGCCTGTTCGGGTGGGCGCCGACCGTGCAGTTGACGACGTACCTGCGCCGACTGCCGACGCCGGGATGGCTTCGCGTGCGGGCGAGCTCGGATGTTCTGGGCAGCACGTGGTTCGAAGAGGATCATGCTGTTCTCGATTCGACGGGCGCAGTCGTCGTCCAGAGTCGTCAATTGGCGATGATGCCCCGCTAGGGTCGATCGCTGCGGTCGTGGCAGGCTGTTCGCCATGACAAGAATTGCGATTATCGGTGGCGGCAAGATCGGCGAGGCGCTGATCTCCGGGCTGTTGCAGGCCGGCCACGCCATCAAGGATCTGGTCGTCGCCGAGCAATATCAGCCTCGCGCAGACGAATTGATCGCCGAATACTCCATCCGCGTCAGCACGGTCGCCGATGCCGCCGAGGGTGCGGACGTCATCGTCATCGCGGTGAAGCCGAACGACGTCGAGTCAGCGCTCACGGCGTTGACGAAGGTCGATCTGGACGGCGACCTCGAACAATTGATCGTTTCCCTTGCGGCGGGAATCCCCACGGGATTCTTCGAAACGCGTCTGCCCGCAGGGTTCCCGGTCATCCGCGTCATGCCGAACACCCCCATGTTGGTCGGGGAGGGCGTGAGCGTGCTCTCGCCCGGACGGCACGTCAAGGCCGAGCATCTCGAGCTCGTACGCGGCATCCTCGGCAGCGTCGGCAAGGTGGTCACGGTTCCCGAATCGCAGATCGACGCGGTCACGGCTGTCTCCGGTTCCGGCCCGGCCTACTTCTTTCTGGTCGCCGAAGCGATGATCGACGCGGGAGTCGGTCTCGGCCTGACGCGCCCGGTCGCTACCGAATTGGTGGTGCAGACGATGGTCGGTTCCGCAGCGATGCTCGATCGCACCGGCGACAGCGCGACGGATCTTCGCGCCGCGGTGACGTCACCGGGCGGAACGACGGCTGCGGCACTGCGTCAGCTCGAAGCGGGCGGCCTGCGGACGGCGTTCTTCGATGCCTTGGATGCCGCCAAGTCGCGCTCGGCCGCGATGGGTGCAGCTGCGGATTAGTCGTCCGTTTAGCCACACCCGTCGCTTTAACCCCACCAGTACAGCTAAGCTCGACTTAGTACGTACGTGTCTGTTCCGCCGGAGGGGAAGCCGGCGGCGCGAGTCGTGCTGGAGGTATGTGGATTAATGGTGTCTGCAAACAAGCCGTCCATGGGTTCGTCCCACGACGGAAAGCCGGCAGTGGCCGGCACGCAATTCCTCACTGTTGCTGAGGTAGCAACTTTGATGAGGGTGTCGAAAATGACTGTGTACCGGTTGGTACACAGTGGCGAATTGCCTGCTGTACGAGTGGGCCGTTCGTTCCGTGTACATGCGAAGGCAGTACACGATTACCTCGAAACCTCGTACTTCGATGCCGGCTGACCAGCCGGTTCGAAGAGGATGACCTCGGCGTGAGCCGAGTCGCGGGCACAGCGGTTGCTGTGCCGGAGGCTCGGTTTATGCCGAGTGACTCCACACCGGTACGATGAGTCACTGTCGTACCAGCAAGCTGGTGTCGTAAGGCGCTGAGCTAGTTAAAACGAGGGCCAGGCGCCAATTGCTTGGCGCAGGCGTACGTGACCGGCGTGCGCAGGAACGCTAGAGAAGAACGTGAGGGACACCCGCTATGGGTTCAGTGATCAAGAAGCGTCGCAAGCGCATGTCGAAGAAGAAGCACCGCAAGCTGCTTCGTCGTACCCGAGTACAGCGCAGGAAACTCGGTAAATAAGCAGTACCTGTTGATGCCCGCCACCCCTTCCGGGGTGGCGGGCATCAACATATTCGGGGGGAAGCGATGTGTGCCACGTCTCATTGGCTGGGCGGTTTGTCTTGAATGGCCGAAATTTGGGTAGTCAGCGCGGGACCCCCTCTGCCCGTAAAGTGGGGGAAAATCGCGGGAGGGACGCTTCGGCAGAGCGCGTTTCTACTGGATATGGGGGTACTTGGTGGTTGAAGGTGACAACACTTCAGGGGGCACGACGCCTCGCGTCGTACTGGTGACCGGGGCGAGCAGATTTCTCGGCGGCTACCTGGTGACCAGGCTTGCGCAGAATCCGTCGATCGAGCGTGTCATCGCCGTCGACGCCGTCAGTCCGAGCAAGGACATGATGCGCAGAATGGGCCGCGCGGAATTCGTGCGAGCAGACATCCGCAATCCGCTGATCGGCAAAGTGATCCGAAACGCCGAGGTCGACACCGTCGTGCACGCGTCGACGCTTCAGAAAGCCCCCAAAGCCGGCAGCCGCGCCGCGATGAAGGACATGAACGTCATCGGCGCCATGCAACTGTTCGCGGTCTGCCAGAAAGCGCCGACGGTTCGCAAGGTGATCCTGCGCTCGGCTTCGGTCGTCTACGGGTGCAGTGCCAAGGATCCCGCTCAGTTCACCGAAGAAATGAGTGCGCGCCGCCGGCCGCCGGGCGGATATGCCCGCGACAGCCTCGAGATCGAGGGATACCTCCGCGGAATGGGGCGTCGGCGCCCGGACATCTCGGTCGGGATTCTGCGGTTGGCGCCGTTGATCGGACCTCAGCTGACTGCAACCGTCGGGCACTACGTCACCGCCCCACTCGTGCCCACCATCGTCGGGCGCAACGCGCGCCTGCAATTGCTCCACGTCGAGGATGCCCTCGCGGCGCTGGAGAAGGCGACCATCGGACACGCTTCGGGTACGTACAACATCGCCGGCGACGGAGTGGTCATGATGTCGCAGGCGATCCGCCGGGCAGGCAGGGTGGAAGTTCCCATGCCGCTCGCTCTGTTCCGCAGCGTCGGGAGCGCGTTGGTGGGGTCGTCCATGAGGCTGTACACCGACGAGCAACTCGAGTACTTCCGGTTCGGCTGCGGACTCGACACCACTCGCATGCGCAGCGAGCTGGGGTTCGAGCCGCGATGGACCACCATGCAAGCACTCGACGATTTCATGCGTGCGATGCAGACGCGCCGGATCATCAAGTCCGAGTGGATCGATCGGGCGGAGAATGCGTTGACCACCATCCTCGGCGGTGACACCGCCGCGGCGGCAACAAGTGCAGACGTGATGCACATGCCGCTGTCGGGACGAAGTGCGGTGAAGGGGTGACTGACGTGGCGAAGGTAATTCCCCTGCGGCCCAGCGCAACTCACACCGGAAAGTCGGCAACTTCCCGTTCGCGTGAGTCCGTCACCGGTGCGGAGCGTGACATCCGTGAACAAAGTGAACGTCGGCATCCGTCCGGAGTGTCCTCGGCGGCCGACCACGGCGGTGAGAGCACGTTCGTCGATTCGGCCAGGTCGGCGATCGTCGACCAGATCGCCTCGGCAGCAGAATTCTTCCGACGTCGGGTGTCGGGCGACTACGAGGTCGACGAGTTCGGATTCGACCCGCATTTCGCGGACAACGTCGTCATGCCGATGTTGCGCCCGTTGTTCGAGAAGTGGTTTCGCGTCGAGGTCAGTGGGATCGAGAACATTCCCCTCACCGGGGGAGCGCTTGTGGTCGCCAACCACGCCGGTGTGATCCCGATCGACGGACTGATGACGTCGGTTGCCGTGCACGATCACCATCCAGCGCATCGTCCACTGCGAATGTTGGCTGCGGACATGGCATTCGAGATGCCGGTGGTGGGTGGACTGGCGCGCAAAGCCGGTCATACGTTGGCCTGCAACCCCGACGCCGAGCGTCTGCTCAACGACGGTGAAGTCGCGGCCGTGTTCCCGGAAGGATTCAAGGGCATCGGGAAACCGTTCAGTGAGCGGTACAAGTTGCAGCGGTTCGGGCGCGGTGGCTTCGTGTCGGCCGCAATGCGAACCGGTGTTCCGATCATTCCGTGCTCGATCGTGGGTTCGGAGGAGATCTATCCCAAAATCGGTGATCTCACCACACTCGCACGCGTTCTCGGTCTTCCGTATTTCCCGGTGACACCGCTGTTTCCACACTTCGGGCCGCTCGGCCTGGTTCCGTTGCCGTCGAAGTGGTACATCGAGTTCGGAAAGCCCATCGTCACCGACACCTTCGAGAGCGGTGCCGCCGACGATCCGATGGTCCTGTTCGAGGTCACGGACCACGTCCGGGAAACCATTCAGCAGACGCTGTATCGACTGTTGGCCAAGCGTCGCAACGTCTTTCTTGGCTGAGTTCGGTCCGGATCGCTGCTCGATCCGGACCGAACCCGCTCAGACGTTCTGTTCTTTGCGCCTGGCGAGAATTGCCGCGAGCGCCCCGCCGACCGCTCCGAGCACCAGCGCCGTCGGTACGCCGATCTTGGCGGCCTTTCGTCCGGTGCGGAAATCGCGAACTTCCCACCCGCGGTTCTTCGCGAGTTCACGAAGATCTGCGTCGGGATTGATCGCCACCGGTGTCCCCACCAACGAGAGCATCGGAACGTCGTTGTGGCTGTCGGAGTAGGCGGAACAGCGCTTGAGATTGAGTCCTTCACGCACCGCCAACGTCCGTACGGCGTGCGCCTTGCCCATGCCGTGCAGGATGTCGCCGACGAGTCGGCCGGTGAAGACGCCGTCCTCACTCTCGGCGACAGTGCCCAAGGCGCCGGTCAATCCCAGTTTCTCGGCGATGACCTGAGCCAGTTCGACCGGAGTTGCCGTCACCAACCACACCTGTTGTCCGGCGTCGAGGTGCATCTGGGCCAACGCCCTCGTGCCTGGCCAGATCTTGTCGGCGATGACCTCGTCGTAGATCTCCTCGCCGAGGCGGGCGAGTTCGGCGGTGGATCGACCGGCCACGAAGGACAGTGCTTTCTCGCGGCCTTCGGCGACGTCGTCGCTACTTTCTCGGCCGGTGACTCGGAACTTGATCTGCTTCCACGCGAAATCCACCAGATCCGAGGTCTTGAGATACTTTCGTGCAGCGAGACCACGGGCGAAGTGGATGATCGACGCACCCTGCACCATGGTGTTGTCGACGTCGAAGAATGCGGCGGCCGTGAGGTCGCGCGGAACGGCCGGGGGCTCTTCGCCGGTTTCCGGTTCTGTGGGGTTGGCAGCTTCGTGCAATGCCAGAGCTGCGTCAGCGCTCGCCTCGCCGGCGAGATTGGCTCGAACTTCCGACTCACTCGGGCCCAGCGGATTCTTCACATGGCGACGTCCGGGGAGAATGACCCCGGCAAGCCCTGATCCGAATCCGGAGCCGTTCGGTAGTGATCGCGCAGGCACCCGCACCTCCCGTGTTGCATTCTCGAGCAGAGAACTCTTCGAGTCAGCCTATCCTCCGCGATGAGGCCCGATGGGTTGGATGGTGACCTTCCCTGTGGTGTGTGACGTTCCTCTCCGCCGATTTGGCACCGAGTGGGGCTCCGGAGGCACACTCGACCGATCAAGTAGATGGCGTCCCCGTAGAAGAAAGGTATGCGTCGATGACTGCAGCTACGCATGAAGTGACCCTGTTGACACGCGCAGGATGCGCGTCCTGCGTCGGCGCGGCGGAGGTCCTGCGACGGGTCTGTTCCGAGTTCGAGCTGGAATTGACGTGCATCGACGTGGACGAAGCTGCCGCGACGGATCCAGAGCTGAGAGCGGAGTACGGAGACAGATTGCCCGTCATTCTTCTCGACGGACGCGAGCACGGTTACTGGGAAGTCGACGAGGAGCGCCTTCGTGACGATTTACGCAAGTAAGGCAACCCTCAAAGTTGTCCGCGGAGCCGCTTTGCAGGTGAACGGCACATCGAACCCGTCTCGAGCAACTTTGTGCATGGGTTCACAAGCGGTTACCGTGGTGTGAACATTCCCCCGGAGCATCGTGGAGGTCGACAGTCGTGTCGACCGGACGAGGAGCCAGCGACGTGACCGAACCGCACCAGACGCATGAGCCTGTGGCTCAGCGCGTCACCGGCGCTGCGGGCTCTTCCGTCACCGACGCTGCCAGCGCCTCGGTTACCGACCCGATCGCTCAGGATCGCGTCATCCCCCAGGCTACGGTGACGCGCTTGGCCGCATACCTGCGGGTCCTCGGAGTGATGTCCGACCGGGGTACCTCCATCGTCTCGAGCGAGGAACTCGCGCAGGCGTCAGGTGTCGGATCAGCGAAGTTGCGTAAGGATCTGTCGTTCCTCGGACCCAACGGCGTCCGCGGCGTCGGGTACGACGTCAACAGGCTCCGCATCCGCATCGAGCGTGCACTCGGACTCGATCGTGGGCACAAGGTCGTTCTCGTCGGAGTCGGAAACCTCGGCAAGGCACTGGTCGGCTACGGCGGATTCAGCCGCCGCGGTTTCGAGATGGTCGGACTCTTCGACAGTGACGCAGATCGAATCGGAAGCAGAGTCGGGGATCTCGTCGTGCGCAGCACCGAGGAACTGACCGTCGCCTGCCGTGAACTGAATGCGACCATCGGCGTCATCTCCACACCGGACGAGGCAGCTCAGGGCGTGTGCGACCAGTTCGTCAGCGCCGGGCTGCGCTGCATCATGAGTTTTTCGCCGATCGCCCTCGACGTTCCCGATCACGTGGAACTGCGACGTGTAGATCTAGCCGTCGAGATGCAGGTTCTCTCCTTCAACAGTGCGCGCAACGCCGATCAGGCATCCAGCGCGCCGCGAGTACGAGTGGCTCACGCCGCATCCGCTTCGTCAGTCCCATCCACCAGTTCACCCGCTCCGGTCGGAGCAGGTTCGACAAGAAACGGATCAGTGATCGCGCCGTGAGTGTTCTGCTTGTCGGGGTCTCGCATCGAACCGCGCCCGTCCCGGTGCTCGAGCGAGTAGCTGTCACCGACACCGATCGTCCGAAGCTGATCGACAAGCTTCTGGCGTCTTCGCACATCTCCGAAGCGATGATCGTCTCCACCTGTAACCGGGTGGAGGTCTACGCGGTGGTGGACGCGTTCCACGGTGCACTCACCGAGGTCGGTGAAATCCTGGCCGACCATTCGGGTCTCGACCTGACAGCGCTGCACGCTCACGCATACGTCCGCTACAGCGAAGCAGCCGTCGAGCACCTCTTCGCGGTGGCCAGCGGCCTCGATTCCATGGTGATCGGCGAACAGCAGATCCTCGGCCAGATCCGTTCGGCCTACGCATCTTCGGATGCGCAGCAGGCCGCCGGACGCGTCGTCCACGAACTGGCTCAGCAGGCACTGCGCGTCGGCAAGCGAGTGCATTCCGAAACCGGAATCGACTCCGCCGGAGCATCAGTCGTGTCGGTGGCTCTCGATCGTGCAGCGGGCATCATCGGTGAGGGCGGCCTGGTCGGCCGCACTGCCGTGGTTGTCGGTGCAGGCTCGATGGGCGGTCTGTCGGTTGCGCATCTCACCCGCGCCGGAATCGCACGCATCGTCGTCGTCAACCGGACACAGGAACGCGCCGAGCACCTGGCAGAGACGGCACGCTCCAACGGCGTCGACGCCGACGGTGTTGCCTTCGATCAGCTTTCGGCCGCGATGGCGCAGGCAGATGTCATGGTCACCTGT
>NZ_JASHKY010000051.1:0-12853 GCF_030056935.1 Rhodococcus sp. IEGM 1302 | reverse complement strand
GTCTGCTGGTGGATCATTCGCAGCCCAACTGCAAGTCCAACGTGGTCTACAAGGGTGCGCTTCAGGGAGATCCCGGATCCGGCAAGCCCGACGCGCACACCGTGTGGATCGGCGACGTTCTCATCCGCGCCGCAGCGGAGGGCACCGACACGTTCGAGCTCAACCGCAACCTGGTGCTGACCGACGGCGCCCGCGCCGACTCGGTTCCGAACCTCGAAATCGAGACCGGTGAGATCGTCGGGGCCGGCCACGCAAGTGCAACGGGACGTTTCGACGACGAGCAGCTGTTCTACCTGCGTGCTCGTGGTATCCCGGAGGATCAGGCTCGTCGTCTGGTCGTACGTGGGTTCTTCCACGAAATCATCAACAAGATCGCTGTTCCCGAGGTGCGCGATCGCCTCGAAGCCGCAGTCGAAGCCGAACTCGCAGCCGTCGGCTCCTGACCGCCCCGCATGCGACACCACCCCGTCGCTACGCTCGCCCGCCTCATCTTGAAGGAATTTCATGTCTACCAGTGACAACACCACCACCTCGGTCCTCGAGGTTCGTGACCTGCACGTCGAGGTCGCCAACTCCGATGCCAACGCCGAGCCCATCCAGATCCTCAAGGGCGTCGACCTGACGGTCCGCTCGGGGGAGACCCACGCGATCATGGGTCCCAACGGCTCCGGCAAGTCGACTCTGTCGTACGCCATCGCCGGTCACCCCAAGTACCAGGTCACGTCAGGCTCCATCACCCTCAACGGTGAAGACGTCCTTGCAATGAGCGTCGACGAGCGTGCACGTGCCGGGCTCTTCCTGGCCATGCAGTACCCCGTCGAGGTTCCCGGCGTTTCCATGTCCAACTTCCTGCGCACCGCCGCTACGGCCGTGCGAGGCGAGGCTCCCAAGCTGCGCCACTGGGTCAAGGAAGTCAAGGAAGCCCTCAGCGAGCTCGAGATCGATCCCTCGTTCATCGAGCGCTCGGTCAACGAAGGCTTCTCCGGTGGCGAGAAGAAGCGCCACGAGATCCTGCAGTTGGGCATGCTCAAGCCGAAGATCGCGATCCTCGACGAGACCGATTCCGGCCTCGACGTCGACGCTCTGCGCACCGTCTCCGAAGGCGTCAACCGCTACAAGGAGCGCGAGAACGGCGGCGTTCTGCTGATCACGCACTACACGCGCATTCTGCGCTACATCAACCCCGACTTCGTTCACGTGTTCGTCGGTGGCCGCATCGTCGAGTCCGGTGGACCGGAGCTGGCCGACGAGCTCGAGACCAACGGCTACGTTCGTTTCACCGCGGACACCGCAGCTACCCAGGGAGCGTAATCACGATGACCACCTCGGTGCGCGAGCTCGACGTCACAGCGGTTCGGGCCGACTTCCCGATCCTGGCGCGAACCGTGCGCGACGGAAAACCTTTGGTGTACTTGGATTCCGGCGCTACCTCGCAGCGTCCGGTCCAGGTTCTCGATGCCGAACGGGACTTCCTGACCACGTGTAACGCGGCAGTACACCGGGGTGCTCATCAGCTCGCAGAAGAGGCGACTGACGCGTACGAGAATGCTCGCGCCACCATCGCTTCCTTCGTGGGTGCGGATTCGGACGAGTTGGTGTTCACCAAGAACGCCACCGAGGCTCTCAATCTGGTGACCTACGTTCTCGGTGACGATCGCTTCGACCGCCATGTCGGTCCTGGCGACGAAATCGTCATCACCGAACTCGAACACCACGCCAACCTCGTTCCCTGGCAGGAACTTGCGCGCCGAACCGGTGCGACGCTCAAGTGGTACGGCGTCACCGACGACGGCCGGATCGATCTTGATTCGCTGGAGCTGACGGACGCGGTGAAGGTCGTTTCGTTCACCCACCAGTCCAACGTGACCGGCGCGATCGCGCCCGTCGAGGAATTGGTGCGACGAGCACGCGCCGTCGGTGCACTCGTCGTGCTCGACGCGTGCCAGTCGGTGCCTCACATGGCGGTCGACTTCCACGAACTGGGAGTGGACTACGCGGCGTTCTCCGGTCACAAGATGCTCGGCCCTTCGGGGGTCGGAGTTCTCTACGGCCGTCGTGAACTGCTGGCAGCAATGCCTCCGTTCATCACCGGTGGCTCGATGATCGAGACGGTCACCATGGAGGTCAGCACCTACGCGCCGCCGCCTCAGCGTTTCGAAGCCGGCGTACCGATGACCTCACAGGTGGTCGGGTTGGGCGCTGCCGTGGATTACCTGAACACCTTCGGGATGGACGCCGTCGCCGCGCACGAGCACGTGTTGGTGGAGGCTGCTCTCGAAAAGTTGTCGGCGATCGAAGGTCTGCGCATCATCGGACCGCAGACGTCCGAGAACCGCGGCGGAGCGATTTCCTTTGTCGTGGACGGTATTCACGCCCACGACCTCGGACAGATCCTCGACGACGAGGGCGTCGCGATTCGCGTCGGACACCATTGTGCGTGGCCGCTGCATCGTAAGTTCGGTGTCGCTGCGACGGCCCGTGCGTCGTTTGCGCTCTACAACACCACCGCGGAAATCGATGTTCTCGTTGCCGCGATCAAGCGTGCGCAGGAATTTTTCGGTGTCGCAGGGGAGTTGAACTGAATCATGCGCATGGAGCAGATGTATCAGGAAGTGATCCTCGATCACTACAAACATCCGCACGGCCGCGGACTCCGTGAGCCGTTCGGCGCCGAGGTGCACCACGTCAACCCGACGTGTGGCGACGAGGTGACGTTGCGCGTCCAGATCTCCGAGGACGGAACGGTCTCCGACGTCTCGTACGACGGTCAGGGTTGTTCGATCAGCCAGGCGTCGACGTCGGTGCTCAACGACCTCGTCATCGGGATGCAGGTCACCGACGCACTGAAGACGGTGACGGCGTTCAACGAGATGGTGAGCAGTCGGGGCACCGTCGAGGGGGACGAGGACGTTCTCGGCGACGGTATCGCGTTCGTCGGAGTCTCGAAGTATCCGGCACGCGTGAAGTGCGCCTTGCTCGGATGGATGGCATTCAAGGATGCTGTAGTCCAGATTGTCGACGGCAGTGCTGTGACGACGGCGGACAGCAGCAGTGAATTGGTCGACACGACTGAAGGACAGGGATCATGACCGAGACACAACCAGTGCAGGACGCCGAGGTCGGCGCTCCGGTGAATCCGAATCCCGATTCCACTGCGGAATTCGGTGGCGCACAGGGCAGTGGCACTGTCCCGTCGCCTGAGCGACTCGACGAACTCGAAGAAGCGATGCGCGACGTCGTCGATCCCGAACTGGGAATCAACGTCGTCGATCTCGGCTTGGTCTACGGACTCTTCGAAGACGACGGTGTCGTCACGATCGACATGACTTTGACGTCGGCGGCGTGCCCGTTGACCGACGTGATCGAGGACCAGGCGCGCGGCGCACTTGTGCGTAGCGATCTGTGTACCGACATGAAGATCAACTGGGTGTGGTTGCCGCCGTGGGGACCGGACAAGATCACCGAAGACGGACGCGAGCAACTGCGCGCACTCGGCTTCACGGTCTGACAAGCAACCTCGGCACGATCAACTGAATACATTTCACCGGAGCGTCGGTGCCCGTTCGTCGGGTACCGGCGCTTCGGTTTGTTATATAGGGCCGTTTTAGCCATGATATTCAGGACAATAGTCCCAAATGGTTGTTTGATGAATATTTGCTGGAAGCTGACTGATCGGTAACATCGCAGCTGATTGTCACGATGTGATCTCCGGCGGGCGATTTGCCAGTTTCCACCCGAGCTTTCCAAAGTATTCGTCTCATTTTCGAAGTGCCCCGATCAGTTCGAAGCGTCCAGCGGACGCATAAACCTGTTTGCATCATGATCAAGTTGTAAGAGGGAGATTCGTGTGGATGGCAGTCCCGACCGAGGAATCGTTTCCGCAGCTCGTCCGGACGACGAACTCACCTTCCCTCTTTCTGCCGCGCAACTTTCCCTGCTTGTCGCACAACAGCTTCGACCCGAGATTCCCGTCAGCATCGCTCAGTACGTGGACGTGGACGGCCCACTCGACATCGAGCTGCTGACCGCTGCCAGCAAACAGACCGGCCGTGAGATCGGCTCCGGATATCTGCGCCTGGTCGAGGTGGACGGGGTTGCGCGTCAGTGGCTCGATCTCGACATGGACGACTCCCTCGACGTGGTCGATCTTCGCGCCGAATCGGATCCGGAATCTGCAGCGCAGGAATGGATGCGCAGAGAGCACACCACCGCCATCGATCCGTTCACCGATCGCCTGGTCAGGCTGGCAGTCCTGGTGCTTCGCGACGACCATTACTACTGGTACAGCCGTATTCATCACGTAGCGCTCGACGGTTTCGGCGCGATGTCGATGATGAACCGCACAGCCGAGATCTACACCGCTGTGGTGCGCGATCTGCCAGTTCCCCCAGCGGTAACTGCCCCCCTCCAATCGTTGGTGAAGGCAGAGGCCGACTATCTGGGCTCAACCCGGTGGGAACGCGATCGCGACTACTGGAACACCAAGATGGCCGACAAACCGGGCGGAACCTCGCTCGCGTCCTCGACTGCTCCGTCGCAGGCATGGTCTCGCCTACGGTCGGCGACGGTACCTACGGAAATGCGGAGCTCCCTCGAACGGCTGGCCGCCGCCCACGACGTGACGACGTCGTCAGTGGTGATCGGTGCACTGGCGGCTTACCTCGCCCGGGCCACCGGGACCCGCGACGTGGTCCTCAGCCTGCCGGTCTCGGGGCGGACGACAAAAGCTGCTCGCCGGTCCGGCGGAATGATGTCGAACGTCGTTCCGATACGTGCGAGCGTCGATCCGCATTTCGCGGTCGGGGACTTGCTGCACGAGGTGAAGATCGAACTCACCGGCGCACTGCGTCATCAGAAATACCGCCACGAGGACCTACGACGCGACCTCAACGCCGGTGATCACAGCATCGCCGACGGACGAGGCTTCCACGGGCCGTTGATCAACCTCATGCTGTTCCATTCCGGAATCACTCTCGGGGACGCGCACGGCGAACTGAACGTGATCTCGACCGGGCCGATCGAAGACCTCTCCGTCAACGTCTATCAGACTTCCGCAGCCGAAGAGATCCAGATCGACTTCGCCGCGAATCCAGACCTGTACACCAACGAGGACATCTCGCGTCACCACCGGCGTTTCCTCGAGTTCCTCGACTTGTTCTGCGCTGCGGAATCGGGAACTCGATTGATGGATATCGACCCCGACGCCGCGGGTAAATGGATCGCCGAAGTTCAACACGCCCGCAACGTCGAGTACTGGTCTGCGACCTTGTCGAACCCCGCCGAGGAACTGGGTTTGCCGGTCGTCGCCGGAACCGGTCGAACGTCCACGCCCCTCGAGATCGAGGCAGGCCTCTGCCGGAGCCTCGAGACGATGGCGACGACGATGAACACGAGTCTGTTCGTGCTGTTCCAGTCTGCGATGGCCGGACTGCTGCGCCGCGTCGGTTCGGCTGACGAGGTGTCGATCGGCGTCTCGGTCCGAGGATACGGCGCCTCCAATCCGGACGATTTCGTCTCGATGTTCGCCAACCAGTTGGTGCTTCGCTCGACGGTGTCGAACACCATGACGCTCACCGACCTGGTCGGTGCGGTGGACACCGTCGCAATCGAAGCTCTCGAACACGCAGACATTCTTCTGTCTTCGGTGACCGCCGCACTCGGTGACGGCCGCTGGGTCGAGACGGGCCCGTTGTTCCGGGCGATGGTCTGCTTCGAGGAGCCGCTGGATGCTCACCCGAGATTTCCGGGGCTCATGGTCGGTGCGCCTATCGGATCGGATCTGGCCACCGTGCCGGAACTGTTTGTCTCCCTGGCGATTCCGACTGGTGAGCATGCCGATTTCGATCAGCCGATCTCCGGTGTTCTGGATTGGCTCGGCACGAAGGAGCAAGCCGAGGACCTCGCCGACCGTTATCTACGAATCTTGACCGCGATGGTCGGTGCTCCGCACTCGGCGCTCGGCTCAGTGGATCTACTGCGCCCGGACGCGCGCCAGGCGCTGGTGCCGCCCGTTCTGCCGATTACCCCGGTCCGAACGCTCTCCGAGATCCTTTCCGACCGCATTCGGGCGACCCCGGAAGCGATCGCCGTTGTCGCAGGTAGCGAGCGCGTGTCGTACCGCGAACTCGATCGACGATCGAATCAGTTGGCGCGCAAGCTCGTCGATCATGGCGTGCAATCCGAGTCGTTGGTCGGAATCATGCTGCCGAAATCCGTGGACATGATCGTTGCCGCTGTCGCGGTAGTGAAGGCCGGCGGCGGATACCTCCCACTCGATCGTGCACACCCCGCCGAGCGTTTGGCATACGTGGTCGAGGATGCGCAACCGGTGTGCGTCATCTCCGATTCCACTTTCCCGAACTCCGCCTTCCCGAACTCTGACGTGGTGGTCGTCGGCGTCGAATCCGACGAATACTCCGGTGAGAGTCTGGAAACCGATGAGCGCCCGCGCGGACACGGAGCCGACAATCTGGCGTACGTGATCTACACCTCGGGGTCGACGGGCCGACCCAAAGGTGTCTCCGTCACCCACGCCGCTGTGGTGCGATTGTTCGAGAACACGCACGTCGAATTCGGATTCGACGGCAACGACGTGTGGACGATGTTCCACTCGTTCGCCTTCGACTTCTCGGTCTGGGAACTGTGGGGCGCGCTGCTCCACGGCGGAACGCTGGTCCTGGTCGATCACGAGGTATCACGCGACCCTGACGCCTTCCGGGCGCTGGTCGCCGCAGAAGGCGTCACCGTGCTCAATCAGACGCCCTCGGCCTTCTACCAGTACATCGAAGCCGACCTTCGGGCCGATTCGGAGACCCGGCTCCGGTACGTGATCTTCGGTGGCGAAGCCTTGGACCTGCGTCGACTCGGGCGCTGGTACGACAATCACCCGGGGTACGAAAGTCACACGGAATCCGCGCCTGCACTCGTCAACATGTACGGCATCACCGAGACGACGGTGCACGTCACCCATCTCGAACTCGACCGGGCGAGCGCGAGTGCGCTGACCGGCAGCCGGATCGGTGACGCGATCGACGGACTTCGTGTGTACCTGCTCGACGAGCATCTCTCCCCGGTCCCGGTGGGGATCGCGGGGGAGATCTATGTCGCGGGCGGTCAACTCGCCCGTGGCTATCTAGGCCGTCCAGACCTCACCGCGGGCCGGTTCGTTGCCGATCCTTTCAATGCCGGCGGACGACGGTTGTACCGGTCCGGCGACCGCGCACGATGGATTGCGCCCGGACAACTCGAGTACCTCGGACGCGGCGACGCGCAGGTCAAGATCCGCGGATTCCGGATCGAACTCGGCGAAATCGACTCCGTCATCCTCAGCGCGCCGGGAATCGACGATGCCGTGACCGTCGTGGCTCCGACGCCGGCGGGCGGCGCTCTCGTGACCTATGTGACCGCTTCCGACGTCGTGGACGCCGACGCCCTCCGAGCTCACGCCGCCGAAGCCCTCCCGACCTACATGGTTCCCGATGCCTTCATGGTCCTCGATTCGATTCCGTTGACCACCAACGGAAAACTGGACCGGCGTGCGCTGCCTTCGCCTATCCTGGCCTCCACCAAGGTCTTCCGACCCCCGACGACCCCGACCGAGGGCAAGGTTGCGGCGGTTCTGGCTGACATCCTGAGTAGTGGACCGCTCGGACTCGACGATAATTTCTTCCATCTGGGCGGAAACTCGCTGGTAGCGACGACGGCGGTAGCGCGCTTGACCGAAGCCACCGGGGTTAAAATGCCGCTGCGTGCACTCTTCGACCATCCCACGGTGTCTGGGATCGCGGCGACGATCGAGCGTGCGGCACAGACCCCGGACGCCGACGGTATTCAGGTCGTGGCCCGGCCGGCTGTACTGCCTCTCGCTCCCGCGCAGCAGCGACTGTGGTTCCTGAACCGCGTGGCACCGGAATCAGGTGCGTACAACATTCCACTGGCGGTGTCGTTGCGCGGCGCCGTCGATCCCGACGCACTCAGTGCCGCGATCGTGGACGTCGTGACACGTCACGAGTCACTACGCACCGTGTTTCCTCAGGTCGGGGACAACGCGACGCAGAAGGTTCTGGGCCTGGGCGAGGGGATCGCAGGGCTCGAGTCGATCGACGTGGAACGCGGAAGCCTCGAGAGAGTGATCTTCGAATTCTCTTCGGCCGGTTTCGATCTGGTCCGCGAACGTCCGGTGCGCTACCTGCTGATCAATGTCGCCGCCGAGAAGGAAGGCGATGAGGAGGAAGCTGTCCTCGTAGTGGTTCTGCATCACATGGTGGCCGACGGTTGGTCACTCGCCCCGTTGGCTGCTGATCTCACCGGCGCTTACGCCGCTCGCGTCGGCGGCAACAGCCCGCAGTGGGCACCGCTTCCAGTGCAGTACGCCGACTACACGCTCTGGCACCGAGAACACCTCGGGGACACGGCATCCACCGAATCGCTTGCCCACTCACAGATCACGTTCTGGAAGCGGCAGCTGGCAGGAGCACCCGAGCAGCTCCACCTGCCGACGGACCGTCCGCGCGCACTCGACCCGACCATGCGCGGAGCCGGAGTCGACATCAGAATCGGCGCTTCCACGCATCAGAAGCTCGTTGTACTTGCCGCCGATCACGACGCCACGCCGTTCATCGCCCTGCACGCGTGCTTCGCCCTGCTTCTGGCCAGGTACAGCGGCACGGACGACATCGTCATCGGAACACCGGTGGCCGGGCGAGGGGACAGATCTCTCGATCTGCTCGTCGGCATGTTCGTCAACACTCTTGCCCTGCGGACCGTCGTCGATCGGGACGTAACGTTTGCCGCACACCTGTCGCAGGTCAGGGCCGTCGACGTGGATGCCTTCGACAATGCGGACGTGCCTTTCGACGTCGTCGTGGACGCGCTCGAACTGGACCGCTCGCCCGCACACCACCCGGTCTTTCAAGCGGCCATCACCTCGCGGATAGCCACCACCCACACAGCCGAACTGGCAGGGGTGTCGATGACGGCGCGGGCAGTCGAGACGGGGCTGACCAAGTTCGACCTCGAGCTCACCGTCACCGAACGTCACGAGTCCGGGGCCGCAGCTGGGATCGATGCCACGTTCACCTATTCCACCGACCTGTTCGACAGCGCGACCGTCGAAGCGTTGGCGCGAAACTTCGTGACCCTCGTGGAATCGGCAGTGTCGGAACCGACTGCACCGGTTGGTGATCTTCGTGTACTCGGATCCCGGGAGAGTGCCGCGATATTGCCGCGGCGCGGCGTGGCTTCGGTAGGCGAATCGACGCTGGCGCAGATCCTCGGAGACACCGCGAGGAAGTATCCCGACGCGATCGCCCTCGAAGACTCCGAGCGCTCACTCTCGTACGGGGAGCTGGAGCGTCGATCGAATCGGATCGCTCGATACCTCATGGACCTGGGCGTCGGCCCCGAGACACCGGTCGCACTGGCAGTTGCCCGATCGGTCGACTCCGTGCTCGCAGTCTGGTCGGTCACCAAAGCCGGTGGCGTTTTCGTCCCGGTCGATCCCCGTTATCCCGCAGATCGAGTTGCGCACATGCTCGCGGATTCAGGTGTGCGGATCGGAATTCGGTCCGCCGAGGTTGCGGCCGGTCCGGCAGCCGGTGGGAACGTCGCAGTCTGGATCGACCTCGGCGACGCGGACACGGTTGCAGAATGTGCCGCCTACTCCGACGCTGCCATCGACGACGCTGACAGAACAGCGTCGATCACTGCGGCGTCGGCTGCGTACGTCATCTACACCTCCGGCTCGACCGGAGTGCCGAAGGGCACCGTCGTCACTCACGCGGGTTTGGCCAATCTTGCTCGCGAACAACAGGATCGGTACCGGATCACCGCCGGGTCGCGAACTCTGCATTTTGCGTCACCGAGCTTCGACGGCGCCGTACTCGAGCTACTGCTCGCCGGTTCGACCGGCGCGACGATGGTGATCGCCCCTCCCGACATCTACGGAGGGGAGGCGTTGAGCGAGTTCCTCCGAAGCCACGAGGTCACTCATGCCTTCATCACTCCGGCTGCGCTGGCGACCGTCGATCCGGCGGGCGTGACGGCACTGGAATGCGTAGTCGTCGGCGGCGACGTGTGCACGCCGGAATTGGTCTCGAGCTGGGGCAACGGGCGCAGACTGCACAACGGATACGGTCCGACCGAAACCACTGTCATGGTTGCCATCAGTGACCCACTCCCACCGGGGGAGCCGATCACCATCGGCGGTCCCATCCGCGGAATCGACGCCGTGGTGCTCGACTCTCGGCTGCAACCGGTCCCGATCGGCGGCGTCGGCGAGCTGTACATCGGTGGGCCGGGCCTTGCACGTGGTTACCACCTTCGTCCCGCGCTGACGTCGGATCGGTTTGTCGCGCATCCGTACTCGACGCCCGGTGCCCGGATGTACAGAACCGGTGACCTGGTCCGCTGGACCAAGGACCTGACCCTTCGCTACGTGAGCCGCAGCGATCATCAGCTCAAGATCCGCGGGTTCCGCATCGAACTCGGCGAGATCGACGCTGCTCTGATGGATTCCCCCCTCGTCCAGTTCGCCACGACGATTCCCGTCGAATCCGCCGCGGGTACCACTCTGGCGTCGTACGTGTTGCTGAGCGGCGACGCTGATATCGAGTCGCTGTTCGTGGGACTCGCCGACACGCTGCCGCGCTACATGATTCCGTCGTCGATCACCCCGATCGACGCCATTCCGTTGACTCCGGTCGGCAAACTCGATCGCAGAGCGTTGCCGACGCCGATACCGCGCGAAATCCTCGGAACGGGCCGTGAACCCGAGGCCGGACTCGAACGAACCGTTGCCGACGTTTTTGCTTCACTGCTCGACGTACCCGAGGTCCGAGCTGGAGACAGCTTCTTCGATCTCGGGGGCAACTCGCTCGTCGCGACGCAGGTGTCCGCGCGGTTGAGCGCAGCGACGGGACTCACCGTGGACGTGCGCTCGATCTTCGAAGCACCGACCGTCGAAGCGCTCGCTGCACGTCTGGCGGCGAGCGCCGAAGCATCAGACGATCGACCTGCCCTGAGCGCCGGTGCTCGGCCGGACCGCCTACCGCTCTCCGCCGCGCAACAGCGCCTGTGGTTCGTCAATCGCTTCGACCCCCAGTCCGCGGTCTACAACATTCCGTTCGCGATCCGCATCACCGGAGACATCCACGGCGATGCACTCGAGGAGGCGCTTACGGACGTCATTGCACGCCATGAGGTGCTTCGAACGATCTACGTCGACAGCGCCGACGGCCCGAGCCAGGTCATCCGAGCGCTCTCCGACGTGCAGTTCTCCGTCGAGCGCTACTGCGGATCCGAAGGTGTCGACGTGGCGACGACGGAGTTCGCGGCGCGTGGGTTCGATCTCGGTTCGGATCTGCCGATTCGGGCCATGCTGGTGCGCGAGGACGCCGGCGCTCACGTACTGGTCGTCGTCATCCATCACATCGCCTTCGACGGCTGGTCCCTGACTCCCTTTGCGGCAGATTTCGTCGCGGCGTACTCCGCACGCGTCGTCGGAGACGCCCCGGTTTTCACACCGCTCGACGTGCAGTACGCCGACTACGCGGTGTGGCAGCAAGACTCGCTCGGACAGGTCGGCGACCAGGAGTCTCTGGCTGCCCGCGAACTGACCTTCTGGACCACTGCCATGGCTGGTGCCCCGGACGAGGTACTGCTACCGGTCGATCGCCCACGCGGATCTGTCTCCACGACCGCCGTCGGATCGGTGCCGATCGTCATCGACGCGGCGACCGGGGAGCGTCTCGCCGCCTTGGCGAGGCGCAGTGGCTCGACGCAGTTCATGGTCGTACACGCGATCCTGGCGGTTGTTCTCGCGCGTCTCGGTGCAACCGACGACGTGGTGGTCGGCACCCCGGTGGCAGGCCGCGGGCGACCCGAGCTGGATTCCCTGATCGGGATGTTCGTCAATTCGGTACCGCTTCGGACGCCGGTCGATCACCGAGCGTCGTTCACCTCCCTGCTCGAGGTCGTCCGTGAACGCGACCTTGCCGCCTTCGCGCACCCCGAGCTGCCCTTCGAGGTGCTGGTCGACGCCCTCGATCTCGACCGGTCCACTACGCGACACCCCCTGTTCCAGGTCATGCTGTCGTACCACCAGAATGTGGTCTCGCCGCAGGTCACGGTCCACGACGCGCATCTCGAAGCGCAAGCACTCGAACCGTCCGTCGCGAAGTTCGACCTCGAGTTCACCCTGCTGGCAGGCGATTCCGAGAAGACCGAGATCACCGGGTCGCTCAGGTTCGCCGAGGCGCTCTTCGACATTGCCACCGCGGAAACGATCGCCGCGCGTGTGCAGTCGGTGGCCCGCGCCGTCGCCGCAGATCCGGACGCCGCGATCGACGACCTAGATTTCCTCAGCACCCTCGAGCGGGCGTCGCTGATGCCGGTACGAGGTCCGGCGTGGACCAGTTCGCGCACCTTGGCCGAAATATTGACGCGGACCGCCACCCGTTCAGGCGATTCGGTGGCCCTTCGATCCGGTGACACCACCGTGCTCTACCGAGATCTCTTCGCCCGTGCATCGGCGCTTGCCCGCCGTCTGACCACGGAAGGGATCGGTGCCGAAGACATTGTGGCGATCGCGATTCCGCGCTCGATCGACTCGATCGTCGCCTTGTGGGGCGTTTCCTTGACCGGCGCCGCGTTTGTTCCGGTCGATCCGCGATACCCCGCCGATCGCATTCTGCACATGCTCACCGACTCCGGAGCCACTCGCGGAGTGACGACGGAAGCGGTGATCGAATCACTGCCCCGCCCGGTTCCGTGGATGACAATGGACGACATCCACGGCGACGGTGTCGGGCAGCCGGTTCCGGCCGCGCCGATCCGAATCGACAACCTCGCCTAC